>NZ_CADFEC010000001.1:0-410501 GCF_902833195.1 Burkholderia sp. BCC1638
TACCTTGCGCCGTCAGAGTTTGCGGCGAAACATCGGGCAACCGCGGATACTCCTGCCGCTTTCCAGGAGTTGGTTTAATGGGACTTTGCTAGAAGCCCATTGGCCCTATTGATGGGGGCAGGTCATTGAGGCATGTGTGCCACGCGATGCGCCAAGGCGATTTTTCGTCCCTGAGCGATTCAGCGGATGTGTTGCGTTGAATGGTGGAATCCGCGTCGATCTGAATCAATTGCGGTGATAGAGAGATGCCGCTTACGCTGGCAGCTCAGTCAAAATGTCCGAATGATGAGTTTCTGTCGCATAGCAGCTTTATGCCGCGGCGTCGGTCGAATGGCGGGTTTAGGCAAGCACCGATATTCATCTTCGTGAGGCGGGCGCCCGCCCGCAACCCACAGCAGTCACGTGCGCAGATGGTGTCAAGGACGGCTTCTGGCCGAGCTCAGTCCAACGTTGAACTGGCACGGTGCTCAGCCATTGTTTGGTCCACGTAGGTCGGAGGTCTCCGCATTTGCGCCATTCAGCGAATGCTCGCGAATGTCGCCAACCTGCTACGGAACGTGACCCAGTCGGCTGGTGTGCAATAGCGTAGCGGAACCAGGACTGTGTCCGGTGTGTTCATCGGGCGCTTTATGCACGTGCTTTGGCTGCCGCGGATATTACCTTTCCGCGGTCAGCCACGTCATGGGTGAAGTGACTTACTCCTGAATCAGGAATCGATTGCGGTTCTTGGCATCTTTGATCCAGGCAGGCGCGCGGCCGCGGCCCGACCAAGTTGCGCCGGTCTTGGGATCGCGATATTTTGCTTCTAGCGGCGCCGTTGTCTGCTTTGCCGACCGGCCGCGACGCGTACCAAAGATATCCTGCTCGGTAATGTCGTACTCGGTGACCTTAGCACGGATGTCGTCAACAACAGATTGGAATTCTGCTACCCGGGCGGCTTCAGTCTTCGCAGCCAAGGCGTCCATTTGAGCTTTCAGCTCCTTGTAGGTTGCCATGTTTTCCTCCTCTGGTTGTGCTGCGCACATGATAGCGGTTTCAACTTACGAGAAGGAGCGAATCGAGAGGTACGCATTACTCAATCGTGGCCGTGGCCGACGGACACGTTCGAGTTCCCGGATTTTGAATCCTGGGCGGACCACCGGTTTCCATTCCGGCTCGAATTCCACTGGAAGCGCGGCGGTACAGCTCCGAGTACAGCCACGATTGCTTGAAGGCGTTCGGGTAGGCGTTGAGCTCGTCCGAACTGCGTGCACTGCAAGACCTGCGACATCAATGACGCGACGCAGAACATCGTGTGGGTCACGCCGGAAGGCGGCGGCCCGAACTGTCCAAACATGTAAACGCAGAGGCCGGGAGTGTAATCGCCATGCCGCAGAGGCGGAGAGCGCCGCGGTCTAGATGGCCGCGCAGCCGCGCGGGCTGGCACGACTCGCCGTGCCGATGTCGTTCGGGTTGCGCTGGGGCGCGCTTTCGTGAACGCAGGCGGAACAGGCTAATTCCTGGGAAACTGAATATTCTGTTGCGTCGGCGGTTCCCGGAAGCTTGGAAAACAGGTGCGGACCGCCGATTTTTTAAGCATCCGCGTATTAAAGCGACAGGAATTGAGTGTTATTGCCGGCCGGCAAGTCTGTCGTGTGCCCGTTTCGCACCTCAAAACGACGAGAATTGGTTGTCAAACCGCAACATCAATTGATTAACTCTACACCATCGGGAGCGCTTTTTTCGTAAGTGGGGCGGGTTTTTCTGCACGTATCATGTCGGCGCTCTACGATTGGCCGATCTTCTTGACGGCTTCCGCGAGCCGGGCAGTTATCCGGCGAGCGAATCGCGCGAGTGTCGAACGAGGCTGCAACGATGAATTCTTGGCTTCGACCGAGCGACGATGATCTCTGCGCGCTTGCAACATGGCCACTGCTATGACGCACACGCGTTCGGTGCCCGGGGCGTTGCCCGAAATCGCCCTCGTGCCGGATAATCGCCGCATTATCCCGACAGAACGCGTATCACGCGGGTGCCAAGGATGTCTGAAGAATACGAAGTTCATGGTCCTCACGACCATGCGGTGGAACATCACGCGGCTCACGATGGTGATCACGGTACGTCGCGCATCGCGGTGCTGACGGCCGTGCTTGCCTGCTTCGGCGCGATATCTGCCTATCAGAGCGGTGCCGACGAAAGCCTTGCGTTGCTCTACAAGAATGACGCCGCGATCCGGAAAACCGAGGCTGCGAACCAGTGGGCCTACTATCAGGCGAAGGGCAATAAGCAGAACCTCGCCGAACTCGGTGCGGCGTTGAGCCCGGAGACGTCGCCGCAGCGAAAGCGGTTCGAGACGGATGCCGCGAGATACCGCGCCGACAAGGAGCCGATCCGGGCACGTGCCGAGGCGCTGGAAAAGGAAGTCGAGAAGAACAACGTGGCGAGTGAGGAGCGGATGCACCGACACCATCGATGGTCGCAGGCGACGACCATCATCCAGATCTCGATTGCACTAGCGGCGATCACGATCCTCACGCGACGGTCATGGATGCAGGGTCTGTCGATCGGCGTGGCCGCGATTGGCATCGTGATCGCGGGTTTGGCCTTCTTTGGGGTTTGATTGACGGGGATGCCGTCACGGTCCAGTCGTGTTGCGCTCGTGTATGCGTGAGGTCACGCGCGCATCAGAGGTGATCGCGGAGGATTGGCACGAGACAGGGTTCTGGGGAGTTCCTGCCGTAGAGCGTGTAGCTAGAGGTCTCGGCGCACGCGCGACCTACGATTTCCGCCGAATTGAGGGGAGCTTACCTGGCGGTACGGTGCGAGCGGTGATTGTAGTCGGCTGCCTTCCGCCATTCCCACGCCATGTCTGTCTTGCAGCGGCCATGAAAAAAGGCCCGCGTACGCGGGCCTCGTTCAATCAGCAATTGCCTTTCTTTGCCTGTCCGGGCGGGCAGAACCCGTTCCCCGGCCCGCCTTGCGGTGCGACGACCACCGGCGGACCCGGAACATATGCGACGCACCCGCTGAGCGCGCCGACCACGCTCGCCGCCGCGAGCAATGCGATAACTCCTTTCTTCACTTCGTTCTCCCGTTTATTGATGAAAGGGCCGTGCGGCCCTTTCGATGATGCTGTCGATGCGTCAGAAACTGAAATTGACGTTCGACTGGCTGGTCGTTGCATTGACGTTCGTCGATTGCGTTGCGCCCGACGCTGCGTCCGCCTCGATCGTATATTGTGCCGCGGCGCCCGGCGATGCAGCCAGCGCGACCGGCAGCGATCCCGAGTAAGTGCCGACGATCGGCGCGGCCGTGGGTACATTGAGCGCGTACGCGCCCGTATCCATGTTCGCGTTGATCGACGTGATCTCGTACGCTTTTGCATCGACGGTCTGCAGTGCCCGCACGAACGCGTCGGCGCTTGCCGTCACCGTGCCGCTGACCGTGCTCATCGTCGATGCCGGCAGCGCGATCGGCGCGTTCGACGTCGACACCGCCGTGGTCGTATTCACGACGACCGGAACCGAGCGCACGATGCCAGACGCGAAGTTGTTCTGCACGACCACCACATCGTAGTTGCCTTGCGTCGAGCTCTGGATCAGCGGCGACAGCACGAACTTCCCGGTGCCATCGGCAACCGTGCCGCGGACCACCTTGCCGCCTTGTTCCGCATACACGGTCGCGCCGGCTTCGGCCGATGCGACGTAACCGGAGATCGCACCGCTCACGACGGTCGGGATCGCGGTGACGACCGGCTTCAGCGCATACGTGCCGTTGCCCCGTTGGACGATCGACTTGCACGCGTTGAAGTCGAGCACGAGGTCGACGAGCGTGTTCGGTTGAACCGTGAAAGGTTGGATGATCTTGTAGCCGCTTTGGGTTGCGCTCGGCGTTGCCAGTGCCTGCTCCGAGCCGCCCGTCGGGACGACCGAGTTCGCGAGATTGTTGCCCTGGTTCGACGCGAGAACCAGGCGGACCTGCTGATACTGGCCGGCCGGCAGCGCGGTCTGCCCGATATCGGCGAGCGCGCCGTTGGTCAGCGACAGCAGGTCGATCCTCTGCGGTGTGGCCAGCGTGATCGTCGACCAGCCGGCGTCGTTGTCGGAAGCATTCCCGTTCGCATTGACGCGAACCTGCGAAACGGTAATGAAGACATGATCGAAGCCGCATGAAGGCGCATCGGTCATCGCGACATGCAGCGTGCCGGTTTGCGGGCTGCCGCCATCGTCGCCGCCGCCGCACGCTGCAAGCGCGAACGGCACCGCTGCCGCACATAGTGCGGCCTTCCAGAATGTATTGTTCATTGTTTTGTCCCCCTCCGAGAAATTATTGTGGGTGCAACGAAGCATAGCGTCGGGGAACGTCCACAGTGTGGACAGCTTTGAAACGAACCGTAAATTCTGCGTCGGAGCGTAAGGGGAGGCGCTTCTCCACCGGTATTCGCGACCCCGTGGCACGTATTGCGGCGCGCGGGGAATGAATCATGCTCCGAACCGATCGGCGAGAACGAGTGTCGCCGGAACACGGCCCATTTCGCGATCGGCGAAAACTTGATCGGTGAAAGCACTGAATCCGCCCCGATTATTTCGCCGCTATAGTCGAAGCACGAACGGTAGTCGCGAGCGCCATGCGCCGCCCCCGTTCAGGTAACAACTGTAGACGGGTGCTGTATGAAAAACACAATCGAAAAGACCACCGGACCGGTATGGGGTGTGGCGGCAGGCGTGCTCCTGGCTGCCGCGGGACTGAGTCTCGGCATTTTCCCGAAGTCGCTGAACAGCATGGGAACCGCAAACGACTTCATGGCATCCGGCGTCGCGATGCTGGGGATCTTCCTCGTCGTCTATTCCACGCACGAACTACGACGAAAACGCCTGAACTGAGCGTCGGGGCACCGTCTCCGCGCAGAACGCTCCGGCCCAATTGCCGGCTCAGGAATGCGCGCGCCCGTCGGTGGAGCCGGAATCGACCAACAGGTCGTCGACGATGATTTCGCCGGCCGCCCGGCCGGCGCGCAGCGCGTTGAGGGTGTCGTCGAACAGGCGGCCGCCGTCGTCGCCGAGCCGGACCGGCGCCAGCAGGCGCGGCGCACTGCCGGCCGCGCGAACCTGCACGACCGCCACGAACCCGAACCGAAGCGTGGCGGGTGGCGGCGCGTGGTCGCGCGGTTCGTCGAGCCGGAATTCGCAGCGGACATCGATGGTGTATCCGCGGTAGGTGTACGCACTGTTCATCTGCAGCTCGCTCGAAAGGGAACGCGACGACGGACCGTGGGCGCATGATATCGGCTCGTGCGAGCCGGTGGGGGTGGGGTGTCTACCTACTTGAGGATTTCGTGCCGGTAGACGAGCTCGACGATGCGCTTCGTCGGGATGCTCGCGCGCAGCGCATCGACGTTGTCGATGCGAAACCACTTGCACTTCTCGATCTCGTTGCTCGCCTGGGCCTTGTGCTCCGGGCCGACTTCCGCGAAGAACACGTGGTGCACCTTCGCGAGCCCGGTGAACTGCATCGAATAGACGAGGTTCTGGCCGACGATGCCGGTTTCTTCCAGCAGTTCCCGATGTGCGGCCTCGAGCGGCGTTTCGCTGCGCTTGATCGTGCCGCCGGGCAGCGCCCAGCGCGACGAAACGCGCGCAACGAGCAAGACCTGTTGTTCGCGGTAGCAGACGACGGTCGCGCGTTCCTTGACGAGGACCGCACTGGCTTCCGGCGCATTGGTGGAGACGGGGGCTTGAGGCATGCCCCGATTCTAGCGAGACTCGGGCGCCCGGCCAAGCCGGAGCCGCCGAGCGCGACGCGGCCCGTCGGTCGGGCCGCGTCGTCATGGAGTGCGTAGCGTTACTTCTGTTCCGGCAAGAACCAGTTCATCACGAGCGCGCAGATGCCGCCCGTCGCGACGCCCGATTCCAGCACGTTCTTCAACGCATGCGGCAGGCTGTTCAGGATGTCCGGCACTTGCGACACGCCGAGGCCGAGCGCGAGCGACACCGCGATGATCAGCAGCGCGCGGCGATCGAGCTGGATGCCGGACAGGATGTTGATGCCCGATGCGGCCACCGCGCCGAACATCACCATCGCCGCACCGCCGAGCACGGGCTCGGGCACGGCCTGCAGCGCGCCCGCGACGACCGGGAACAGGCCGAGCACCACGAGCATGCCCGCGATCCAGATGCCGACGTAGCGGCTCGCGACGCCGGTAATCTGGATCACGCCGTTGTTCTGCGCGAACACGGAGCTCGGGAACGTGTTGAACACGCCGGCCAGCAGCGAGTTCGCGCCGTTCACGAGCACGCCGCCCTTGATCCGCTGCATCCACACCGGCCCCTCGACCGGCTCCTTCGAGATCTTGCTGGTGGCGGTGACGTCGCCGATCGCCTCGAGCGACGTGACGAGGTAGATGATCAGCATCGGCACGAACAGCGACCACGAGAAACCGATGCCGAAGTGCAGCGGCGTCGGGACCTGGAACACCGCGGCCTGATGCACGCCCGTGAAGTCCAGGCGGCCGAGCACCGCGGCCGCGGCATAGCCGATCGCGAGCGCGATCACGAGCGCGGTGCTGCGCACCCACACGATCGGCACGCGGTTCAGCAGGATGATCGTGCCGAGCACGAGGCACGACAGCGTCAGGTTCTGGGCGCTCGCGAACGTGCCGTTGGCCATCGCGCCGTAGCCGCCGCCCATGCTGATGAGGCCGACCTTGATCAGCGTGAGGCCGATCAGCAGCACGACGATGCCGGTGACGAGCGGCGTGATCAGGCGCTTCACGAACGGCAGGATGCGCGACACGCCCATCTCGACGAACGAACCGGCGATCACGACGCCGAAGATCGCGGCCATCACGGTCTCGACCGGCGTGCCCTGCTTGACCATCACGCTGCCGCCGGCGATCAGCGGGCCGACGAAGTTGAAGCTGGTGCCCTGCACGATCAGGAGGCCGGCGCCGAGCGGACCGAAGCGCTTGCACTGCACGAAGGTCGCGATACCGGAAATCACCAGCGACATCGACACGATAAGGGTCGTATCGCGGCTCGATACGCCGAGCGCCTGGCAGATCAGCAGGCCGGGCGTGACGATCGGCACGATGATCGCCAGCAGGTGCTGGAGCGCCGCGACGAAGGCGACCATCGGCGCAGGCCGGTCATTGGGGCCATAGACGAGGTCGCGCGACGAATCTGCGTCGTCGGCACCGTGGGAGGCGGATCGGGCGGGGGAGGCGGGTTGCATGGCGAGCGGGCCGGACAGGATGGAAAGTGCGGCATTTTAGCCGAAGGGCCCGCCGGCGCCGTCGGGCGCGTTGCAATGGCCGCGCTTCGGTGCGCGCGGTGCGCGGGCCGCCGGATACGCGCGTTTGCACACGTCGATGACGGCCTCGCGCAGACGGCGATGCACGGGATCGCGCTGCATCCGCGGATGCCAGAGCGCGGAGATCAGGATCTCGGGCAGCCGGACCGGTATCGCGAAGCTGCGCAGCCCCAGTGCGTCCACGAGCCCCGGCGTGAAGGCGTTGCCGAGGCTCGAGCGCGGCACGAGCGCAATCAGGTCGGTGCCGGCCGCGACGCGCATTGCATCGGGGTAGCCGGGCACCACGACCTGCACGATGTGAGCGGGCGCGAGCGTGTCTGCCGGATCGTTCGCCGGCCCGCCGAAGTCGCCGAGCTGCGATGCGATCACGTGACGGCAGGCCGCGTAGCGCGCAGGCGTGATCCTGGCCGCCGCGAACAGCGGATGCCCGGCGCGCGCCACCGCGACGTGTCCGTCGTGAAAGAGCTCGCGCGTGTGCAGCTCGGGCGCGTCGTCGCCGCGCTTGCCGATTTCCAGGTCGACCGTGCCGTCGCGCAGCGGCCCCGGATCGCGGTCGAGCCTGGCGACGAAACGCACGCGCACGCCGGTTGCGATGTCGCCGATCGTGGCGACCACCGGGCCGGCGAGCATGTCCATGAACGACGCGGCCGCCCGGATGGTGAACGTGGACGACAGCGTGGCCATGTCGACGTCGGCCGAGGCCGGACGAAGCACGGCACGCGCGTCGCTCGCGATGGCGTGCACGCGATCGCGCAATGCCGATGCGTGCGGCGTCGGCACGAGCCGGCGTCCGGCACGCACGAGCAGTGGATCGCCCGTGGTGGTGCGCAGTCGCGTGAGCGTGCGGCTCATCGCGGAGGTGCTCAGTCCGAGCCGGCGCGCGGCGCCGGTCACGCTCCCTTCGGTCAGCAGCACGTCGAGCGCGGCGACGAGGTTCAGGTCGATGTCTTCCATCCGGACAGCATACGACATCGCACGGCATGACAGGGCGTTCAACGCAACTATTGGTTGAGTTTGGTGCGTCTGGTGCATGTGATGGTGCGCGCCTATAGTGGCCGGATGACGAACTCCGGCAAAGGTGAAATCCATGCAATCGACCGTATCGAACCCCAGGACACCGTCGATCCTGCTCGTCGCGGCCTCGCGCGGCCTCGGGCTCGCGATGGCGGAACAATTCCTGAACAAGGGCTGGCACGTCACCGGAACCGTGCGCGCGGCACCGGCGCGCACGCAGCTGCACGCGCTCGCCGAACGCTTCGACGGACGGCTCGAGATCGAGACGCTCGATATCTGCGCGCCGGAACAATTGGCCGCACTGCGTGCGCGTTTGTCGGGCCGGCGCTTCGACATGCTGTTCGTGAACGCCGGCACGACCAACGACCCGAACGAAACGATCGGCGACGTCACGACCGACGAATTCGTGCGCGTGATGATCACGAATGCGCTGGCGCCGATGCGCGTGATCGAGGCGCTGCAGGATCTCGTGACCCCGGATGGCCTGATCGGCGCGATGTCGTCGGGGCAGGGAAGCGTCGCGAACAACGTGAGCGGCATGCGCGAGGTCTACCGTGGCAGCAAGGCCGCGCTGAACCAGTTCATGCGCAGTTTCGCAGCGCGCCAGGCCGGCACGCCGCGCGCGATGGTGCTGATGGCGCCGGGCTGGGTCCGCACGGAACTCGGCGGGCCCGATGCGCGATTGACGATCGACGAAAGCGTGCCGAGCCTCGTGAACGTGTTGATCGGGAAGCAACGGCGCGCCGGGCTCGAATACCTCGATTACCAGGGGCATACCGTGCCGTGGTAGCGGCCGGCGCAGCGGGGCGCGTGACGATGCGCTGCGCACGCGGCGCCGATTCAATACAATGCGACGTCGGGGCGTCGGCACCGCGTCGGGCCGCCGACCGCCACTTTCGGCGCGCAATCGCGCATGGTGGAATGACGGCCCGTCATGACGGGCCGCTGGCGAATACGGAGCGCAGCATGAACGAACCTTACCTGCAGGTCATCGCGCATTTCTTCGCGACACCCGGCAACGGCGACCGCGTGATCGAACTGCTGGCCGAACTCGCGCCGGCCACGCGCACCGAGCCGAAAAACCTCGACTATGAATACTTCCGGTCGCCGGTCGATCCCGACCACATCGTGATCCTCGAGCGCTATCGCGAGGCCGACGGCCTCGACGTGCATCGGGAAACGCCGCATTTCCAGCGGATCGGAGTCGGTGCGATCTTTCCGTTGCTCGATCGCCGCGACGTGACGCGCTACATGGTGCAGCCGGACACCGGCACGGCGACGCCACCGGGAGGCACCCGATGAACCCGTTTCAATTCCGTACCGTTCCGACGCAGATCGTCGAATTCGGCGCTGCTCGCCGGCTCGGCGCGCTGTTGCGCGAACGCTTTCCGGCGCTCGCGCGGCTGTGCGTCGTCACCGATGCGTTCCTGCATCGCAGCGGCGTGCTCGCGCCCGCGCTGGAGAGCCTCGCCGCGCACGGCTGGCAGGTGACCGTGATCGACGACGTGATCGCCGATCCGCCCGAGCACGTCGTGCTCGAAGCGACCGCGCGGGCGGTGGCGGCCGATGCGGAAATCGTGCTCGGCCTCGGCGGCGGTTCGTCGATGGACGTCGCGAAGCTGATCGCGGTGCTCGCGCCGGGGCGGCAGGCGCTGGCCGACATGTACGGCGTCGACAAGGTTGCGACGTCGCGGCTGCCGCTCGTGCAGATACCGACGACGGCCGGCACCGGCTCCGAAGTGACGGCCGTGTCGATCGTCACGGTCGGCGAGGCGCGCAAGATGGGCGTCGTGTCGCCGCACCTGTTCGCGGACGTCGCGATCCTCGACGCCGAGCTGACACTCGGGCTGCCGCGCGCGGCCACGGCCGCGACCGGCATCGACGCGATGGTGCATGCGATCGAGGCGTATACGTCGTCGCGGCTCAAGAATCCGGTGTCCGACATGCTGGCCGTGCAGGCACTGACGCTGCTGTCGCGCAACCTGCTGAAGGCATGCGACGACGGCGGCGATCGCCACGCGCGCGAAGCGATGCTGGTCGGCGCGATGTTCGCCGGCCAGGCATTCGCGAACGCGCCGGTCGCGGCCGTGCATGCGCTGGCCTATCCGGTCGGCGGCATTTTCCACGTGCCGCACGGGCTGTCGAACGCGCTCGTGCTGCCGCATGTGCTGCGCTTCAACGCGCCGGCTGCCGCACCGCTGTATGCCGAACTCGCGGCGATCGTCGCGCCATCGGCGACGGGTAGCGACGAAGCGAGAACGCAGGCGTTGATCGACGAGATCGATCACCTGATCGTCGCGACGGGCATTCCGCGCACGCTGCGCGAGGTCGGCGTCGGCGAGGGCGACCTGCCGAGGATGGCGTCGGACGCGATGCTGCAGACGCGCCTGCTCGTGAACAATCCGCGCGAAGTCACGGAAGCCGACGCGCTGGCGATCTATCGGCAGGCGTGGTGATCGCGACGCGCTTGCCGTGCGCGAGCGCATTGCCGCAGGCCGGTGCCTGCACGACGCCGATGCCGCCGCCGGCCAGGATCGTGTCGAACATCGGGCGTCGGTGGCGCGTCGCCGTCACCGTCTGGATCAAAGGCTCATGCAACCGACGGGAGGCGACATGACGCAACGGGACGAAGCAGCGCGCACGCGATGCGTCGCGTGGCAGAACACGCAGACCTGGCAGGCGGCCGAATGGTGCCGGCTCGTCGAGACGCATGCGGGCATCGACCTGTCGGGCGCGGTCGCGGGCGCGATCGACGGCACGCCGTTTCGCGTCGACTATGCGATCGCGTGCGGCGCCGACTGGCTGACGCGATCGGCGCACGTGGCGTACTGGCTCGGCGCAGCGCCGCCACGGCAGCTCGCAATCGAACGCGACGCGGCGCGCTGGACGATCGACGGCGTCGACGCACCGGCCCTCGCGGGCGCGACCGACATCGATCTCGGCTTCAGTCCGTCGACCAACACGCTGCCGATCCGGCGTCTCGGGCTGGCGGTCGGCGCGTCGGCCGTCATTCACACGGCCTGGCTGCGTTTTCCGGCGTTCGAGATCGTGCGCGGCGAGCAGCGCTATGCGCGCACGGCGAAGCACGTTTACCGCTACGAGAGCGGCACGTATGCGGCTGATATCGCGGTCGACGATGCGGGCCTCGTCACCGATTACGACGAGTGGCGGCGCATCGGCGCGACGCGTTCGCCGTAACGCGGCGCAGCGACGGCGCGTCAGCGCGCGTTGGCGACCGTCACCTTGCCGGGAATCAGCTTCAGCGCGCTGAACGCGTCGGCGATGCTCTGCTGATACGCGAGCGTCGCATCGGTGACGGGCTGCACGCCGTAGCCGGCGCGCTTGAGCGCGACTTCGAGCGTCGGCGCGTCGAGGCCGACGAGCGGCGACAGTTGCGCGGCGACTTCCGGAACGTGGTCGCGTCCCCAGCGATCGACCGCGTCGACTTCGTCGAGCAGCGTGCGCAGCACCTGCGGTTGCGCGGCGGCATATTTGCGCGCGGCGAGGTAGTACTGCGTGTTGCGCACGAGCCCGTCGCCGTTCGCGATCACGCGTGCGCCGAGCTGCCGTTCGGCGGCCGCCAGATACGGATCCCAGATCACCCACGCGTCGACACTGCGCTGCACGAACGCGGCGCGCGCGTCGGCGGGCGTCAAATAGATCGGCTGGATGTCGGCATACGTGAGGCCCGCATGTTCCAGCGCCTTCACGAGCAGATAGTGGACGTTCGACCCCTTGTTGAACGCGACCTTCTTGCCGCGCAACTGCGCGACGGTGCGGATCGGCGAATCGGGCAGCACGACGATCGCCTCGCCGTGCGGCGCGGGCGGTTCGTTGCCGAGATAGACGAAATCGACGCCCGCGGCCTGCGCGAAGATCGGCGGCGTTTCGCCGACCGTGCCGACGTCGATCGCGCCCGCGTTCAGCCCCTCGAGCAATTGCGGGCCGGCCGGGAACTCGAGCCACTGGACCGTCACGCCCTGGATCGCGAGCCGCTTCTCGAGCGTGCCGCGCGCCTTGAGCACGACGAAGTTGCCGTATTTCTGGAAGCCGACGCGCAGCCGCTTCTCGCTGCCCTGCGCCAGTGCGGGCGTGCCCGCGAGCGGGCCGAGCGCGAGCCCGGCCAGTCCGGCGGCCGCGCCGTGCAGCCACTGGCGGCGGCGCGGATTTGCCGGGGTCGTTTCAACGTCTGCGTGTGATTCGTCGTTCATCGAGGCGTCCTGCTGGCGGGTTCACGGGTCGCGCGCGCTTGCGGCGCGATCGGCACGGGACGCAGCCGGATGCGCAAGCTGCGCGCGGCCGGCCCGCGCCGGATGCACGACGATACGGCCGCGCGAATCGGCGGCCAACCAATGAATCCGCATATGCAAATCAGCGGCCGGACGATACGTGAACGACGGGCCGGCAGGCGCCGCCGCACTCAATCGGTGCCGAGCGGGCTTTCCTCGATCGAGTCGACGCGATCCGGGTAGAACGCGAGGTGCGCGCGAATCGATTCGACGGCCGGGTTCGGATGCTCGTACGTCCACACCGCGTTGGTCGCGCGTTCGCCGCCGGCGGGAATCGAGTAATACGCGCAATCGCCCTTGTACGGGCAGTACGTCGCATGGTCGGTGCGTTGCAGCAGCGCAATGTCGGCGTCCTCGCGCGGAACGTACAGCACGGCCGGATAGCTGGCCTCGCGCAGCGCCAGCGCGTGGCGCGTATCGGCGACGACCTTGCCGGCCACCTTGACCACCACGCGCGACGGATGCGGTTCGATCGTGATCGGATGATCGGGGCCCGGCGACTTCACGGGACGAGAGGGCGTATCGGGGCTGATCGACATCGTGGGTCCTCCAGGAAGGGGCAGCGCGCCGGCAGGCACGCCGCGCCGCAACGTGCGCGCGGGCGAATGCGCGCGCGCCGGTGCCGGCGTTGACCAACCGATACGATGCGCCAATTCCGGAGAACCTGCAGGGGGCCGGAAGGCGGACCGCGAACGGCGTCGCTGCATGACGCGGAGCGGTGGCGCTTGGCAGCCGGAATTCGCCGGCATGCCCCGACGCTCGTGCGGACATTTTCATGCAGCGGCAGCGCGATGCATCCGCCGCGATAAGCAACGCGGAATTAATTGGTAAGCGATCGGCGGGCGGCGCGCGAAGATCGGCGGTCGTCATTCGCATGACAGTCCTTTCTCGATCGCCACCATGAAGATTCCATTCGTTTTGTTCTCAGCGCATCGCGCGCGGCCCGCATCCGTTGCCGTTGCAGCGCTGCGCGGCATGGCCGCGTCGCTGCTCCTCGCCGGCGCGGTCACGCACGCGTTCGCGGCGCCGGCCGGCAAGACGCTCGTGTTCTGCAGCGAAGGCAGCCCGGCCGGCTTCGACCCCGGCCAGCACACGACCAGCACCGATTTCGACGCGAGCACGTACACGATCTACAACGGGCTCGTGCAGTTCAAACGCGGCACGCTCGATCTCGCGCCGTCGCTCGCGGCGAGCTGGGACGTGTCGTCCGACCAGCGCGTCTACACGTTTCACCTGCGGCGCGGCGTGAAGTTCCAGACGACCGCGTGGTTCAAGCCGACGCGGCCATTCCAGGCGGACGACGTCGTGTTCACGTTCCGCCGGATGCTCGACCCCGACGATCCGTTCCGCAAGGCCTATCCGGTCAGCTTCCCGTACTTCAGCGATCTCGGATTCGACCGCAACATCGAGCGTATCGAGAAAATCGATGACGACACGGTGCGCTTCGTGCTGAAGTCGCCCGACGTCGTGTTCGTGCGCAATCTCGCGATGGCGTTCGCGTCGATCCTGTCGGCCGAATACGCGTCGCAGTTGACGGCAAGCCATCGCGAGGCCGACATCAACCAGTTCCCGGTCGGCACGGGGCCGTTCCAACTGCGCGCGTACCAGAAGGACGCGACGATCCGTTACGACGCGAACCCCGACTACTGGAAGCCGGACGACGTGAAGCTCGCGCATCTCGTGTTCGCGATCACACCCGATCCGGCCGTGCGCCTGCAGAAGCTCACGGCGGGCGAGTGCCAGGTGTCGGTGTTTCCGCGGCCGGCCGATCTCGAGACGGTGCGGCGCGATCCGAAGCTGACGCTGTTTTCGGGGACGGGCTTCAACGTCGGCTTCGTCGCGTACAACACGCAGCATCCGCCGCTCGATCGCGTCGACGTGCGGCGCGCACTCGACATCGCGATCGACAAGACGGCGATCATCAAGACTGTGTTCAACGGCGACGCGACGATCGCGACGAACCCGATGCCGCCCGCGCAATGGTCGTACAACCCGCGCCTGAAGGACGCGCCGCGCGATCCGGCCGCGGCGAAGGCGCTGCTCGCGCAAGCAGGATTCCCGAACGGTTTCGACCTGACGCTGTGGGCGATGCCGGTGCAGCGCCCGTACAACCCGAACGCGCAGCTGATGGCGCAACTGATCCAGCAGGACTGGGCGAGGATCGGCGTGCGCGCGAAGATCGTCAGCTACGAGTGGGGCGAGTACAACCGCCGCGCGAAACGCGACGGGCAGCACGACGCGATCCTGTACGGCTGGTCGGGCGACAACGGCGATCCCGACAACTGGCTCGGCACGTTGCTCGGCTGCGACGCCGTGCACGGCAGCAACCTCGCGAAGTGGTGCAACGCGGATTTCGAGCGGCTCGTCGATGCGGCGCGCACGAACGCGGACGTCGCGAAACGCACGTCGCTTTACGAGCAGGCCCAGGTCGTATTCAAGAGTCAGGTGCCGTTCACGCCGATCGCGACATCGATCGTGTCGCTGCCGATCTCGAAGCGCGTGCACGGGGTGACGTTCTCGCCGCTCGGCGGGCACCGGTTCGACGGCGTCTGGCTGGATTGAGGAAGGCAGGCCGGCGCGCGTGCGCCGGCTGTCGACGCGACAATCAGTTCAGTGCGACCGCGGCCGCTGCTTCGACCGGCGAGCCTTCGAGCGCGACGGATGACCGGCCGTCGGGGCCGACCGGCACGTCGCCGACGAGCGTCGTGCGATAGAGCTGGCGATCGAAGTCGAGATCGAAGATGTCGACCGGCGCGAGATGCGCGGTCGCGCGGTTGTCCCAGAACGCGATGCTGCGTGGCTCCCACTTGAAGCGGATCGTGAATTCCGGCCGCGTCACGTGCTCCCACAGCAGTTCGAGCAACGCCTGGCTCTCGCGCGGCGTCAGCCCGACGATCGACTTCAGGAAACTCGGGCTCACGTACAGCGCACGTTCGCCGGTCTCCGGATGCACGCGCACCAGCGGATGCTCGGTCACGAGCGGGCGGCGCTCGACGGCTTCATCGAATGCGCCGGTCGCGCGCGCACCGGCCGGCGGCGTGAAGCGGTGGATGCCGCGCAAGCCGTCGACGAAGCCGCGCAGCGGCGCCGACAGCGTCTCGTACGCACGCACGAGGTTGGTCCAGTGCGTGTCGCCGCCGTACGGCGGAATCGTCACGCCGCGCAGGATCGACGCCCACGGCGGATTGACCGCGGCCGTCACGTCGGTGTGCCAGCCCGTCCACGGCCGGCGCACCGGCTCGCCTTCGAAGCGCGTCGCCTTGCGATGCTTCGCGATCGAATAGACGGCCGGGTGATCGTCGACGTGCCCGAACACCGGATGGCCGACGGTCGGCTCGCCGAACTGCGCGGAGAACGCGACATGCTGCTCGTGCGTGAGGAATTGCTCGCGGAAGAAAATCACGCGCCATTTCAGCAGCGCGGCGCGAATCGCGGCGATCTGCGGCGTGGTCAACGGCTGGGTGAGGTCGATGCCGCGAATCTCCGCGCCGATGTGGGCGGACAGCGGGATCACGTCGACCGGCTGGGCGGCGGGTTCGGGTAGGGCGCTCATGCGACGCTCCTGGCGGAAGTGAACGGGGTGGACGGCCGGCGACATCGTTGCGCATGCAAGCGTCGGCCCGGTGGCGGAAACGTCATGGTCGGATCCTCCGGTCGGCAATGCGGGAATGCTGGAAGGGGGCGGCACGGCGGCGGCCGAAGTCGCCGCCGCGCGCGGCGAACGTCATTGCAGCGTCGCGCCGGGCCCCTTCAGCACGACGCTGCGGCGGCCGTCGACGCCGACCGGCACGTCGCCGTGAACGGTCGCGCGACGCACGACGCGGTGCGCATCGCCGTAATCGTTGATCGCATAGTGCTGCGTCGCGCGGTTGTCCCAGATCGCGACGTCGCCTTGCTGCCAGTTCCAGCGCACGGTGTTCTCGAGGCGCGTCACGTGTTCGTGCAGCACCTGCAGCAGATGCGCGGAATCCTGCGACGACAGCCCCTTGATCTTCTGCACGAAGTGCCCGAGCACGAGCGTGCGTTCGCCGGTCTCCGGATGCACGCGCACGACCGGGTGTTCGGTTTCGTAGACGGTCGACGTGAACACTTCGCGGTAGCGCTTCAGTTGCGTGTCGTCGGCATGCACGTGCGTCGACGCGTAGTCGTAAGCGTTCGTATGCACTGCCGACAGCGTGTCGGCGAGCGCGCGCAGCGATTCGGGCAGATGCGTGTACGCGGCGGCCGTGTTGGCCCACACCGTGTCGCCGCCGAATGGCGGGATCACGACCGCGCGCAGGATCGACACCTTCGGATACGCGTCGACGAAGGTCACGTCGGTGTGCCACGAATTGGCGCGCGCGCCGTGCGCGGAATCGAGTTCGAGCAGGTGCGCGCTGCCGTCGACGGACGGCACGGTCGGGTGCGCGACGATATCGCCGAAGCGGCGGGCGAAGGCTTCCTGCGCCGTGTCGTCGAGATGGCCCTGGTTGCGGAAGAACAGCACCTTGTGGCGCAGCAGCGCGGCCTGGATCGCGTCGAACGTCGCGTCGTCGAGCGCGCCGGACAGCCGGACCCCGGCGATCTCGGCGCCGATCCGGCCGGCGACCTGGCGAACCTGAAGCGGGACGGCGGCCGTGCGCGGTGCGGCGGCGTGCGAAGCATGCGATGACGGGTGAGCGGCGTGCTGGACTTCGGACATCGGGAGTCTCCTGGATCGGATCGGTCGAGTCTCCATTCAAGCAGGGATCGCGCGGAACCGGAACCGATGAATCGTCACATCCTTAGCGCGCGCCGCGATGATCGATATGTGTCGTCATGCTGAGCAATTCGGGCACGGTGTCGGGTCATGCGGCGCGACCGTGTCACCACGCGAGCCGCCATTCGCCGATCCGGTGCGCATCGGGCGCATCGACGCGCCTTGCCCGACCGCCATCGCCACCATCGCCGCCACCCGGCGGTGCACGATCGTCGAAATCGGCGAGCACCGTGTCGCGCAGCCGCGCGAATTCCGGCGAATCGCGTCGGCGCGGTCGCGGCAGCGCGACGTCGACGATGCGCTCGATGCGCCCGGGGCGCGGCGCCATCGTGACGACGCGATCGCCGAGATAGACGGCTTCGTCGACGTCGTGCGTGACGAGCACCATCGTGATGCGTTCCTGCTCCCAGATGCGCAGTAGTTCGTTCTGCATTCGCGCGCGCGTCTGTGCATCGAGTGCGCCGAACGGCTCGTCGAGCAGCAGCACACGCGGCCGGTTGACGAGGCCGCGTGCGATCGCGACGCGCTGCGCCATCCCGCCCGACAACTGGTTCGGGTACGCATGCTCGAAGCCGTTCAGCCCGACGAGCGCGATGTGCTCGGCCACTGCGCGTCGCTTGCTCGCGGCGTCGAGCGGCGCATTGCGCAGCGCGGCCTCGACGTTCTGCGCGACCGTCAGCCACGGGAACAGCCGGTGATCCTGGAACACGATCCCGCGCTGCAGCGACGTGTCGCGCACCGGTTCGTCCCCGGCGCGGATTTCGCCCGCGTAGTCGGTGTCGAGCCCGGCGATCAACCGCAGCAACGTCGACTTGCCGCAGCCGCTCGCGCCGACGATCGTGACGAATTCGCCGGCACGCACGTGCAGCGACACGTCGTCGAGCACTGCAAGCGTCGCGCCGCGTTGCGCATAGCGCTTGCTCACGTGGAGGATATCGAGCGAATCGGAAGCGAGGTTCGTCATGGCGGAGAAGGAAGCGACAGGAAGAAGGAGGGCGATCAGCGGCGCAGCTCGCCGCGCCGGGCCAGCACCTTGCGTTCGACCGCACGCGCGATCGCGTTCAGCGCCCAGCCGGTCACGCCGACGACGATGATTCCGAACAGCACGAGGTCCATCCGGAACTGCTCGCTGCCGTCGATCAGCGTGTTGCCGATCCCGCTGCCCGCGACGAGCAGGTACTCGGCGCCGAGCGTCGCGAGCCACGAGTAGATGAGGCCGAGATACAGCCCGGTGAAGATCGATGGCAGCGCGGCGGGCAGGAGCACGTAACGCACCAGCTGAAGCCGCGAATAGCGCAGCGCGCGGGCCACGTCGACATACGCGCGCGGCACTGCATGAATGCCGTCGCACGTATGCGTGGCGACCGGCAGAAGCGCGGCGAGTGACAGGAACACGACCTTGGCGGCGTCGCCGAGGCCGAACCAGACGGAAATCAGCGGAATCCACGCGAACAGCGAGATCTGCTTGAACGTGTCGAAGCTCGGGCCGACCACCCGCGCAGCGATGCGCGACAGGCCGAGCGCGGCGCCGAGCAGCAGGCCGCCGGTCGCGCCGATCGCGAAGCCGCACGCTTCGCGCGCGAGCGAAGCCGACAGCGCGCGCGCCAGCGCACCGCTGGTCGTCTGGGCCCACGCCGTGTGCAGCACGTCGGTGGGGCCGACCAGCAGCCCGCTTTTGACGAGATGCGCGGACGAGACGGCCCACCAGAGCGCGAACGCGCCGAGTGGCAGGACGAAACCGCGCCAGTCGGGCACGGGAAAGCGCCGGGCGGTCGAGACGGCGGGCGACGAGGCGTCGGGTATCGACGTGGCGGCAGGCGGCATGAGCGGCATCCTTGGATCGGGTTCAGCCGCGGAACGCGGACGGCACGCCACGGCGCAGCCGTGCTTCGAGCGCGTCGAGCAGCCGGTTGATTGCGAGGCCGACCGCGCCGACGACAATCACCGCCGCCATCACGAGGTCGAGCTGGAACAGCTGGCGCCCGTACACGATCAGGTAGCCGAGCCCTTCGGACGATGCGACGAGTTCGACGACGACGAGCGCGAGCCAGGATTTCGTGAAGGCGAGTCGTACACCGGTCGCGAGCGTCGGGATCGCGGCGGGCAGCACGACGTGGGCGATGCGCTGGCGGCGCGTATAGCCGAACACGCGCGCGACTTCATCGAGCACAGGCGGCGTCTGGCGGAAACCCTGCAGCGTGCTCATCGTCACGGGGACGAGTGCCGCATGCGCGATCAGCAGGTACTTCAGCGGCTCGCCGACGCCGACGAGCAGCAGCAGGAACGGCAGCCAGCCGAGCACGGGAATCTGCACGAGCGCGTTGAAGCCGGGCAGCACGTAGGCTTCCAGCGCGCGCGACAGGCCGAGTGCCGCACCGGTCGCGAAACCGAGCAGCGTGCCGGCCGCGAAGCCGACCAGCACGCGCTGCAGGCTGATCAGCGTATGGCGCGCGAGATCGCCGCTGGCGGCGAGTTCCGCGAGCGAGTCGGCGACCTGTTCGGGCGGCGGCAGGATCTGCGGCGCGATCCAGCCGCGCGCGCTGCCGACGCTCCACAGCGCGAACAGCAGTGCGGGCAGCGCCCACGGCGCGAGCCGCCACGCCACGCGCTTCACGGCCGCCGCGCGGGACTGCGCCGCGAGCGCAGGCGGGTCGGACGACGGAATCGGGATCGCGGTGTCGCTCATCGGGGCCGGTCCGGGTCAGGAGAGGGGCTTGCCGGACGCGTCGTAGCGCGGCCAGTAGTGCTCGAGGTGCTGCGCGCGCAACGCGTTGTCGAGATACTTCGGTTCGAACCAGCCGTCGACGTCGACCGGCTGGCGGATCAGTTTCAGCTTCAGCGCGTCCTGCGCGACGGCCTTGTAGCGCGCGACGAGGAATGGATCGATCAGCGGCGACAGGCGGTCCTTCAGGCGCTGGTTCGCAAAGTCGGCCTGCCACGACGCATACGGCACGCCGCTTTTCGCCCAGAGCTTGAACAACGCGTCGCGGTTCGCTTCATCGGACGACCATTGCGCGCCCTTGACCAGCGCGTCGACGACACGCTGCACGATGTCCGGATGCGCGCGCTCGAAGTCGTCGAGCACGAGCAGGTGGGTCTGGCGCGTGAACTGCGGGCCGTCGTTCTGCGATTCGTAGATGATCTTCGCAAGCCCCGCGTCGCGCAGTTTGTACAACTGATAGTCGCCGACCGATGCATCGATACCCTTCGACGCGAGCGCGGCAAGCGAACTCGCCGAATCGAGGTTGATCACGCGCAGGTCGCGTTCGCCGAGGCCGTTCTTCGCGAGTGCATTGTCGGCGACGAGCTGCAGGTTCGTGCCCCGGAAGATCGATACGCGGCGGTCCTTCAGGTCGGCGATCGAGCGGATCGCGGAGTCCGGCGGCACCGCGATCTTCACGCCCGAGCGCACGCTCGCGGCGAGCAGCAGGCGCGTCCTGATTCCGTTCGAGCGTGCGAGCACCGCCGGCAGGTCGCCCTGGTAGGCAAAGTCGAGCGCCTTGTTGGCGATCGCCTCGTTGACGGCCGGGCCGGCGCCCTTGAAGAACAGCCACTGCACCTTGATGCCGTCGGTCGCGAACTCCTTTTCGACCAGTTGCTGCAATTGCGCGGTGGCCGCGCTCGACCCGCCGAAGGTCTGCGGATCGCCGGCGCCCTGCTGGGCGACGCCGATGCGGATGGTGGCGGGCTTGTCGGCGTGCGCGGCGACAGCGGGGAACGCGACGAGGGACGCGATCAGCAACGATCGCAGCAGGCGCAGGGGGGACGGGAATCGGTCGATCATGGCGCGTCGGATGGCGAGGAGTGGAAATCGGGCCGGAGGATGTCGAACCATTCTGGAGGACGCCGCCGGCGCGGGACAAGCAACGATTTGAACTATGCTTATCGCCGCGTTTCCGGTTGGCAAATCACGCGTGGCGCCACTTGGAAATGTCGAATCGCGCCAACGCCGAGCACCGATCCCGCAGCCGATCGGCGCGTGCAATATTTTCCGGATCGCGCTGGAATGCACGAAAGGATTGCCGGGCAACGCACGCGGGAGTTTGTTCTGAATTCGTCAATGCGAAGCGCGCGGCATATCGAAAAACTGAATAAAAAACCATCGAAGTTAACGCCGGCGGCAATGATGCGGCCGGGCATTAACATTCTTACTCCGAGCCATGACCGGCCTGCCGCGCCACGATGGAAAAGCGGTAAATGACGTGCGCGTATTTCATCGCTGAAGCGCTCCGCTCATAAATGCATTCCGACGCCAAATTATTTGAATTCGCCCAAAAAATTGTATATACCCTAGACGAATCGGCGTGTTCCGCATCGTGTCAATGCGGCTCGCCACAAACGCGCGAATGTAGCGGCCAATGCCGCCGCCGCACACCACGCGTTGCAGCGATCGAATGGATTCCGGGGAATGCGCACGGTCCGATGCCGGGGCCGCCGCATGAGTCACGAATGGGCGAACGCCGTGCGCACCACCCCGTGCAACACCGCGTCATTACATTCAACGGTCGATCACCGACCCCGCCACACGGAGGTTGTCATGCTGCAATACGTCAAGACCTTGCTGCGCGATGAACGTGGTGTCAGCTCGCTCGAATATGCGGTTCTGGCCGGTATCGTCGTGGTCGCGCTGGCGGCGGTCGGGGTGATTCTCAGCAGCACGTCCGGCGGCTTGCCGGCCGTGTTCACCGCACTGATCAACAAGGTCACGGCGTTGATCTGATCTCCTGAACCCGCGCGCCGTCGGCGGACACACGGATCCGCAGCGGTACGACGTATCCAGCCGGGGCGCGCCGACGGACGGCTCTCCGATGCTCTTTCTCGTACAGTCGGCGGCGACGCTCGTGCTGGTGTCGCTCGCGACGCAGGACCTGCGCGAGCGGCGCTTGTCCAATCGCGCCGTGCTGGCGTTCGCGATGCTGTATTTGATCGCGGCGGCACTCGCGCGCGACGGGCTCGCGCAACTCGCCGGTCACGTGGCGACCGCCGCGGCGATGCTGCTGCTGTTCGCCGGCTTGCGTCACGCGGGCTGGATGGGCGGCGGCGACGTGAAGCTGGCGGCGGCGGTGTTCCTGTGGGCCGGCCCGACGCTCGCGTTCCCGGTGCTGACGCTCGTCGCCGCGAGCGGCGCCCTGTATGGCGTCGCCGCGCTCGCGGCCGTTGCATGGCGGCGTCACACCGCGCCGGCACGTGCGATCGCGCCGCGCGGCGTGCCGTACGGCATCGCGCTCGCGCTCGGCGGCATGCTGGCCGTCTGGGCGCCGTTTCCTCACGCGGTTTCGCTTACCTAGACCGGGGGACGCACGCCGCCATGCCCAAACCCCTGAGAATGGCCGTGCTGATCATCGCTGCCGCGATCGGCGCGTTCATCCTGCGTCAGCTGTATGTCTCCGCGTCGACGCCTTCCGCGCCCGGCGAAGCGGCCGAGGTGAGTGTGCGCGTCGCGGCGGCGGACCTGCCCGAAGGGCTGCTGCTGCGCGATAACGATCTCGCGTGGAAGCGCATGCCGCGCACGCAGGTGCCGGCCGGTGCGTTCGTCGAGTCGCAACCGGGCGCGGACCTGAAGGGCGCGCTGCTGCGCAACCGTGTCGACGCCGGTGCGCCGATCCGTGCGGACAACGTGATTGCGGCCGGCGCGCCGGATTTTCTCGCGGCCGCGCTGCAGCCCGGCATGCGCGCGATCTCGGTGCCGGTCGACGACGTGTCGGGCAACGCGGGGCTGATCCAGCCGGGCGACTTCGTCGACGTGGTGCTCACGCAGGAGATCGGCGGGTCCGCGACGACGCCCGGCACGTTCGAAGCGGAGACTGTCGTGCGGCGCGCGCGCGTGCTCGCGGTCGGCTCGGAATTCCAGCGTGCGAAGACACCCGCGAGCGCACCGGACGCGCCGGTCCGCGCGCGCACGGTCACGCTCGAGGTCGCGCCGCGCACCGCTCAGGTCGTGCTGGTCGCGACGCGCCTCGGCTCGCTGTCGCTGGCGTTGCGCAGCTTCGCGACGAGCGATCGCCGCCAGGCGGCGGGCGGCGACGAACAGGAGCCCGATACGCCGCCGGTGTGGGCCGGCGACGTGTCGCGCGCGGCCCGTGACGCGGCGCGGGCGCCGTCCGGGAGAACGGACGGCGGCACGCGGCCGACGGTGCAGGGCAACACGGTCGTGATCTATCGCGGCTCGTCGGTCGACGACGGGTCGCGCGGCGGCGGCATCGGCACGCCGGGCTTGCCGCCGCTGCCGTCCGGGTGGCCGGCTATGTCAGGCACGCCAGGCATGCCGGTTGCGCCGGCTGCGCCCGCGGGCGGGAATGCTGCCGCGGACGCGACGGCGCAAGCGCCGCGCGCGGCCGTGCCGCAGTGACGGCATGACGATTCGGGCCGGCCGCCCGGCGGCCGGCATTTGACGGGAAGACGCATGGTGCGCATGGTTCGTTGGATCGCTTTCTGGTGCCTGGCCTGCATCGTCGCGCCGGGCGTCGTGCTCGCGCCGCGCGCGCAGGCGGCGGACGCCGGCGCGGCGTTGTCGATCGCGACCGGCAAGGGCGAGATGCTATCGCTGTCCGAACCCGCGACCGCGATGTTCGTCGCGGACCCGAGCATCGCGGACATCCAGGTGCCGTCGCCGCGCACCGTGTTCGTGTTCGGGAAGAAGGCCGGCACGACTACGCTGATCGCGCTCGGCGCGAACCATCGGCCGATCCTGCGCCGGACGGTGATCGTGCAGGTCGATACCGTGTCGCTGCAGGCGGTGCTCGACAGCCGCTTTCCGCAATTGAAGCTGTCGGTGTCCGGCGCGCCGGGCTCGCTGATGGTGTCGGGCAAGGTGCCGAGCGCAGCCGACGCGGACGCCGTGATGCAGTCGCTCACACCGTATCTCAACGACAAGGAAAAGATCGTCAACCGGCTCACGCTGTCGCGCCCGATCCAGGTGAACCTGCGCGTGCGCGTGACCGAGGTGAGCCGCAACGTCACGCAGCAGCTTGGCATCAACTGGAGCTCGCTCGGCGCGGCCGGCAACTTCGTCGGCGGGTTGTTCAACGGACGTACGCTGATCGATCCGACGACCAAGCTGTTCAACCTGTCGCCGACCGGCGCGTATTCGATACTCGGCGGTTTCCACGCGGGGCGCTGGTCGATCGACGTCGTGCTCGATGCGCTCGACCAGGAAGGCCTGATCACGATGCTCGCGGAGCCGAATCTCACCGCGATGTCCGGGCAGACCGCGAGCTTCCTCGCCGGCGGCGAAATTCCGATTCCGGTCGCGCAGGCCGGCACCACGACCGGCGCGATCACGGTCGAGTTCAAGCCGTTCGGCGTGTCGCTCGACTTCACGCCGACCGTGCTCGCCGACAACCGGATCAGCCTGAAGGTGCGGCCGGAGGTGAGCGAGGTCGACTCGAGCAACAGCGTGACGACCGGCGGCGTCACGGTGCCGGGACTCTCCGTGCGGCGCGTCGAGACGACGGTCGAGCTGTCGAGCGGGCAGAGCTTCGCGATCGGCGGCCTGCTGCAGAGCCAGACGGCCGATACCGTGTCGCAGATCCCGGGGCTCGGCCGGCTACCGATCATCGGCCGGCTGTTTTCGTCGAAGAACTTTCAGGACAACAAGACCGAGGTTGTCGTGATCGTGACGCCGTACATCGTGCAGCCGACCGGCCCCGGCCAGCTCGAGCAGGCGCTCGACACCGTCGCGCGGCCGAGTAGCGATCTCGAGTTCGCGATCCAGCGCAATCTCGGGATCGACATGCTGTCGGGCGACACGCCGCGCCTCGTCGGCGCCGCGGGCTTCGTGTACTGACCGGAGGACCGCATGCGAATTCGAACCATCGTCTCCGTCCTGTTGCCGCCGGCGCTGGCGGGCTGCCTGTCGGCGCCGCCGCCGATCAACCTGCCCGATGCGCGCGCGATCGGCTTCGACGGCGTGCACGCGGTGCCGCCCGACTGCGCGAAGCTGATGCAGCCGTCGCATCTCGTCGATGCCGGGTTCGGGCGGCCCGGCGTGCCGTTCGGCTGCGCGACCTACACGAATCTCGCGACGATGCTCGCGCGCCCGGAGGATCTCGTCGCGCCCGTGCCGTATGGCGGCGCGGACGCGCAAGTCGCGGCCGACGCCGTGCGCCGCTACGTCGAGGATCGCGTGAAGCAGCCCGCGCCCGGCAAGACGTTGACGACGACCGGCTCGCCCGGCCATTGACCCACTCCCGATGCGAAGCGCGATGCCGCCCATGAACGTCCTCGACCGCCAGAATGCCAAGCACGCCGCCGCAGCCGGAGCGGCGGACCTCGTCGCGGTCGTGTCCGATGCCGGCAGCGAGGACGTGATCCGGCGCGTCGCGCAGGATCTGTCGATCACGCGCGCTCATGTGCAGCCGGGCAATTGCGACGACGCGATCCGGCTGTTGCAGCAGCATGAACGCTCGCCGCGCCAGCTGATCGTCGACGTATCGAATTCGGTGCTGCCGGTATCGGACCTGATGCGGCTCGCCGACGTGTGCGATCCGTCGGTGAGGGTCATTGCGATCGGCACGCAGAACGACGTCGGGCTGTTCCGCAACCTGCTCGGCATCGGCGTGCAGGACTACATCGTGAAGCCGCTGACCGTCGAGTTGATGCGGCGCGCGCTGACCGCGACGGAATCGGTCGTGCAGGCGCGCACCGGCAAGATCGTCGCTTTCGTCGGCGCGCGCGGCGGGGTGGGCACGACCACGATCGCGGTGAGTCTCGCGCGCTGCCTGGCGGGCGAGAAGCGCCGCCGCGTCGCGTACGTCGACCTCAACCTGCATGGCGGCGGCGCGAACTCGATGTTCGGGCTGTCGAGCAACAACGGGCTGATCGAATTGCTGAACATGGAGCAGCGCCCCGACGACGCGTTGTTCGACCGCATGTTCGTCACGAAGGGCGACCGCTTGCACGTGCTGTCGGCCGAACTGGCGTATGGCGAGGACGCGCCGCTGCGCGACGATGCGGTCGCGTTGCTCGTCGACATGCTCAAGGACCGCTTCCACTACGTGCTGTTCGACGTCGGCACCCGCGCCGGCAAGCTGTTCGAGGACGCGCTGGCGGTGTCCGATCTCGTCTATATCGTCGCCGACCGTTCGGTGCACGCCGCGTACGAAGCCGCGCGGCTTGCGCGCTTCGTGAAGGAGCTGCCCGGCGAGCGGCTGCTGTCGATGATGCTGAACAACCCGCTCGAACCGGTCAAGGGGCGCGTCGCGCAGACCGACTTCGAGGACGCATTCGGCGGCGTGAGGCTGCGCGAGCTGCCGCACGAGCCGCAGCCGCTCGCGGTCGCCGAGAACCTCGGCGAGCCGATCGAGCGCGCGAAACGTCACGGCTTCCTGGACGAGATCCGGCTGCTCGCGAACGGCATCACCGGCGAATCGATGGCCGTCGCCGAGCCGTGGTACGCGCGCTTCGTCAAATGGAGGAAGGGATCGTGACGTTCGGCACCCGCAAGCAGTCGACGCCGGACCCGGCGCCGGCAGGGGCGCCCGCCGCGCCGCCCGACGGCGCGCCCGGGCCGGGCCCAGGCGCGGGTCCGGCCGCGAGCCCGGCGCCCGCGTCCGCGTCCGCGCGCGCGCTGGCGTCGGCCGATACCCAGGAGGCGCTCATTCGCTCCGGCAAGTTCGATGCGATTCGCACCGCGGTGTTCTCGTCGATGAACATGTCGGCGGCGCTGATGAAGACGCGCGACGAAGTGCGTGCGGGCATCGAGCAGGTGGCCGCGCACACCGTCGAGCGCGAACGCCTGAAGATCACGACGGGCGAGCAGGTGCTGATCGTCGATGCGATCCTGAACGACATGTTCGGCGTCGGGCCGATCGAGCCGCTGCTCGCCGACGACACCGTCTCCGACATTCTCGTGAACGGCCCCGATCAGGTGTACGTCGAGCGCGCGGGCCGGCTCGAACTTACGCCGCTGAAGTTTCGCGACAACGCGCACGTGACGAGCGTCGCGCAGCGGATCGCGGCGGCGGTCGGGCGTCGCGTCGACGAAAGCAGCCCGATGGTCGACGCGCGTCTCGCCGACGGCAGCCGCGTGAACGTGGTCCTGCCGCCGATCGCGATGCGCGGCGCGTCGATCTCCATCCGCAAGTTCGCGAAGCGCGACATCACGCTCGCGCGCATGGCGCATCAGGGCAATATCTCGCACGGGATGCTTCAGGTGCTGAAGATCGCGTGCGCATGCCGGCTGAACATCGTGATCTCGGGCGGTACCGGTTCGGGCAAGACGACGCTGCTCAACGCGATGTCGCAACATATCGAGGAGCACGAACGGATCGTGACGATCGAGGACGCGGCCGAACTGCAACTGCTGCAACCGCACGTCGTGAGTCTCGAGACGCGGCCGGAGAATACGGAAGGGCTCGGCGGGATTTCTCAGCGCGACCTCGTGCGCAATGCGCTGCGGATGCGGCCCGACCGCATCATCCTCGGCGAAATCCGAGGCGCGGAGGCGTTCGACGTGCTGCAGGCGATGAATACGGGGCACGACGGCTCGATGACGACGATCCACGCGAACTCGCCGCGCGACGCGATCAGCCGGCTCGAAAGCATGGTCATGATGGCGAACGCGAATCTGCAACTGCTGTCGATCCGGCGCCAGATCGCGAGCGCCGTGCACCTTTTCGTGCAGGTCGAGCGGATGCGCGACGGCGTGCGCCGCGTGACCCGCATCACCGAGATCGTCGGGATGGAGGGCGAGGTGGTGATCACGCAGGATCTCTTCGCGTTCCGTCAGGAAGGCGACACGACGCGGGACGTGGTGAAGGGCGTGTTCGAGGCGTCGTCGCTGCGGCCCGCATTCGCACCGCGCGCCGCGTATTACGGCGTCGAGGACGCGCTTTCCGAGGTATTCCGGCAATGAGCGCCGCGGACCTGTTCGCGCTCGGCGCATTCGTCGTGATCCTCGCGGTGGGCCTCGCGCTGTCCGCGCTGCTCGATCGTGCGCGCCACACGCCGGAGCAGCGCATTCGCGCGCGGATGCGGCACCTTGCGCCATCGCTGGCGGGCCGGGAGGCCGGTGCGGCCGCGGCGCCCGGCATCGCGCTGTTCAACCTGCCGCGCCGGCAAAGCCGCGCGCGTGCGTGGCTACAGCGTTACGTGACGCGCGTGCGGGCGGTCGGTGGCGAACGCGGGATGCGGATCGTCGTCGCCGGTACGCTCGCCGGCGCGATCGCCGCGATCGCCGTGGTGGAGCTCGTCGCGCTGCCGAGCGTACTTCATCCGCTGATCTACGTCGGGCTGCCGCTGGTAGCGATGCGCGCCAGTTACCGCGCGCTGGTCGAGCGGTTCCGGCTGCGCTTTCTCGAAGCGTTCCCGGACGCGATCGACCTGATCGTGCGCGCGGTGCGCGCGGGCATTCCGGTCACGCAGGCGATCAGCACGGTCGGCGACAGCGCGGCGGAGCCGGTGCGCTCGACCTTTCGCACGATGGGCGACAGCCTGCGCGTCGGCGCGGATCTGAAGGACGTGCTGACGCTCGCGGCGGACCGGCTGATGATCGCGGACTTCTCGTTCTTCACCGTCTACCTGCTGCTGCAGCGCGAGACGGGCGGCAGCCTCGGCGAGACGCTCGACGAGCTGTCGAGCATCATTCGCACGCGCCGCGACATCCGTCTGAAGACGCGCGCGTTGACCGCCGAGGGGCGGATCACGACGAAGATCATTTCGGCGGTGCCGTTCGTGATGATCGGTGCGCTGTTCCTCGTGAACCGTGCGTACGTGATGCTGCTGTTCGACACGCATCCCGGACGCGTGATGCTGACGATCGCCGCGGCGCTGCTGACGATCGGATTACTGACGATCCGCAAGATCTCGAAACTGGATACCGCGCGATGACGATGTCGATGCTGGCCGCCCGCGGCCTCGAACTGTTGTTGTTGCTCGCGTGCGTCGCGGCGGCGCTCGTGCCGCCCGGCGGCGGTACACGCCGACGGATCGCGGAGCGAGTGCAGCAGGCGGCCGGGCAACGCTCGCTGTCGCTGGCGTCGGGGCGGCTGCAGCCGGGCGAGGTGCGTCAGGACCTGACGCGGCGGCTCGCGCAGCTCGGCGAGCGGCTGCCCGTGCTCGACCCGATGCAGCGCGCGAAGCTCGGGCTGCAGCTCACACGCGCGGGTTTTCGCGAGCGGCGTGCGGTGTCGTCGATGATCGGCATCAAGCTGAGTTGCGGCGTGCTGTTCGCGGGCGTCGCGATCGTGTTCAGCCCGTACATTCCGCGCTTCGGCGAATACTTCGTGATCCGGGCGCTGGCGATGGTCGCCGCGTTCGTGATCGGCGTGATCGTGCCCGAATACGTGCTCGGCGCGATGATCCGGCGGCGTCGACGCATCATCTCCGCGTGCTTTCCGGATGCGCTCGACCTGCTCGTGATCTGCACGATGGCCGGCAACAGCCTCGCATCGGGCGTGCGGCGCGTCGCGCGCGAACTCGAGCGGATCTGCCCGCCGCTCGCCGACGAGCTGAAGGTGTGCGCGGACGAGCTGACGCTGAGCGGCAACGTGGCCGAAGCGCTTGCGCATTTTTCGATACGCGTCGACTTCGCGTCGGCACGCTCGCTTGCCACGACGCTCACGCAATCGCAGCGATTCGGCACGCCGATCACGCAGGCGCTGCGGACGCTGTCGCGCAGCGAGCGGACCGAGCAGATCGTCGCGCTCGAGGAACAGGCCGCGAAGCTCGCGCCGAAGATCACGCTGCCGATGATGCTGTTCATCCTGCCGACGGTCGGCCTGATCGCGGCGGGCCCGGCGGCGATCCGCCTGCTCGAGGTATTCAAATGACACGATCCGTCCTCCGTGCGCTCGCGTTCGCGGCCGTGTTGCCGGTGCTGGCCGGCGGGTGCGCGCCGGGTATCCAGACGCGGCCGGCGTTGTCGCACAAGAGCGACGACCCGCAGGCCGAATTGCGCATTGCCGACAGCGCGCTGGCCGGCGGCAACGTCGATCTCGCATCGACGCTGTACGAGAAGGTGCTTGCCCGGCATCCCGATTCGCTCCCGGCGCGTCTGGGGCTCGGCGACGTCAACTACCGCGCGGGCGATCTGGAGCGCGCGCGTATTCTCTACGAGCAGGCGCGGCAGCAGGCGCCCGCCGAACTCGGGCCGCAGATCGGGCTTGCGCGGGTCGCGTTGCGGCAGCGTCGGCTCGACGAGGCCGCACGGCGCTACCGCGACCTGCTGGCCGCGCAGCCGAACCTTCCGCTCGCGGCCGAAGGGCTCGGCACGGTGCTCGATCTGCAGGGCCGCCACGAGGACGCGCAGGCCGTGTACCGGGATGCGTTGCGCGCGCATCCGGATGCGCAGGGGCTGCGTGTCGACCTCGGGCTGTCGCTCGTGCTGGGCAACCGGCCACGCGAGGGCGTGAACGTATTGCTCGACGTGGCTGGGCTGCCCGACGCGCCGTGGCAGGCGCGCCAGAATCTCGCGTTCGCGTATGGCGTGCTCGGCAACACCGATTCGGCGAAGAAGCTGCTGTCCGCGGATCTGCCCGCGTCGGCGGTGGCTGACAATCTGCGCGTCTACCAGGCGGTGCGCGCGCAGCTCGCGTCGCGCCCGGCGTCCGCCGCGGCACGACCGTCGACAGGCGCCGCGCTCGAGCCGCGCGCCGTGCGGCCCGCCGCGGAGGCCGAAAAATGACACGCGGGGCGATGGGCGCGCGCCGCGCGCGCGGCGTCATATCGCTCGAATTCGTGCTGATGCTGCCGTTCCTGTTGATGGTGCTGATCGGCATCATCGACACCAGCCTGCTGCTGTGCGACAAGGCCGTCATCACGAACGCGAGCCGCGAGGCCGCGCGCGCCGGCGTCGTGCTGCGCGTGCCGATGCTGACCACGACGCAGATCGCCAGCGTCGCATCGAGCTACACGCAGAACAGCCTGATCACCGGCGGCACCGCGACGACGCCGACCGTGACCGTGACGCAGGCGAACGGCACGACGTCGGGCACCGCGCTGACGGTAACGGTGACCTACACGTATTCGGGGCTGGTGCTGGGTTCGGCATTCAGCGCGCTGACCGGCCCGGTGACGATCTCGGCCAGTTCGGTGATGCTCTATGAGTGACGCCGCCGACGCGCCAGGGATCGGCGCCGTGCGCGAGCGCGGTTCCGTCGCGCTGTTCTTCCTGATGTTCCTGATTCCGCTGCTGTCGTTCGGCGCGCTGGCGATCGACATCGCGTGGGTGGCCACGGTACGCAACCAGCTGCAGAACGCCGCCGACGCGGCTGCGCTCGCGGCGGCCGACGCGATGATGTCGCCGACCGGCGGCGCGCTGAACTGGTCGCAGGCCGCGCCCGCGGCGAACGGCGTGATCGCGCGGAACGCGGCGGCAGGCGCACCGCTGGCGACCGGCACGGTGACGACCGGCTACTGGAACGTGACGCGCAGCCCCGCGTCGATGCAGCCGACCACCATCACGCCCGGCTCGTACGATGTGCCCGCGGTGCAGGTGACCGTGTCGCGCGCGCCGGGCGTGAACGGCGGGTCGATTCCGCTGCTGCTCGGCGGGCTGCTCGGTATTCCCGGCGCGTCCGGCAGCGCGACCGCGATCGCGGTGCTCGCCGCGCCCGGCGGGGTCGCGGCGGGCGGGCTCTTTCCGATCGCGATCGACCAGTGCGTGTACAACCAGTACTGGAACGCGGCGACCAACCAGCCGCTGATCAATCCGTTAACCGGCCTGCCGTACGAATTCTCGATCACGAACGGCCAGACCTACGGCACGCTGTGCATGGGCGGCCAGTGGACGTCGTTCCAGTCGACCGCGACCGACACGACGACGATGGGCGGCCTGATGGTGACCGGCAACCCGACGACGCTCAACATCGGCGACAGCATCTATCTCGCGACCGGCGTGAAGGCCACGCTCTACACGTCGGTGCCGGTCGGCACGACGGTCGTGCTGCCGGTCGTCACGCAGACGGCGAGCAGCACCTACGTGCCGATCGTCGCGTTCGCGGCGTTCCACATCGACGTGTCGCTCGGCGGGACGTACAAGTACATCCAGGGGCACTTCGTCGCCGGCGTGAAGATGACCGGCGTCGCGACGGGCGTCGGGCCGTACTACGGCGTATACGTGCCGCCGCGGCTCGCGCTGTGAGCGTCGTGGCGCGCGCGGCGCAGCAGCACGAGCAGCGCGAAGAGCGTCACGGCCGGGCCGATCTGCGGCCACTGGAGCCACGGGTTCAGGTATTCGACGATCGGCAGTGCCCACATCAGCGCGATCGCGGTCTGTTCGCCGCGCAGCCACCCGTCGCGCCAGCCGATCGACAGCATGCAGGCGATCGCGATGGCGAGCCATGAGAGTTCGTAGTGCCACAGGTACGGGTTGGCCACGAGCGTCGCGACCGTCAGCACGGCGGCGCGCACGCGGGTATCGCGCGACTGCGTCCATGCGATGCAGGCGGCCGCGATCGCGATCGCGGCGATGCATGCCTGGGCGGCATACGCGGCGCCGAGCGGCACGCCCGAGAGCCGGAACGCCGCGAACGGCGTCGGCGACGCGAGCCAGAACACGACGCCGTGTTCGAGGACGATCGAGCGTACGAGGTCCGTGCCGGCGGCGAACAGGCGCAACGACTCGATGCCGCAGACCAGGACGCTTAGCGCGACGAACGTGCCGGTGGCGAGCGCAGCCCACGCGATCGTGCGCCATGCGCGTGTCGCCACCAGAACGAACGGGAACAGTAGCGCCATCTGCGGCTTGACGGACAGCAGTCCGATGCAAAGGCCCGCCCACATCGGCCGCCGCTCGGCCCAGTAGACGGCCAGCGCCGCGCACGATGCGGTCAGGAACGCGTTTTGCCCGAGCGCCCCGGTGACGAACACGCACGGCGCGCCGAGCAGCGCAACGATGCCGGCGCGCCATGCGCCGGGAATCACGCCGAGACGCGCCACGCGCCACGCGGCGAGGCCGAGCACGGCCACGCCGAACGCGACGAACAGCGGATAACCGAGCGCGAAGGGAAGCAGCGCCAGCGGCGTCACGAGCAGCAGATACGTGGGCGGGTACAGCCACGGAGCGAAGGCGTCGCGACGAAGATTCGGGAACAGTTCGGCCGTCAGCCGCGAGAATACGGAGAAATCGTATGCCTGCGAGGGCGAGCCGTGCAGCATGACGTACGACGCGGACCAGAACACTGAGAAGTCGGCGCCGGCGCGTGACAGGACGCTGCCGTGCGCATGGCGCACGACGGATATCCAGATCGCGACGAACAGCGCGGACAACGCCAGCATCAGCATGCTGTACAGGATGACGCGTCGCGGTGTGAGCCACGCGACGACCGGGCGCTCCGCCGAGCGCAGCGATTGCCGGGGAATGTCCAATTGCGGCCGCCCGGTTCTACTTGAACGACGCCTTGCGAGCGGCGACGCCGGTTGCCGCCGGCAGCGCCGTCCGGCGGCGCGCGGCGTTCGCGCGCTTCAGCGGGAACTGCAGCAGCTTCGATGCCGGCTGCCCGGCGGCATCGCGCTCGGTACGATAGCGTCGCCTCACGAGATAGACGGGGCGCTGCTTGGACTCGTGATAGATCCGGCCGAGGTATTCGCCGATCACGCCGATGCCGATCAACTGGATGCCGCCGACGAACAGCACGACGGAAATCAGCGACGGGTAGCCATGCACCGGGTTGCCGAACAGCAGCGTTCGCACCACGATGAACGCGCCGTACACGAGCGACAGCATCGCGAACGTGAGGCCGACGTAGGTCCACACGCGCAGCGGCACGGTGCTGAAGCTCGTGATGCCCTCGAGCGCGAAGTTCCAGCGGCGCCATCCGGAGAACTTCGAGCGGCCGCCGCTGCGCGGCGCGCGCGTGTATTCGACGATCGCGGTGCGAAAGCCGACCCACGCGAACAGCCCCTTCATGAACCGCCGCCGCTCCGGCAGCGCGCGCAGCGCATCGACGACCTCACGATCCATCAGGCGGAAATCGCCGACGTTTTCCGGCATTTCGACTTCGGACAGCGCATTGTGCACGCGATAGTAAAGTGCCGCCGCCGCGCGCTGAAGGTACGGATCGCACATCCGGTCGGTGCGTTTCGCGGCGACGACTTCGGCGCCGCCGCGCCAGTGTTCGATCATCGCGGGAATCAGCGCGGGCGGGTCCTGCAGGTCGGCGTCGATCAGGATCACCGCGGCGCCGGCGGCCTCGTCGAGGCCCGCGGTGAGCGCCGCTTCCTTGCCGAAGCGGCGCGTGAGATCCACGACGTGCACGCGCGGGTCGCGGGCGGCGACCGCGACCAGCCGGTCGAGCGTGCGGTCGCGGCTGCCGTCGTTGATGCAGACGATCTCGAAGCGCACCCCGGCGACCGACTCGAGAACGGGCAGCGTTTCTGCAAAGAATGCGTCGATCGTTTCCTCTTCGTCGTGAAACGGCACGACGAGCGATATCAGCGGCTTCCTGGCGTGCGTGGACATGCTGCGGTTCCCCCGAGAGATCCGGCCTGCGCTGCACCGTATGGTTCCGGTTGTCGTTTGCCGAACGGGCCCGGCCCGGTTCGGCGTGAAGTCGGTTCCGGCCTGTTCGTCCACCGCGTACCGGACGACAGGCGTTGCGTTCATTGTAGGCAGGAATCGCCGATTCGTAACACGTATCGATGGATTTGCACGCCGGACAGGTTTGCCGGGGGAAACATCGGACGGCGGCGCGTCGGCGAACCGCGCGCAGCGGCGCTAGGATGGCGTTTTCAAGGCCGCTGGAGGGCGCGATGCAGGTTCAGGATCTGGCCGGTGCGCCGCTCGATTTCTGGGTGGCGATGGTGGAAGACCTCGGCGCGCCGCGCGTCGATGCCGCAGGGTGCACGGTCATTCGCGAATCGGGCGGCACGCCGGTGCTGTACGCGCCGTCGTCGTCATGGGCGGACGGCGGCCCGCTGGTCGAACGCTTGCCGTTCGGCGCGTTCGAGCGCGACGGCGGGCACGGCGCGTGGCGCGCGGTGCTGCATCGGGCCGTGCCGGCGGCAGGCGAGCGCTGCACGTTCAACCAGTCGGGGCCGACGCTGCTGGTCGCCGCGATGCGCACGCTGGTCGCGTCGACGTTCGGCGACGACGTCCCGGATCTCGACATGTCGAAACCGCGCTGAGCGCGCGCGAAACCGATTAGGCGGCCGACAGGTTGCGTATCGCGATCGACGCGACGTCGACGCGCTTGGGCAGGATCGCGTCCGCGGCAGCACGGTCGGCGATCCGTTGCAGCACGTCGATGTCCGCGCCGGTGACGCCGCGCTGCGCGAGCGCCGCCCGGCGGACGATGTCGGCGGCCGCATCGCGCGGCAGGCGCGTGAGCGACGCATAGACGGCCCCGTAATCGACAGGGTGCGACAAGGCCCACTGGCCGGCGCGGGTCAGGCGCGCGAGCACGTCCGACAGCGCCGCGCGCTTGGATCGATCGTCGAGCGTGTCGACGGGCGACGTGAGGAACGCGAGCCCCGAATTGATCCCGCTGCCGTCGCGCACGATGCGCGCACCGCGCCGAACCACGTGTCCGTAATACGGATCGAAGGTCGCCCAGATGCCGATCTGCTTCGCCTCGAATGCGGCGAACGCATCGACCGGCAGCACGAAGCGCACCTCGACGTCGCCCGGTGCGAGGCCGTGTTCGCGCAGCGCGCCGTACAGCTGGTATTGCGAGATGCTGCCGCGCGCCGACGACACGACGACGGTGCGCCCCTTCAGGTCGGCGACGGTGCGCACCGGCGAATCGGGCTGCACGACGATGCCGAGCGACGTCGGCGAGCCGACGCGCGTCGCGACGATCCGCAACGCCGGATCGCCGAGCGCGGCCGTCAACACCGGCAGGTCGCCGGCCGGCGCGAGATCGATCGCGCCCGCGCGCTGCGCTTCGAACAACGGTGCCGCGCCCTGGAAATTCGCCCAGCGAAACCGGTACGGCACGCCGTCGAGCACGCGCGCGGCTTCGGCCAGCGCGCGCAGGCCGCCGGCCTGGTCGCCGAGCACCAGCGTGACGTTCGACAGGTCGGGACCGGCCGCGCGCACGGGCAATGCTGCGGCACCGGCCAGCGGTGCGGCGGCCAGGGCGGCGACGCGCAGCAGGGCGCGGCGGCGGGCCGGGGCGGGGGGCGAAGTCATCGGCGGCGGGTCCTCGGTGATCCGCGCGCAGGTCGCGCGGTTGCCGGGCAGATTACGGAATCGGTTTCGCGCCGGCAAACATCGAATCGCGAAATGCTTATTCACGCGAGGCTGGTGAGTGGCGGTGTGGAGAAGCCAAGGCCGCGGCCGCCCTCGACGCATGCTCGGCGGCGGCGGGGCGGCGCCAGTCCGTTGCTGGCGCGAACAGGCCCTAGCCAGCGGCCGGAACGGTGCGCAGGAAGGCGCGCACCGCGGGCGCCTTTTCGAAGCGCCGATGCGCGAGCGCGAGTTCGGACATGATCGGCTTGCCGGCGATCGGCCGGTACACGACGCCCGGCAACGACACGCAGCCGGCGAGCGCGTCCGGGATCACGGCGACCCAGCCGTTCACCGACACGCACGCGAGCACCGCGAGCAACCCGCCGGGCCGCGCGGCGATCACCGGCGCGAAGCGGCCGCGGCGTGCGACTTCGAGCGTGCCGCGTTCCTGTTCGGGTACCGCGAAGCGTGCGTCGGCGAGATCGGCGGCGCGCACGGCGGTCATCGCCGCGTAACGCGAATCGGCCGGCACCGCCGCGACGAACACGTCGCGTTGCAGCGTGACGATCCGCAGCCCGCCCGGCAGCGGCAACGGCGGGCGCACGTATGCGAGGTCGAGCCGGCCCGTGTCGAGCTGCTTCGCGACGTCGTCCATCGGCACCTCGCGCAGGTTCAGCTCGATACGCGGATGCGCGGCGCGGAACGCGCCGACCGTGCGCTGCAGCGTGCCCGAATAGACGGCCGACGACACATAGCCGATCTCGAGGCGGCCGAGCTCGCCGCGCTCGGCGAGCGTCGCGAGTTCGCGCCCGCGCTGCAGATGCTCGAACGCGGCGCTCGCCTCGGCGAGAAACGCCTCGCCGGCCGCCGTCAGCGTGACCGCGCGGCGCGAGCGCTGGAACAGCCGCACGCCGAGCACCCGCTCGGCTTCCTGGATCTGCCGCGTGAGCGCGGGCGGCGCCATGTCGAGCGCGTCGGCCGCGCGGGCGAAATGCAGGTGCTGCGCGACGGCCAGGAACGCGCGCACGTGACGGAATTCAAGCGGATTCATGATTGCGATTTTCGTCAATGAAACTGCATGGATATGTCAATGACAGGCAATACGGGCCAGCCTAGCATACGGCTCGTCCCTCTTGCTCTGGAGCCCGTCGATGTCCCAGTCTTCTCCCGCCCGGCGCGCGGGCGCGCCCGCCGCCGCGCATCCGCGTGCCCGCCTGCCGGCCGCCGCGACGCTCGCGGTCGCCTCCGCGACGTGCTCGCTGATCGTGCTCGACACGAACGTCGTCGCCGTGTCGCTGCCGAGTGTCGCGCGCAGCTTCCATGCGAGTTTCGCCGACATCGAGTGGGTCGTGAGCGCCTACATGACCGCGTTCGCCGCATGCCTGCTGCCGGCCGGCGGGCTCGCGGATCGCTTCGGGCGCAAACGCATGCTTGGCGCGGGGCTCGCGCTCTTTGCGCTCGCGTCGCTCGGGTGCGGGATCGCGCCGTCGGCCGGCTGGCTGATCGCCGCGCGCGCGGTGAAGGGCGGCGGGGCCGCGCTCTTGCTGACGGCCGCGCTCGCGGTGATCGCGAACCGCTTTCCGGACGGGCGCGAGCGCGCCCGCGCGTGGGCGATCTGGGGGATGTGCATGGGGATCGCGACGGCCGTCGCGCCGCTGGTTGGCGGCGCGATCACGCAGTGGATCGGCTGGCGCTGGGTGTTCCTGCTGAACCTGCCGGTGTGCGCGCTGCTCGCGATCGGCACGCGCGTCGCGATCGACGAGTCGCGCGACCCGCATGCGAAACGGGTCGACGCCGCGGGCAGCCTGCTGTTCGGCACGGCGCTCGCGTGCGCGATCGCGGCGCTGATCGGCGCGCCGTCGCACGGCTGGCTGTCGGCCGCGACGCTCGGCCGGTTCGCGCTCGCCGGTGTGCTGCTGGCCGCGTTCATCGGCGCGGAGCGCTGGCAGGCGCGGCCGATGATCGATCTCGCGCTGTTTCGCCAACCGCGCTTCGTCGGCGCCGTGCTCGCGATGTTCGGCTACGCGGCGTGCGCGCAGGTGATGATGACGTTCCTGCCGCTGTACCTGCAGAACGCGTTCGGGATGTCGGCGATCGACGCGGGGCTCGGGATGTTGCCGTTCGCGTTCGCGATGATCGCGGGACCGTCGCTCGGCGGCATGCTCGCGTCGCGCGTGTCGTCCGGCGGCGTGCTGGCGGGCGGGCTCGCACTGATCGGCGCGGGCAATCTCGTGACCGCGGCGCTGACCGCCTGCGGCGACTACCGGCTCGTGGCGCTCGGGATGTTCGTGACGGGCTGCGGTGCCGGCATCATGAACGGCGACACGCAGAAGGCCATCATGGCGTGCGTGCCGCCGAACCGGACCGGAATGGCGTCGGGCATTAGCACGACCACCCGCTTCTCGGCGATCGTGACGGCCGTCGGCGTGCTCGGCGCGGTGCTGGCCGCCAGCACGCACGCGCGACTCGACCGGATGTTGTCCGCCGTGGCGGACGTGCGCGCGTTCGTCGATGCGCCGTTCATGTCGAGCCTGCTGGCCGGCGATCTCGGGCAGGCGCTGGCGCACGTGCCGCCGTCGGCCGCGCGCACGCTCGCCGACGCGGCGCCCGCGGCCTTCGCGAGCGGATTCGCGGCCGCGCTGACGTTGAGCGGCGTGCTCGCGCTGGCTGTCGCCGTCGTTGCATACACGTTGCTTGCGCAACCGATGCGCGATGTGTGACGTGTGCCGCGAGCGACGCGCTTCCCGTTGCACGCGACGACGCGGCGTCGTCGAGCCCGCGGTTCAGCGCGATTTCATCGCGAGGCGATGGATGCGCGCCGCGCGCGCGACGTGCGGTCGCTGCGATGCACCGCAATGCGTCGCCTGCCGGCGGCGTGTGCGCCGCGTCGGCTCGGGCGGGGCATCGATGATCGGCGCGTTCGTTCGCGCGTCCGCATCCGCGTTCGCATTCGCGGCGACCGCCGCAACGGCCGGCCGTGCCGCTTCCGCATCGAGCCAGCCGCGCGTCGCCTCGGCGATCAGCCCGCGCAGCCAGCGCACACCGTCGACGCAGGCGCCCGATTCGTTCCACGTCATCCGGTACACGATGTCGGGCGGCTCGGCCGGCAGCGCGACCGTGCCGAGCGGCAGCAGCTTCGCGTAGTGGCGCGCGAGCCGGTACGTGGTGGTCAGGATCAGATCGGAGCGCACCAGCGCATGCGCGGCGAGTTCGAAGTGCGGCAGCGTGACGACGATCCGCCGTTGCAGGCCGACGCGTTCGAGCTGCCGGTCGATCGCGCCGGACGCTTCGAGCCACGACGGCGTCGGGCACAGTTGCGGCGCCTGCGCGAACTCGGCGGCCGTCATCGCGCCGCGCCGCGCGAGCGGATGCGTCGCGCGCATCAGGCACACGACGCGATCGTCGAACAGGTCGTCCTGCCGGAACCGCGACGAGCGGGCAGGGCGGTTGTCGATCACGACGTCGAGCTCGCCGTCGGCGAGTGCCCGTTCGTCGTCGAAGCCGTCGCCGAGCGGATGAAACACGAGCTGCGCGTTCGGTGCGCGTTCGCGGAACAGCGCGACGAGCTTCGGCACGAACAGCACGTTCAGGTAGTCGGGGCAGCCGATCCGGTAAGTGCGCACCGACGTGCGCGCGTCGAAGGTCGGCTGCTGGATGCGGATGAAGTCGATCACGCGCAGCGCGTTGCGCAGCGGCTCGATCAGCCGCGCGCCGAACTCGGTCGGCACCATTCCGTAGCGGCTGCGCACCAGCAGCGGATCGCCGAGCAGCGTGCGCAGGCGCTTGAGCGCGGCGCTCGTCGCCGGCTGCGACATGTTCAGCCGCACGGCCGCGCGCGACACGGTGCGCTCGGTGAGCAGCACGAGCAGGATGCGCATCAGCCGCGCGTCCAGCACGTCGAGCGCGCCCGTTGCGTCGGACGCGTCGAGGGCAAGGCCGTTCGGCTTCGGTGCGTCCCGCATGGCGCTACGCGTTCGCGCGGCCCGTCATTTGGCGAAGGTGCCCGGCCAGCCGACGATCCGCTTCGGACGCGGCGGCGCATACGTACGGACCTTCGACGTCTTCAGCTTCAGGCGCACCAGCGATTCGGCAAGAGCGACCGCGGCCGACACGCCGTCGACGACCGGCACGCCCGTGCATTCCTCGATCTGCCGGTCGAGGCCGGCCATCCCGCCGCAGCCGAGGCAGATCACTTCCGCGTGATCGTCCTTCACCGCGCGCTGCGCCTCGCCGACGATCGACTCGATCGCGCGGGCCGGGTTCTCCTCGAGTTCGAGCACCGCGAGACCGCTCGCGCGCACCGATGCGCAGCGCGCATCGAGTCCGGCGAGCTTCAGGCGATCCTCGATCAGCGGCACCGTGCGGTCGAGCGTCGTGACCACGGAATAGCGGTGGCCGAGCAGCATCGCGACGCTCGCGGCCGCTTCGGTGATGTCGACGACGGGCACCGTCAGCAGTTCCTGCAGCCCTTCGCGGCCGTGTTCGCCGTAGCCGGCCTGGATCACCGCGTCGTAAGGCTCGTCGTAGCTCAACACGCGGTCCATCACGGCGATCGCCGCGAGGTAGCTCTCGAAGTTGCCCTCGACCGACTCCGCGCCGAAGCGCGGCGTCAGCCCGACGATCTCCGTGCCGGGCGACGCGGCGGCGCGCGCCTGCGCGGCGATGGCGTCGGTGATCGATTCGGTCGTGTTGACGTTGACTACCAGGATTCTCATCGGTGCACTCCGTATGCTGCGTTCAGTGTCGGGCGCAGGCGACCGCAATGTGTTCGCCCGAGCGCTCCTCGTATTGCCGTTTGCGATCGGCCGTCAGCCAGTAAACGCTGCCCGCGATGGCCGCGCCGAGCAGCCAGGAGAACGGCGTCATCGCGCTGAAGGCCGGCACGACGGCGAGCGTGATCGAGATCAGCGCGGACGGCAGCAAGGCCGCGAGCGCCTTGTGGTTCACGCCGCGCGTATGGAAATAGGCGCCGGTCGGCGCTTCGGTATAGAGATCCGGCACGTTCACGCGCTGCTTGCGCAAGAGCCAGTAGTCGACCGTGATGATCCCGTACAGCGGGCCGAGCAGCGCGCCGAGGCCGGACAGGAAATAGACGATCACAATCGGGCTGTTGTACAGGTTCCACGGCAGGATCAGCACCGCGACCGTCGCGCTGATCAGGCCCGCGCGGCGGAACGTCAGGCGGTGCGGCGCGAGGCTCGTCAGCACGAAGGCCGGTGCGACGAAGTTCGCCATGATGTTCACCGCGACCGTCACGATCAGGAATGCAAGACAGCCGAGCACGAGGAACAGCTTGTTCGGCACCGTCGCGATGATTTCCGTCGGGCTGTGGATGATCTGGCCGTTCAGCTTGAACTGTGCGCCCGCGAGCACGAAGCTGATCGCGGCGAACACCACGATGTTCACCGGCAGGCCCCAGAAGTTGCCGACCCGCACCGTCTTCGCACTCGGCGACGAGCGCGCGAAATCGCAGAAGTTGAGCACCAGCGTGCCGTAGATCGCGAGCCACAGCGAGCCGCCCGCGAACACCTCGGTCCACATCTTCAGGCCGGTCATCGGCTTGCCGATCGACATCGCGAGATGGCCACCGGTGCGGCTGAACATCCATGCGGCGAGCGACAGCGTCGTGACGAGAATGACCGGGCCGGCGAGCCCCTCATACTTGCGGACCATCTCCATGCCGTAAGTCAGGATGCCGATCTGAACCAGCCAGATTGCGACGAACGTGATCCAGCCGAGCGTCGACAGCCCGAGGATCGCATCGTGGTCGAAGGCGGCGAGGCCCGGCCAGATCGCGGTGAGCAGCACGCGCAGCACGACTGACGCGAGATAGGTCTGGATTCCGAACCATGCGATCGCGATCACCGCGCGGATCATCGCGGGCAAGAGCGCACCGTAAATGCCGAAGCTCATCCGGCTGATCACCGGGAACGGCACGCCGGTCTTCTGGCCCATGTAGCCGGTGAGGTTCATGAAGCAATACACGAGCACGGCGCCGATCGCGAGCGACGCGAGCATCTGCCAGCCCGACAGGCCGAGCGCAAACAGGCCGATCGCGAACGAGTAGTTCGCGATGTTGTGCACGTCGTTGGTCCAGAGCGCAAAGATGCTGTAGCGGCCCCAGGTGCGGCCCTCGGCCTTGGTCGGCGCGAGGTCGGCGTTGTGCAGCCGCGGGCTCAGCGCGGGATCGCGCGCGGCCGTATCGGTTCGATGCAGTGCGTCCTGCGCGCCGAGCACGATGCCCGCGCGGTGGGTGGCTTCCAGTTGCACGCCTTGTCTCCTTCCATGTGCGGGGCGCGAACCGGCAGCGTGTGCACGCAGCGCGGGCCGGCCGCCGTGGACGTTATGTCTCGGATTTGTTCGCGAGTATGGGCGGCGGGCGCGGCGATGGGAAATTAAATATTCGGCTGGGCGTCATTTGAAAAATGAATGGGGATCGATCGACTGCGCGGCACGCGAATTGCGTATTGAAGGGTTCCATCCACATCGACATCAGCGGAGGTGTCATGCAGCGATATTCCATTCGTCACGTATCGCGGGCCGTCTTCGCCGGCATCCTGATCGCCGGCCTGGCGGCGGGTGCGGGTTGTCAGAAAAAGAGCGACACCGGCACCGGCGCGAGTTCGGACACGAGCGCCACCGGCGGCATGGCGCCGGCGCCGTCCACCGCACCCTCGGGCATGCCGGGCAGCGGCACGGCCGGCGGCGCGGCGAGCATGCCGGGCGCGGCATCCGCGCCGACGGGCGCAAGCGGCGGTTGATCGCGGGAGCGGGCGGCGTGCGCGGGCAGATTGCCCGTGCGCCGCCGTAACGGCGTTCCGCTCGGCACGTGCGTCGCAGGACGTGCGCGGGTAGCGCGCTGCGTGTGAAAGATTTGCAAGGACCGTTGTAGCGATTCCCGGAGCGGCGCCGGCCGCGTCATGCCGGCGCGCGCCGTCGGGAACAGGAGGTGCGATGCAGAACGCGGAATCGAACCCAACCCCGGAACAGCAGCGGGAACAGATCCAGAAGAGCCCGGTGAAGACGCCGGCGGCCGGCGACATGCCGGATGCGGCGACCCAGGCAGCCGAAGTCGCGAAGCATCCGCTGACACCGGAGGCGGTCGCGGCGAAAACGCCGACCGGCCTGCCGCCGATCGACGTCGACGCGAATGCGGTCGACAGCGGCGACCCCGTGCGTCGTGCGGCCGGCCGGATCGTCACGCTCGACAACGCCAACATGGCGATGACGGACAACACGGTCGACGTCGACGGCAAGGGCCTGGAGGCGCGTTCAGGCGCGACCGAATGGCACGACAACGTGATTTACTCGAACGCGTCGCTCGACGACGCGGTCGACACGCCCGACGAAGGGCTCGGTGGGATCGAGAGCCGCCCGGGCGGCAACATGCCGCAAATCGCGACGCGGCCGGGCTGGCGCGTCCGCTATGTCGGCGACGTCGATGTCGAGCACGGCGACGGCACGCGGGCCGAGCACGTGATCCGCCTCGAGCGGACCGACTGACGCATAGATGGACGCGGGGCGGACCGCCGGCCGGCGGTCCGCCGATGGCCGTTACTGCGGGCCGAGTTCCTGCGCGGACGTGTCCGCATCGTTGCCTTGCGCGACGAGCACGTGGACGTCGTTCGGCGTCACGTCGCCGATGCCGCCCGACGGAATCGTCACCAGCAGCCAGTCCGCGTTGTTGTTGATGCTCACGGGTGCGGTCTTCAGGATAGGCGACTTGCTGCCGGCCGTCGTGACGATCACCTGGTAGCTGCCGCCGTTCAGATAGACCGAATCCTGCCCGGATGCCGGCACGGCGTTCTGATACGCGGCGCCCGCCAGCGTCGGGCTTTGCGCGTTGATGTCGGTGCCGGGAGGCACGACGTACACGTCGATGTTCTGCGCGTTCGGCGACGCGTTGAAGCTGCGCACGCGCGCCTTGTCGGACAGCAGCTTCTTGTCGAACGGGTCGTCGATCACCGAAATCGCCGACGACGTGCTCGGCAACGCGATCGTGGTGTAGTGATGGCCGTTCGCCGCGCCGAACGACTGCGACGCGACGGTCGTGGTCGTTCCCGATACGTCGTAGCTGACGGTCTGCGTGCCCGAGTCGATGTCGTGATAGCGGGTGACGCCTTTGTACGCGACGCCCGACGCGTCGACCTTCGCATTCAGGTAGTAATCGAGATTCGGGCCGGCCGGCACCGCGTTGATGAAGCGCGCCTGCGGTTTCGAGATGCCGAGTTCGGTGCCGACGTCGTTGCCGTCTCCGCCGCATGCCGCGAGCATGGAAACGACCGAGCACAGGGCTGCTATTGTTCGAATGGATTTCATTGTCGTCCTCTCATTCAGGGAACCTGATTGCGATGCGGTGTCGCCGCGCGAGGCATCGCGCGGTACGCAGCGCCGGATTGAAGGAAGGAATTGCCGTCCGCCGGGGCGGCGGGCGCATGGATGTCGCAAGCGATGTGCCCACGCGACGGAATCGGCACGGGCGCCCGTGTGGCGGAGGTGCGGCATGCAGGGCAGTTGCGTGCCGCGCCGGATCGTGCGAGTCGGGGTTGGATGCTTGTAAAAAGGCGATGCAACCAGGGAGCGCGCGACGTGTGCCGAAAAGGCGTTTCAAACGTCGACCGTTGTGCGCTGCGGCCGACGCGGGACAGGGGGCGGTGATTTTCGCGCATATCGTTGCGTGCGCATCGATATGAGGAAGATCATGCGGTCGCGCGGCGACCTGGCGGCGCCGCGCGCGTGATGTGCATCACCGATTCACGAGCTTCGCCGGATACGCGAGCGCGAGTGCGCAACCGACCAGCATGCATGCGGCAAAGCCGTATAGCCCCGCGCTTTGCGAATGGAACGTGTCGCGCAGCCAGCCGATGAAGTAAGTGCTACCGAAGCCGCCGAGGTTCGCGATCGAACATGCGAAAGCGATCCCGCCCGCCGCAGCCGAGCCTTTCAGGAACGTGGACGGCAACGCCCAGACGACCGGCATCGCGGCGGCCGCGCCCGCGTTGATTAGCGAGAACAGCAACACGGTCGCGAGCGTGCCGTGCGACGACGCGGCGGCAAATGCGAGCGCGACGGCCGACACCAGGAACGGCACGACGATATGCCAGCGGCGCTCGCGCGCACGGTCGGAGCTCGCGCCGCAATACAGCGTCGCGAGCACGGCCGCGGCATTGGGGATCACCATCAGCCAGCCGATGTGATACGCGTCCTTCACGCCTGTGTCGCGCAGGATCGTCGGCAGCCAGAAGCTCACCGCATACAGCCCGAGCAGCACGCAGAGGTCAATGAGACCGAGGGCCCACACCTTCGGGTCGGTGAACGCACGGCCGAGCGCATGACTCTTGTTCCCGGACGGATCGGCGTCGAGGTTGGCGCGCAGCGTGCGCTTCTCATCGGGGTTCAGCCAGCGCGCGGTTTCGATGCCGTTGGGCAGCCAGCGCAGTACCGCGAAGCCGAGCAGCACGGACGGCAATGCCTCCAGCAGGAACAGCCACTGCCAGCCGCCGAGCCCGTGCGCGCCGTCGAACGCCCGCATGATCCAGCCGGAAATCGGGCTGCCGATCATGCTCGACAGCGGCAGACCGACCATGAACAGCGCGACGATCCGCGCGCGGCGCGCATCGGGATACCACTGCGTCAGGTACAACAGCACGCCGGGCAGGAAGCCGGCTTCGGCGGCACCGAGCAGGAAGCGCACGATGTAGAACTGCATCGGCGTCTGCACGAACATCGTCGCGCCCGACAGCAGACCCCACGTGATCATGATCCGCGCGATCCACAGCTTCGCGCCGACGCGTTGCAGCACCAGGTTGCTCGGGACTTCGAACAGGATGTAGCCGCCGAAGAACAGGCCGGCGCCGAGCCCGTACACGGTGTCGCTGAACTTCAGCGCGTCGAGCATCTGCAGCTTCGCGAGCCCGATGTTGATGCGGTCGAGATAGGCCGCGAAATAGCACAGGCAGAACAGCGTGATCAGGCGCAGCGTGACCTTGCGGTATAGCGCGCCGTGCAGCGTGTCGTCGGCGGAGACGGCTGCGCTCGGGTGTGCGGTAGACATGGGATTGCCCCTGTTCGAATGTGACGGATGAAGTGGGTGGCCGTTCGACGCGAGCGAAGGTTCGCCGCGCGCTGGAGTCTGTATAGCACGCCAATTACATAGCGTACACACTAGAAAATACGGAATCGCACTGGCATGAAAACATCCGTTTTAGGATCGATCGATGTGCCGTATAAGGCCTATGTTTTTCGAGGAATTATTCGGGGAAAAGCACATATTTTCGCGAACATCACGAGCGGATCCGGATGCACAAAACTCGTGCGTGTGCGCTTAAAAGTGGAGTGTGTGCATGCAAGTGCCTCGGTGGTGCGATAGCGTGCGTTCGGTAGTCCGCAGGATGGTGCGAACGGCACCCTTGGGGCGCGGTGTCGTGGGCGGGTCGGCACAGTCGGGCAATCGTCAGGTCAAAGACGGAGCGGGCGCGACGAACCCTGACGTGCCGCAATGAAGCGACCACCGCGCGAACGATCGTGCCGATTCGAGGGTGTACACTGCTTGCCTTTCTCATTCATGCCGCGCGGGCCTTCATCTTCATGGCGTCTTCCAAGGATTCCTACGACTTTCACGACCAGGTCGGGCACCTGCTGCGCCGCGCCTATCAGCGGCACGTCGCGATCTTCCAGGAAGCGATCCCCGATTCGGACCTGACGGCCGCGCAGTTCGTCGCGCTGTGCGCGGTCAAGGAAAAGCAGGCGTGTTCGCTGAACGACATCGTCAAGGCGACCGCGATCGACCAGGCGACGATCCGCGGCGTCGTCGATCGGTTGAAGGCGCGCGAGCTGATCGAGGTGCTGCCCGACCCGAACGACGGCCGCAAGCTGATCGTGCGCGCGACCGCGGCGGGCCTCGCGCTGATCGACCGCACGGTGCCGTTCGCGCGGCAGGTGACCGAGCGCACGTACGGGCCGCTCAATCCGGGCGAACGCGTCGCATTGCAGTATCTGCTGCGCAAGATGATGGAGGCCGATGGCGACGCGTGACGCGCGGCGCCGTCCGGCCCTCGACGCGAACCACCCTTACACCGCGCGTGCTGCGGCGGGCGCTTCCGCACCAGGAAGCCGGCCGGCCTCGCGCAGCGCTGTACGCACCGTCTCGGGCGTGAACGGCGGCGCGTAGAAGCGCACGCCGGTCGCGTCGAACAGCGCATTCGCGACGGCGGCTGGCCCCGGCACCGACGCCGATTCGCCCGCGCCGAGCGGCGGCTCGCCTTGCCGCGGCATCAGCACCACGTCGACATCCGGCACTTCGTCGAACGTCAGGATCGGATAGCTTGCCCATTCCCGCGAAGCGACCTTGCCATCGGCAAACCGCACACGCTCCTTCAGCGTGCGGCTCAATACCTGGATCACGTTGCCGTGGATCTGGTGACGCACGCCGTCCGGGTTGATCATCGTGCCGGTGTCCTGGCCGACCGTCACGCGCTCGATGCGGATTTCGCCGGACACGCGATCGACGCTCAGGTCGACGATCCATGCGGACCATGCCGCGCCGAAACCGGGGAAGCGACTGTGCACGTAGCGCGCATACGCGACGCCGCGCCCGCGCACGACGCGCGATCCTTCGTGTTCATGGTTGCGGCCCGCGCACGGGGTCCAGCCCGCGCGATCAGCCACGGCCTGCAGCAGTTCGCGCGCGCGCGTGTCCTTGAGATGCCGAAGCCGGAACGCGACCGGATCGATGCCGGCCAGCACCGCGCATTCGTCGACGAACGCGTCGTGCGCGAACGAGTTCGGTAACGCCGACACGCCGCGCAACCACGATGCGCGCACGAGCGGCGCGAGATCCTCGCAGACGAAGCGGCGGTTCGGGCTTTCATACGGCGACACGGCCGTGCGGTCGCCCATCTCGAACACGCGCGGCTCGGGTGCGATCGCGCCGGTCAGGAGCGTTGCGAGCAGCGGCGCGTCGTTCGATGGATAGCGCGTCGTGAAGTCGTAGCTCAGCAGGCGGCCGTCGCGCGTCACGGTGCCCGTCACCTGCATTAGTTGCCCGGCGCCCTTCGGTTCCCACAGATGTTCGTCCGCGCGTGACAGTTGCACGCGCACCGGACGGCCGACCGCGCGCGACAGCAGCAGCGCGTCGCCGCATACGTCGTCCGCGCCGTTGCGGCCGTAGCAGCCGGCTGCTTCCATTCGTACGATGTCGAAATCGGCTTCGTCTCGCGCCACGAGCGTCGCGAGGTCGTAGCGCAGCGATACGGGGTTCTGCGTGCCGGACCATACGGTGATCCGGCCGTCGCCGGGCGCGCGATAGTCGGCGAGCGCGCACGACGGGCCGATCGAGCCATGCATCTGGAACGGCCATGCATAGGTGCGCGACAGCGTGATCGTGTCGGGTTGCGTGCGTGCCGCGTCGACGTCGCCTTCGTCGAGCAACAAACGGCGTTGCGCGGGCGCGGCGGCGATCGCGGCCGCGGGCGTATCGAGCGGCGGCAGCGCGGGATGCGGCCGCCACGTGACGCGCAGCTGGCGCGCCGCGCGGATCGCGTGTTCCTCGCGCTCGGCCACGACGCCGACGAAATCGCCGATCGCGACGATCGCCACGGGCCCCGGCACGTCGGCGACCGACGCGCGATCGACGTCGACCAGCGACGTGCCGACGAACGCGCCGCTGTCGTGGCCTGCATACGGCGGCCGCACGACGCGGCCATGCAGCATGCCCGGCACGCGCATGTCGTGCACGAACGTGAGCTGGCCCGTTGCTTTCGCGGGCAGGTCGACGCGCGGCGACGATCGGCCGACGATCCGGTAGTCAGCGGGATCCTTCGTGCGGGCATTCAGGTCGAGCGTCAGTGCGATGCGGTGCTCCGCGACGAGCGCGGCGAACGTCGCGGCGTGCCCGTGTGCCGGCGCGGAGATCGTTCCGTCGTCGATGCTCAACTGCGCGAGATCGACACCGAAACGCTCGGCGGCCCGCATCAGCAATGCGTGGCGTGCCTGCGCGGCCGCGCAGCGCAAGGGCGTCGCGGAAATCTGGATCGTCGCGCTCGCGATGGTCGGACCCTGGTTCGGCGTCGCGGCCGTGTCGCCGAGCACCATCGTCACGCGCGCGGGCGGCACGTCGAGTTCCTCGGCCACGATTTGCGCGAGCGACGTGCGAATGCCGGTGCCGAGGTCGACATGGCCGTTGAACGCGAGGATGCGTCCGTCGTCGAGAATCGCGACGAACACCTCGGGTAGCACCGGCACGTACGACGACAGGCTGCCCGGCTGGCCGGGCGCCGGCCTGGGCGGCGGCGCGGGCGGCCGGATCACGGTCAGGCAGCCGTCGCGCGCAAGCAGTTCGGAGCGATTCACGATCGAGGTGTCCTGTCGGAGAGGGCGCGGCTGGCGGGCGCACGGGCTTCGGCGTGCAGACGCTGCGTGCCGCGCACGAGGTGGCGGCCTGGGCTTGCGCGACGGCGCACGCGGTCAATCTAGGTCGCCAAAACCGCAGCGTCAATCGCACGCGGGTGAAGGGTGAGGGCGCGGGCGACGGCCAGGCCGCCGCCCGCGCGGCACGGAGTGGCGTGGCGGCTCAGCGCGCGTGCACGGTATCGATCGCCGCGATCGCATCATCGAGCGGCATCACGGCCGCATATTTCTGCTGCATGTCGAACAGGTTCGCGTCGTGCGGCGCGATCGCGCGATCGCCGACGCAATCGGCAAGCACGAGCGGACGGAACCCGTGCGACATCGCGTCGACCACGCTCGCGCGCACGCAGCCGCTCGTCACCGCGCCGGCAACGAGCAGCGTCTGCACCGCGCGCTGCGCGAGCCACGGTGCAAGCTGCGTGCCGAAAAACGCCGACGGCACGGTCTTGCGCACGACGAGTTCGCCGGCGGCAGGCGTGAGTTCGGGCACGATCGCGCTGTTCGGATGGTGCTCGGTCAGCGTCGCCATGCCGGGCACCTTCAGCGAGAACACGTTGTCGTCGCTGCCGTCGTCCGCGTACACGATGCGGCTGTGCGCGACCGGCCAGCCGCGTTCGCGCGCGAGCGCGAGCGCCCGCGTCGTGCGCGCGATCGCCGGCGCGATGTTGCCGCCGCCGAACGTCGCGGGATCGGCGAAGCCGGCCACGAAGTCGACGATCAGCAGTCCGATGTTGCCGTGCGGCGGCAGCGGCGTGCCGAAACCCTGCTGGCGATAGACGTTCGCTTCGGCATGATGGGAAAGGTCGGTCATGGTGTCGGGCACTCGTCTGTCAGGCGGGTTGGTCGGTCACGCGGCCGTCGCGCACGACGGTCTCGCCGTCGAGCTCGACCGTGCAGCGGCGCAGCGGGATGTCGATGTGGCAGGTGGTCGTTCGATTGCCGCCGCCTTCGTTGTTCGGGCCGAGCGAGAACAGGAAGTTGCCTTCGAACGCTCGCGCATCCATCCCGATCGTCGCCTCGCGGTCGTACAGGCCGAGCGTCGACCAGCGCGCACGCGGCTGCAGCCCCCAGCCGATGTGCGAGATCGCGTAGCCTTCCGGGTCGGCGAAGGTTTCCATGTAGTCCCGCAGCAGATCGGCGTCGATGCCGCCTTCGATGCGCGTCGCGTAACCGCCTTCGACGGTCAGCGCGATCGGCTCGCTCACGTAGTGCTTCTGCGGCAGCAGGATGTCGCCGCGATCGATCACGATCGTGCCGCGCGCGGTGCGATCGTTCGGGTAGGTCAGCGCGAAACCGCTCGGCCAGTGGTCCCAGCGGCCCGGCGCGTCGACGAAGCCGTATTCGGCGGTCGGCGGGAAATCGCCGAGCGGGCACACGAGGGCGGTGCCGGCCGCGGAGGTCACGCGCATCTCGCGCGCGGCGGCGATTTTTTTCGCGGCACCGAGCACGCGCGTGCGATCGGCCAGCGTTGGCAGCATGCGCACCAGCACCTCGGGCGGCTCGACCGCGAGCAGGATCTTCGTGCCGGACTTCAGGATGTCGTGCTGCTCGGGCGAGAACAGCAGCGTCATCAGGTCGAGCACGAGGTCGCTCTCGCGCAGCGCGGCGATTGCGGCTCGGTTGCCGGTCAGCGGCGTCGTGCCGAGATACGCGAGCGGGTCGCGGCTGAACGCGTTCTCGCCGTTCACCGGCGGCAGGTCGAGCCGGTTGACGATCGCGCCCATCGATTGCGTCGCGATCAGCGCGCACGACAGCGTCTGCGGGTGAGTGGCCGCGCTCGTCAGGATCGTGACGGTCTGGCCCGGTTCGAGGCGCGACAGCGTGAGCACCTGCTTCCACGCGTCGATCAGTTGATAGTCGCTGACTGGCATCGTCGGCTCCGGTAAAAGCGTGAAGGGAAAAGGGGGGGCGACGTGGAATCAGGCCGCGAGCGGCGCGCCGAGGAAGTCGCCGAAGGCCGCGTAGAAGCCCGCCGCGTTGTCCCACGGGATCATGTGGCCGGCGTCGGGCACGCGCACGTGCCGCATCGACGGTGTCGCGTGCTGCAATTCAGCGACGTCGTCGTCGCGCACCACGTCGCCGCGCTCGGCCGTGATCAGCAGGGACGGCACGGTCAGTCGTGCGGCATCCGCGTGGAAGTCGTCGGTGTGGAAGCCTTCGTACGACGCGCGCACCGCTCGCTCGTCGCACGTGTGCAGCCATTCGGCGCGCAATTGCAGTTCGGCGTCGGTCCAGGTCGGACAGAACGCGCGCATCCCTTCGGCGTCGGTGCCGGCGCGCGCGAGCGTCATCGAGTCGATGTACCACGGCAGCTTGCCCGGATAGTCGCGGCGGTTCGGGCCCGACACCGGCGGATCGACGAGCACGACCGACTCGAGACCGCCGATGTCGCGCCGCGCCGCGCGCGCGGCGATCCGCGCGCCCATCGAATGGCCGACGAGGCTCGTGCGCGGCAGGCCGAGCGCGGCGATGAGCGCCGCGACGTCGTCGGCCTGCGCGTCGAGGCCGTAGTCGAGCGACGGCGACGCGTCGGACAGCCCGCGACCGCGCACGTCGAGCACATAGGTGTCGAACGCCGCGCCGAACACTTCGCCGACGAAGCCCCACGTGATCGCGGGGCTCGTGATGCCGGGAATCAGCACGATGGCGGGTCGCGACGCGCGCGCGCCTGTCGCGCCGCCGTAGCGCAGGTAGTGCTGGCGGATGCCGTTCGCGCGGACGTTTGCGCCGTACAGGAAAGTCGAGGACATGGAGAGGCTCCGAAGTAGCGGGGGGCTCAGTACGCGCCGGACAGCAGCGCGCCGGCGCCCGGCACGACCGGTTCGAGATCGAGTTCGCGCAGCATCGCGTAGGTCGTCGCGATCGCAGCCGTGATCACGGGCTTGCCCGTCATCGCCTCGACTTTCGCAACAGCCGGCAACGACGGCATCTGCACGCACGCCGACAGCACGATCGCATCGGCGTCCTGGTACGGCAGCGTCTTCACAATGTCGGGCAGGCGTGCCGGGTCGTGGCGGCCGACGTCGAGGTTGTCGGGAATCTCGAGCGCGCGATACGCGATCACTTCATAGCCTTCGTTGCGGATGTAATCGACCACGAGTTCGGTCAGCGGCAGCATGTACGGCGCGACCACCACGATGCGCTTCGCGCCGATCACCTTCAAGGCGTCGACGAGCGCGCCCGCGCTCGTCAGCACCGGCGCCTGCGCGCCGTTGTCGGCCGTGTGTTTCGTGAGGCGCGCCTGCGACACGCGGTGATAGCCGCGGCCCATCGCCATGATCGCGACGAGGCACGCGTAGCCGAGCACGTCGACGCGCGCATCGCTCAGCTCCACCGCGCAGCGGTCGGATTCGGCATCCATCGCCGCGAGTTCTTCCTTGACGACCTTCTTCATCCGCATCCGGCTCGAGTGATACGTGAAGCGCTCGGGCCGGATCGCCTCGCGCAACCGCAGCATCGCGGGAATCTCGGTTTCCATCGTCGTGTTGGAACTCGGCACGATCTGGCCGATGCGGTAGGTCTTGCTCATGACGGGAGGCTCCGTGTCGGTAAGGGTGGGGCGGCACGCTGGCGCGAGATCGCCTGATTTCGAGCAAAGTCTAGTGTGTACATTTGAAAATGGCAATGGATCAAAATGATCGCCGTTCGGCAGTCATCATTTACGAGTGCGTAAAGTTGAGGAAATATTGGTGTTTTCCCGGATGATTGAATCGCCGACAACAATCCGCTTGTTCTGAATAAATTGAGTGTGTACGCTACATAGACGCCATTCAATTCGCCCGTTCTCCGTGCCGCGTTCGGCGACGGGCTCACGATCAGGAGATCCGCATGAGCAAACCACGTATCGCAATCATCGGCGCCGGTCTCGGCGGCACGGCCGCCGCGGCGCTTCTGCAGCGCCGCGGCTACGACGTCGCGCTGTACGAGCAGGCGCCGGCGTTCTCGCGCCTCGGCGCGGGCATTCATCTCGGCCCGAACGTGATGAAGATCATGCGGCGCATCGGGTGCGAGGACGCGCTGGAGACGATGGGCTCGCATCCGGATTACTGGTACAGCCGCGACTGGCGGACGGCCGACGTGTTGTCGCAGATTCCGCTCGGCGACTACGCGCGCAAGACCTACGGCGCGAGCTACCTGACCGTGCATCGCGGCGATTTCCATGCGCTGATGACGCAGGCGGTGACACCCGGCACGATCCGCTTCGGCAAGCGGCTCGCGTCGGTGGAGGACACCGGCGACGCGGTGCGTCTGACGTTCGCCGACGGCAGCGCCGAGACGGCCGACATCGTGATCGGCGCGGACGGCGTGAATTCGCGGATCCGCGAGCATCTGCTCGGTGCGGAGCCGCCGCGCTATACAGGCTACGTCGCGCATCGCGCGGTGTTCCCGGCATCGCTGCTCGGCAACAAGCCGTACGACATGTGCGTGAAGTGGTGGTCGGAGGATCGTCACATGATGGTCTACTACGTGACCGAGAAGCGCGACGAGTACTACTACGTGACCGGCGTGCCGCAGGCCGAGTGGCCGGAAGGCGTGTCGATGGTCGACAGCAGCCGCGATGAAATGCGCGAGGCGTTCGCGGGTTTCCATGCCGACATCCAGCATCTGATCGACGTGTCGCCGTCGATCACCAAGTGGCCGCTGCTCGAACGCGACCCGCTGCCGTTGTGGAGCCGCGGCCGTCTCGTGCTGCTCGGCGATGCGTGCCATCCGATGAAGCCGCACATGGCGCAGGGCGCGGCGATGGCGATCGAGGATGCGGCGATGCTCACGCGCTGTCTCGACGAAGTCGGCATCGGCGATCACGCGGGTGCGTTCGCGCTGTATGAGACGAATCGCGCGGCGCGTGCGTCGAAGGTGCAGCTCGTGTCGCACAACAACACGTGGCTGCGCACCAACGAGGATCCGTCGTGGGTGTTCGGCTACGACGTGTTCGACGTGCCGCTCGTGTCACCGTCACCGTCGCGCGGCAACGTGGCGGCCGTTGCCTGACGCGCGCGCGGTGTCCGAGCCGGATGCCGCGCCGCCATATCGTCGATCGACGCGGCGGCACGCGCGCATTTCGGCGTGTTATACGTCGGCGTTGCGCGCGATGCCGGCCGTCGCGAGTCGGCGGCCGTGCCCGCCGCCGGCCCCAGGCCTCGGCCCGCCGGTCTTCCGGCCCGCGCCCCGCATTCCGGATCCATTCATGTCCCATCCCGCTTCTCCGTCGCGGCCGCTCGCGTTTCGCGTGAACGGCACGCCGCTCACGTTCGACGCAGCCGCGCCCGACGCGCCGCTGCTGCTGATCCTGCGCAACGACTGCGCGCTCAACGGCCCGAAGTACGGCTGCGGGTTCGGCCAGTGCGGTGCATGCACGGTGCTGGTCGACGGGCAGGCGACGCGCGCGTGCGTCGTGCCGGCCGCCGCCGCACATGGGCGCGACGTGACGACGCTCGAAGGGCTCGGCTCGCGCGCCGCGCCGCATCCGATCCAGCGCGCGTTCATCGACGAGCAGGCCGCGCAGTGCGGCTATTGCCTGAACGGGATGATCATGAGCACGAAAGCGCTGCTCGACCGCAATCCGTTGCCGGACGATGCGACGATTCGCGACGCGTTGCGCTTCAATCTTTGCCGCTGCGGCACGCACCTGGAGATCATCCGCGCGGTGCATCGGGCCGCGCGCTATCTGCGGGATGACGGCGATGAAGCATGACCCGAGCGTGCCCGCGCAGCCCGAAACCGATGCGGACGATGTGCGATGCGATGAAGTGGCGGCCGGTTCGGCGCGGCGTGCGGATGACACGGCGTGCACGCATCGCGGGCGCTACGAGTGGCCGATCGGCGATACGCGCGCGCAGGCGTCGTTCGATGTCGAAACAAGGACCACCGCCGATGGCCGGATGACGACGTGGCGCTATCGCGCGCAGGCCGGTGAGACGGCGGATGTGCGGCGCGCGATGGCGGAGGGCGGGGCGTTGACACCATCTTCGCCGTTCGTCTATCGACATGCGCAGACGTCGATCGAGATGGCCGACATCCACCACGCGATTCCCGGCCATGCGCACGCGTTCGCGCGCGAATCGTTCGTCGACGAGCTGGCCGGTGCGCTGAAGCGCGATCCGGTCGCATTGCGTCTGCAGCATCTTGATGCGTCGCGCGATGCTGGGCCGCGCGAGATTATCCGGATGGTCAGCGAACGCGCCGCGTGGGGCGAACCGGCGACGGCGCACGTATCCGACCGCTTGAACGGACGCGGCTTTGCATTCGACGGGGCCGGTGCGCCCGATGCGTCGTCCGGGGACGAAAACGTGCAAGCCGATGCGGGTCGCGACAACGCCCCGCACTGGTCCGCGTGGGTCGTCGATCTCGACGTCGATCGTGCGACGGGCGAGGTCGCGGTGCGCCGCGTCGTCGCCGGACAGGGCACCGGCAATCCCGGGCGGGCGTCGATGGCGGGCTTGCCCGCATGGCAGATCGAGGCGACGATTTCGCGCGTGATGGGCGCGCGGCTGTCCGCGCGGCCGGCGCATGACGAGACCGGCGGCGATGTCGCGCCGGATGCGATCGCGCATGAACTCGTCGCGTTCGACGACGCCGCGCCGGGCGCGGATCGCGCCCGCTCGCTGTCGGCGTACGATGCGCAACGGATCGAGCAGGCGGCCGCGCCGGCCGCGGCCGCAATCGCGAACGCGCTGCATGACGCGACGGGCGTGCGTTTTCGCGCGCCGCCGTTCGATGCCGCGCGCATTCGCGAGGCGCTGACTCGGCCGGCACCGGTGGATTCAGGCGAGAGCCATTCCGGCACGTCGCGCCGTGCGTCGTCGCGCTGGCGCCGCTGGCTCGCTGGCGGTGGCGCGGGCGGGGTGGTCGGCGGGCTGATCGGGCTCGCGTGCGCGATTCTGCCGGGCCCGGCACCGATCGCGCCGATCGCATCGGGCGGTGCGGACGGCGCGATGTGGAGCGCGGCGACGCTCGAACGCGGTCGCCTGATCGCGCTCGCCGGCGATTGCGCGGTCTGTCATACCGCGCCCGGCGGCGCACCCAACGCGGGCGGTCTCGCGCTCGACACACCGTTCGGCACGATCTACACGACCAACATCACGCCCGATCCGGAAACCGGCATCGGCGCATGGTCGTATCCGGCGTTTGCGCGTGCGATGCGCGAAGGCATCGGCCGCGACGGCACGCATCTGTATCCGGCGTTTCCGTACACCGCGTTCGCGAAGCTGAGCGAGCCCGACCTGCTCGCGCTCTATGCCTATCTGATGTCGCGGCCGCCGGTGACGCATGCACCGCCGAAGACGAAGCTGCCGTTCCCGCTCGACCAGCGGCGCCTCGTCGCCGGATGGAACTGGCTGTTTCACGACGCGCGGCCGTTCGCGCCGGACCCGGCGCGCTCCGCGACATGGAATCGCGGCAAGTATCTGGTCGACGGCGCCGCGCACTGCGGCGCTTGCCATACGCCGCGCAACGCATTCGGCGCGGAACAGGGCGGGCGCGCGTACCTGGCCGGCGGCGAGGCCGAGGGATGGGTCGCTCCGCCACTCGTCGCGTCGCCGGCGTCACCGGTGCCGTGGACCGAAGACGCGCTGTTCGACTACCTGCGCACCGGTTTCTCCGCGCAGCACGGCGTCGCGGCTGGGCCGATGGCACCGGTGGTCGCGGGGCTCGCGGCGCTGCCCGAATCGGACGTTCGGGCGATCGCGCATTATCTGACGTCGCTGTCGCCGCCCGTCGATGCGGCCGTGGCGGCCGACACGGCGACCCGCCGTGCGCACGGTGCGGAAGCCGTCGCGACGCTCGGCCTCGAGAGCGGTCGGCGCGCGTTCGATGCCGCGTGCGCGGTGTGTCACTCGGAATCGGGCGGGGTCGGGCATTTCGGCGTGCGTCCGCTGATGGGGCTCAACACGAGCGTCAGCCAGGCCGCGCCCGACAACCTGCTGCGGGTGCTGCACGACGGGATCGACCATCCGGCCACCGACGCGCTCGGCTACATGCCGGGTTTCCGCGACGCGTTCGACGACCGGCAGATGGCCGAGCTTGCCGCGTACATCCGCGCGCGCTACGCGCCCGGTCAACCGGCGTGGCGAAACCTGGAGGAAGCCTCGGCGAGAATCAGGCAGGCACGCTCGCACTGACCGGCGCACGTGAAGAAGCAGTACGGCGGCCGGAGAAAAAGCGACACACGGGGCAACGCCGGGCGCGCCGCGGCCTCGTAAATCTTGCCGCGGACACCCATCGTTTAACCATTCGAAACAATGTGTTCATCGAAAAGGGCATGATCTCCGGCAATCGGGCAGGCATACTGTCGCCTATGTTGCTCAATGCCGTCGAATCGACGTGCGCTTGCCCCCCATGTCCATCCCTGTACCTTTTCGATCCCTGCGAGGGTTGACCATCGCGGCCGCTGCATGCTTGCTCGCCGCGTGTTCAACCGCCTCCGACGTGACCACGACGTCGAACCCGAACGTCTTCACCGTGACGACGCGCACGCTCGGCATGTCGACGACGTGGGCCGACGCCCATGAAAAAGCCGTCAACGAAGCGACCAACTACTGCACGCAGCGCGGCATGCGCGCGAGCCTGAAGCAGGAGTCGGTGACCGGCGGCCGCCGCGTCGACGCGCGCTCGGAACTCGCGTTCGAGTGCCATCCGACCTTCGAGACGGCGTCGAACCCGCGCGGATAAGCGCCGCGTCGCCCGCGCGGCCGTGGCCTCCACGCCCGTGCTGCTCCGGAAACGAATCGACCCGCGATGCCGTTGACGGGCATCGCGGGCCGACGCACGTCCGTCGGTCGCGTTACGCGGGCTGCGCCTCGTACAGCTTCACGCACGCGGAGAAGTCCAGCGTGCCGAGCCCTTGCTGGTTCATCGACTGATAAAGCTGCTGCGCGAGCGCACCCATCCACACCGGCTGCCGTGCGCTGCGCGCGGCTTCGGTCGCGAGCCCGAGATCCTTCAGCATCAGGTTCGCGGCGAAACCGCCCGAGTAGCCGCGCGCGGCGGGCGCCGCGTCGTTCACGCCCGGGTATGGGTTATACGCGTCCGAGCTCCAGCAGCGGCCGGTCGACGTGTTGATGATGCCGGCCAGCACGGCCGGATCGATGCCGAGCGCGGCGCCGAGCGCCATCGCTTCCGACACGCCCATCATCGAGATTCCGAGCAGCAGGTTGTTGCAGATCTTCGCGATCTGCCCGGTGCCCGTGCCGCCGCAATGCACGACATTCTTCCCCATGTCGAGCAGCACCGGGCGGATGCGCTCGAACAGCGCGCTTTCCGCGCCGACCATGAAGGTCAGCGTGCCGGCCTGCGCGCCGCCGGTGCCGCCCGACACCGGCGCATCGGCGAGCGGGAAGTCGCGCTGCGCGGCGGCGTCGGCCAGCGCGCGCACGGTGTCCGGATCGATCGTGCTGCAGTCGACGAACGTCGCGCCGGCGTGCGCGCCGGCCAGCACGCCGTCGTCGCCGAGATAAACCGCGCGCACGTGCTGCGCGGCCGGCAGCATCGTGATCACCAGCGACGCGCGGGCGGCCGCGTCACGCGGCGACGCGGCCGCCGTCGCGCCCGCACGCACGGCGGTGTCGACCGCGTTCGCATCGAGGTCGAATACCGTCAGCGTGTGACCGGCCTTGAGCAGGTTGGCGGCCATGGGGCCGCCCATGTTGCCGAGTCCGATGAATGCAATTTCCATGTACAGGCTCCTGTGTCGACCGGACTTGGCGCTTCAGCGCTTAGTCCGGTCCCATGCTTCGCGGTCGACCGGACTTGGCGCTTTAGCGCTTGGTCCGGTCCCATGCTTCGCGCTCAGCGCAACGCGATCGTCGTGTTCACGCCGCCGGCCGTCGCGTCGTCGTCGAACCAGCGCGCGGTGACCGTCTTCGTCTGCGTGTAGAACTGCACGACCTGCTTGCCGTACGGGCCGAGATCGCCGAGCTTCGAGCCGCGCGAGCCGGTGAAGCTGAAGTAGGGGACCGGCACCGGAATCGGGATGTTGATGCCGACTTGACCGACGTCGATCTCGCTCTGGAACTTGCGCGCGGCCGCGCCGCTCTGCGTGAAGAGGCCGACGCCGTTGCCCATCGGGTTCGCGTTGACGAGCGCGATCGCGTCGTCGAGCGTGTCGGCTTCGAGCACGACCACCACCGGCCCGAAGATTTCTTCCGTGTAGATCGACATGTCGGTCGTCACGCCCGAGAAGATCGTCGGGCCGACGAAGTTGCCGTGCTCGTAGCCGGGCACCGTCACGTCGCGGCCGTCGAGCAGCAGCGTCGCGCCTTCCTTCACGCCCGCGTCGATCAGCGACAGGATGCGCGCCTTCGCCGCCTTCGACACGACCGGGCCGACGTCCGTGCCGGCTTCCGCACCGGCGTTGACCTTCAGCGCCTTCGCCTTTTCGACCAGATCGGGCAGCCAGTCACGCGCCTTGCCGACCAGCACCACGACCGACGTCGCCATGCAGCGCTGGCCGGCCGCGCCGAAGCCCGCGCCGACCAGCGCGTTGATCGACTGCTCGCGATGCGCATCCGGCAGCACGACCGCGTGATTCTTCGCGCCCATCATCGACTGCACGCGCTTGCCGTGCTGGCTGCCGAGGTTGTACACGTGCGTGCCGACGCGCGTCGAGCCGACGAACGAGATCGCCTTGATGTCCGGGTGCGTGCAGAGGCGGTCGACCACCATCTTGCCGCCGTGCACGACGTTCAGCACGCCCATCGGCACGCCGGCCTCGATCGCGAGCTCGACGAGCTGCATCGTCGACAGCGGATCCTGCTCGGACGGTTTCAGCACGAACGTGTTGCCGCACACGATCGCCATCGGGAACATCCACAGCGGGATCATGCCGGGGAAGTTGAACGGCGTGATGCCCGCGCACACGCCGATCGGCTGGCGCAGCGTGTAGGTGTCGACGCCGCCCGCGACGTTCTCCGCGAACTCGCCTTGCTGCAGCGTGCCGATCGAGCATGCGTGCTCGACCACTTCGAGGCCGCGGAAGATGTCGCCCTGCGCGTCGGGCAGCGTCTTGCCTTGCTCGGCCGTCAGCGTGTGCGCGATCCGTTCGAGATTGCGGCGCACCAGATCCTGGAACTTCAGCATGATGCGCAGCCGCGCGCCGATCGGCGTCGTCTTCCAGGTCTGGAACGCGCGCTGCGCGGACGCGATCGCGGCATCGACCTCGTCGAGCGTCGCGTACGGCACGCGGCCGATCACTTCCTGCGTCGCGGGGTTGACGATGTCGCCCCATTCGGCGCTTTGCGAATCGACGAACGCGCCGTCGATCAGCAGCTTGGCGGTGGGCAGGGCGAGGGTGGTCTGGGGAACTGCGGCGTTCATGGAACTCTCCGGAAACGGTGGTGCGAAGAAAATGGGTGCCCTGCGTCCGTCGCGCGTTCGGCCACGGCGGACGGCAGGTCGAATGGAAACCGGGTAAGGACGGGCCGGCGGGCGTCGATGCGTTACGTCCGTGCCGGACGCATCAGTGCGGTGCACGCGAGCGCGAATACGCCGAAGCCGACGAGGTACGCGATCACGTAGTGCGGCTGGCCGCCGCCCGCTTTGAGCAGCGACGTCGCGATCATCGGCGCGAAGCCGCCGCCGATCACGCCGGCGAGCTGCACCGACAGCGAGATGCCGCTGTAGCGGATTTCCGCCGGGAACTGCTGCGCGAACAGCAGCGACTCCGGTGCGTAAAGAATCGGGAACACGACGCCGAGGCCGAGCACGATCGCCCACCATGCGTACGACGTCTGCTGCGTGCCGAGCATCATGAAGAACGGCGCGGCGAACGCGCACATCAGCACGAGGCCGATCGCGAACATCCGGCGCTGGCCGATGCGGTCGCTCAGATGCCCGCACAGCGGCATCGTGACGAGCGACAGCGCCGCGCCGGCCGTGATCGCGTGCAGCATGTCGGCCTTCGGCAGGTGCAACTGCTGCGTTGCATAGGCGAGCGCGAACGTGACGACCATGTAGAACCACGTGTTCTCGGCGGCGCGCGCGCCGACGATCGTCAGCACCTCGCGCGGATGGCGGCGCAGCGCGGCCGTCACCGGCGACTTCTCGGCCTTGCCCTGGCGCTGCATCTTCTCGAAGTCCGGCGACTCCGGCACCTTCGCGCGGATGAACCAGCCGAGGCCGACGAGCGCGATGCTCGCGAGGAACGGCACGCGCCAGCCCCACGACAGCATGTCGGCTTCGGGCAGCGCGGCCACCGCCGCCATCGCGACCGACGACAGGATCAGCCCGAGCCCGACGCCCGTCTGCGGCAGGCTGCCGAACAGCCCCTTGCGGCCCTTCGGCGCGTGCTCGACGGCCATCAGCACCGCGCCGCCCCATTCGCCGCCGACCGCCATCCCCTGCAGGAAGCGCATCGCGATCAGCAGGGCGGCAGCCCAGTAGCCGATGCGGTCGTACGACGGGATCAGCCCGATGATCATGCTCGGCACGCCCATCAGCAGCAGCGTGATCATCAGCATCGACTTGCGGCCGATGCGGTCGCCGAAGTGGCCGAACACGATGCCGCCCATCGGCCGCCCGATGAAGCCGACCGCGAACGTGCCGAACGCGGCGAGCGTGCCGACGACGGGGTCCAGCGACGGGAAGAAGATGCGGTTGAATACGAGCGCGGCGGCGGTGCCGTAGAGGAAGAAGTCGTACCACTCGATCGTGGTGCCGGCCATGCTGGCCCAGCCGGCCAGCAGGTAGTGCCTCGCGGTGCGGGCAGGGGCCGGCGTCGCGACGGCGGCATGCTCATCGAGGGTGGATCGCGTCTGCATGGTGTCTCCGTATTTATTGCCCGCGGCTCATGGTCCGCAGGTCACGGTCGAGTATAGTTATGCGCGGATCCACGATGTACCGACAAGAAAACCGGTTGGATGTGCATTTATGCATATCGACGGCCGGCCCGGAGACTCCTGCCCTTTTTCCCGCCGATGCGACACGCCACCGAGCCGGTTTCCGGCAACCTGAACTGGGACGACCTGCGCTTCTTCCTCGAAGTCGCCCGCACGCAGCGCGCGAGCGGGGCGGCGAAGCGTCTCGGCGTCGACTACACGACGGTCGCGCGGCGCATTCGCGCGCTCGAGGCCGCGATGGGCACGCTGCTGTTCGACAAGTCGCGCTCCGGCGGCTTCACGCTGACGGCCGAGGGGCAGCGGCTCGTCGCGTATGCGGACGCGATGGAGACGACCGTGCACTCCGCGTGCGACCAGGTCGCCAATACCGGCGAGGCGCTGTCGGGCCACGTGCGGATCGGGTCGACCGAGGGGTTCGGCTGCTTTTTCCTCGCGCCGCAGCTGGCGCGGTTTCGCGTCGCGCATCCGCACGTGACGGTCGATCTGCTGCCGGTCCCGCACTTCGTCAACCTGCCGAAGCGCGAAGCCGATCTGGCGATCACGCTCGAGCGGCCCGAACGCGGGCCTTACGTGGTCACGAAGCTGTGCGACTACCAGTTGCGGCTCTATGCGACGCGCGACTATCTGGCGAACCACGCGCCGATCACGTGCACCGACGATCTCGCGCGGCATGCGTTCATCAGCTACGTCGACGATCTCGCGTTCAGCAGCGAGCTGCTGTATCTGGAGCGCGCGGTGCCCGGCGCGACCGCCGGATTGCGCACGACGAGCGTGATCGCGCAGGTGTTCGCGGCGCTGCAGGGCGGCGCGCTCGCGATCCTGCCGTGCTTCATGGCGGCCACGCAGCCGGCGCTGGTGCCGGTGCTGCCGGACGACGTGGTCGTCACGCGGTGCTTCTGGCTGACGTGTCGCGAGGACCTGCGCAAGCTGCGCCGCGTGACGGCGCTATGGGATTACCTGCGCGCGGCGGCGGACGCGAATCGGGCATTGCTGATGGGGGAGTCGGAGCAGGTGCGATTCGTCGGCGATTGAGCGCGGCGGTGCGTCACGGGCGATTCGTCCCGTGTTGATCGGCGGCGACGACGAACGTAACCGGGCCGCGGTGACGACCCGGACGTTCATGTCGTCATCGCGATCCGGGCACGCGGCCGTGCGTCAACCCGGACAGCCGAGCCGATCGGCGAGTTCGTGCAGGTTCTTGACGTCGAAATCCCACGCGCCGTCGGCTTTCAGATCCGTCGTCTGGTTCGGCCCGTGTTCGGTCGGCCGCAGCACGAACGCGGTCGCGAGCCCCAGTTGCCGCGCGGCGGCCAGATCACCGTTGTGCGCGGCGACCAGGCACAGCTCGGCCGGCTCGACGCCGAGAATCTCGACCGCTTCGGTGTAGACCTTCGGCGACGGCTTGTACGCGTGCGCGACTTCGGCGCCGAGAATCGCGTCCCACGGCAGGCCGCCGTGTTTCGCGACGTCGACCATCAGCCGGATGTTGCCGTTCGACAGCGGCGCGATGATGTAGCGCTGTTTCAGCCGCTGCAGCGCCGCGACGGAATCGGGCCATGGATCGAGCCGGTGCCACGCGAGGTTGAGCGCGTCGATCTCCGCGTCGGGCACGCCGTCGATCCCGTAGCGGTCGAGCGTGCGCACGAGGTTCTCGCGATGCAGCACGTCGAGCCGCACGTAGCGCCTGCGCCCGCTGCGGATTTCCTCCATCGACGGCGCATATTCGCGGCGCCATGTATCGGCGAATTCGAACGGATCGCGATCCGGCGCATGGCGCGCCAGGAACGTGGCGGCTTCGCGCGCGACGCCGTTTCTCCAGTCGACGATCGTTCCGAACACGTCGAAAACGAGCGCCTTGATGTCGGCAGGGTTCGTCATGGGATTCCGTGAAGGTCGGTCGAGGGAGGCGCGATGCGCGGCGTGGCGACACGCGTGACGCCGGTTCGAACGACATTGAAGCACGTATCCGTGAACGTGGCTGGCCGTGCGGCATCGAAGGTGCCTGGAGGAGGGCAGCCACGGCATCCGACGCGGATCCTGGGGCCGCGCCGGAGACGGCTTACCCGTCGGACAGCGACCACGTGGTGTAGATCGCGTTGTTGCCCGCCCGGGCCGACCGGCTCGGGCGGGTCAAGTCACGCAACGCGCGCTTGCGGCCGCGACGCGCGTCGGGTTCGCGCCGGAATCAGCTCTTGTCGTACGCGAACTGGATGCCCGCGGTGCCGCCAGTTTCGATGAACAGTTTCATGAACGCGGGAACGGTTTCGCTGCGCGCCCAGTCGCGCTGCAGTTCGCAGAACAGCTGCGCGACGCTGATCATCTGGCCGCCGGCCTGCTCGATGCGACGCAGTGCGGCCTCGTGCGCGGCGACCGACGTGCCGCCGACCGCGTCGACGACCACATAGACTTCATAGCCGGCCTTCAGCGCGTCGAGTGCCGGGAAGGTCAGGCAGGCCTCGGTCCACAGCGCGGTCATGATGAGTTTCTTGCGGCCGGCGGCCTCGACGGCCTTGCGGAACTCGACGTCTTCCCACGAGTTGATGCTGGTGCGGTCGTAGGTCGGATAGCCTTCGAGCGCGGCGCGCAATTGCGGGATCGGCGGCTTGTTCAGGCCGGTCTTCACGTTGACGGTCGAGTGGACGATCGGCAGGTTGTACGTGACCGCGGCCTTCGATGCGCCGACGATGTTGTTGATCAGCAGCTGGCGATCCATCGACGCGATGGAGTTCACCTGGACCGGCTGGTAATCGATGACGATGAACGCCGCGTTCTGCGGGGTGAGCAGGTGGTCGTTCGCCGGATCGCGAATCGGTTCGCTTGCCATGGTTATCTCCAGAAACAAGGCAGGAAGTGAGAGAAATCCCGACGGTCCAGGGTAGGGCTGCCGCGGCGTCGGGATCGCCGTCGCGGCGGTGCGCCCGTGCCGTCGCAGACGTCCGATGTGATCGCACGGCGGGCGAATGCTGCTGGCCTGGCCATCGAATAAAGATGCTATTCGCGCAACAACCGGGTTTCCAGCCCCTTAGAATGCCGTCAGTGTTCTATGGATGGAACAATCATGGATGACCTGAACGACCTCTACTATTTCGTGAAGGTGGTCGAGCACGGCGGATTCACGCAGGCGGGGCGGGCACTGGATGTCCCGAAGTCGACGCTGAGCCGGCGCATCGCCGCGCTCGAAGCGCAATACGACGTGCGGCTGCTGCAGCGGACCACGCGTCATTTCACGGTCACGGAAACCGGCCGCGAATTCTACGAGCGCTGCCTCGCGGTGCTGGTCGAAGCCGACGCCGCGCGCGAGGTGATCGAGCGCCGGCACGCGGAGCCGCGTGGGATCGTCCGGGTGAGCTGCCCGACAGCACTGCTCGAATATCGCGTGAGCGAACTCATCGCGCGCTTCATGGCGATCCATCCGGCGGTGCACGTACATCTCGAGGCGACGAACCGCCGCGTCGACCTGTTGAGCGAAGGCTTCGACCTGGCGCTGCGCGTGCGTTTTCCGCCGCTGGAAGACAGCGACCTCGTGATGCGGATCCTGGGCGACAGCCCGCAGCGGCTGGTGGCCGCGCCGCAGTGGCTGAACGGGCGCGCCGTGCCGACCGAACCGGCCGAGCTGGGCGGCGAGCCGAGCCTCGACTGGGGGCCGGCGCGGCATCATGCGTGGCAGCTGGTCGGGCCGAACGGCGAGCAGGCGCAACTGCGCCATCACCCGCGCTACATCTCCGACGACATGCACGCGTTGCGCGACGCGGCGATGCACGGCGTCGGCATCGTGCAACTGCCGTGCATGGTCGTCGAGGATGCCTTGCGCGACGGCACGCTGATCGACGTGCTGCCGGGGTGGGCGCCGAAGGGCGGCGTGATTCACGCAGTGTTCCCGTCGCGGCGCGGGCTCCTGCCGCGCGTGCGGCTGCTGATCGACTTCCTCGCCGAACATATCCGCAAGGACTGACGGCGGCGTAATAATCAGACGAATCGGGTTCCGGCGACCGGCCGGCCGCGACCGCGCGTAAGCCCTGATGCGCAGGGACGCGCAGGGCTGCACGGATTGGTATTAAATGTACTTTGGTGCGCATCAGGGGCGCACCCGAATGGGGACGCACCGGGGGCACGACGTAATCCCGGTGCGGAAAACGGCACGAAGCATCGCTAACGAATCGGGCGCATCAGACCCGGTCGAACTGACGGCAGGATTCATGTCGAATACCGAACCGCAAAGTTCTCGCTACAGCCTCGGCCTCGCAGCGGAAGTGCTCGCATCCGAGCAGAGCGTGCTGAGGCTGATCACGCGCAACACACCGCTGCCGGAACTGCTCGTCGAGGTATGCCGGCGCGCCGAGGCGCTGCTCGGCGACGGCGCCTCGTGCACGATCCTGCTGCTCGACGCGGACGGCGTGCACGTGCGCGTCGGCGCCGCGCCGTCGCTTCCCGCGCAGTACAGCGCGGCGATCGACGGAGCGTCGATCGGTCCCGCCGCGGGCTCGTGCGGCACGGCGATGTACGAGCGCCGGATGGTCGCCGTCGACGACATCGAAACCGATCCGCTGTGGGCCGACTTTCGTTCGTTCGCGTTGCCGTTCGGCCTGCGCGCGTGCTGGTCGGTGCCGTTTCTGGACGAAGCGGGCACCGTGCTCGGCGCGTTCGCCGTCTATCACCGGACGCCGCGCCGGCCCACCGACACGGAAACCGACCTGTTGCGCGACATCGGCAACAGCGTCGGCCTCGCGGTGCACCAGGACTGGATCGCGCGGCAGCTCGTGCGCAGCGAGGAACATCACCGCCTGGTCGTCAACAGCCTGAACGAAGGGATTCTCGTCGTGTCGCCCGACGGCGTGGTGGTCGCGAGTAATCCGAGCGCGAACCGGATGATGCGCGTGAAGGGCGATCTCGTCGGCCGCCGGTTGTCGACGGTGATCCTGTACAAGCTGTACGAGGACGGCACGCCGATCGCGCCCGACGACTGGCCGAGCCGGCGCGCGTTCACCACGGCGATGCCTCAGCTCGACTACTCGGTCGGCTTCGGGCTCGCCGATGGCGACGTCATCTGGGTGCGCGGCAACGCGGTGCCGATCGTGAAGCCGGGCGAGTCGCAACCCGAATCGGTGCTGGTGTCGTTTCACGACATCGGCCCCGTGCGCGAGGCGCAGCAGCAGCTGCGCTACCTGGCGACGCGCGACGCGCTGACGGGCCTCTACAACCGGCGCTGGCTCTCCGACCGGATGCGCGAGCTGTTCGGCGCGCGCGATGCGGCGGCCGGGCCTGCGCGTGTCGCGATCCTGTTCATCGATCTCGTCGGCTTCAAGAAGGTCAACGACACGGCCGGGCACGACGCCGGCGACGCGCTGCTGCGCAGCGTCGCGGCGCGCCTCGCGGCGTGCGCGGGCGGGCGCCACGCGCTCACGCGCGTCGGCGGCGACGAGTTCGTGATCCTCGTCGACGACTGCGACGATCCCGACGCGCTCGCCGTGCTCGCGCGCGAGGTGATCGATACGATCGCGAAGCCGTTCGAGATCGCGAACAACGAGTACTGGCTCGGCGTGTCGATCGGGATCAGCGTCGCGCCGCGCGACGGCGACGACGCGGCCACGCTGATGCGCAATGCCGATTCCGCGATGTACGACGCGAAGCAGCGCGGCCGCAACCACTTCACGTTCTTCACCGCGCAGTTGAACCTGCGCCTGCAGCGCCGCTTCGCGATCGAGCAGTCGCTGCGGCGCGCGATCGCCTCGGATGCGCTGCGGCTCGCCTATCAGCCGGTCGTCGACGCGCGCAGCGGCCGCACGGTCGGCGCCGAAGCGCTGCTGCGCTGGACGAGCCCCGAGCTCGGGCCGATGTCGCCGGCGGAATTCATCCCGGTCGCGGAAGATACCGGGCTCATCGTCGCGATCGGCCAGTGGGTGCTCGAAACGGCCTGCCGGCAAGCCGCCGAATGGCGCCGCACGATCGCCCCCGACCTGATGCTGGCGGTCAACCTGTCGCCGCGGCAGTTCCACGAGGGGCTCGTCGAGTCGGTCGACCGCTGCCTCGAACAGACGCGGCTCGATCCGGGCGCGCTCGAACTGGAAATTACCGAAGGACTGCTGATGAACGACACGGACACCGTGCTGCCGATGCTCGAGGCGCTCACGGACATGAACGTGCGGATCTCGGTCGACGACTTCGGCACCGGTTATTCGTCGCTCGCGTACCTGAAGCGTTTCCCGCTGCACAACCTGAAGGTCGACCGTTCGTTCGTGTCGGGCGTGCCCGATCATCGCGACTCGGTCGCGATCACGCAGGCCGTCGTCGCGATGGCGCATTCGCTCGGGATGAAGGTTACCGCGGAAGGCGTCGAGACCGAGGCGCAGTCGTGGTTCCTGCAGCAGATCGGCTGCGACATGCAGCAGGGTTACCTGTTCGGCCGGCCGCTCGATCCGGCCGACTACGCGCGCCGGCTCGTCACTGTCTAGGCGTTCACGCGAAACCGCCGCCGTCCGGCGACGCAGGCGGGGTACTGGGTGCCGGCGGTGCGGGCGGCGCATCGATCTCGACGCGATTCTTGCCGTCGTGCTTCGCGCGGTACAGCGCGTGATCGGCGGCCTCGATCAGCGACGTCGTCGGCAGGCCGGCGGCCGGCACGATGCTCGCGCCGCCGATGCTGATCGTCACGTAGCGACCCGTCGACGAGTGCGCGTGCTCGAGCCGCAGCGACTCGACCGCGAGGCGGATCTTCTCGCCGAGCAGCCGCGCGGCGCCCGGCGACGTGGCCGGCATCACGACCGCGAACTCCTCGCCGCCGAAACGCGCGGCGAGATCGCCGGATTGCCCGAGACAGCGTTCGATGGTGGCCGCGACCTGCTTGAGCACGCCGTCGCCCGACACGTGGCCGTACGTGTCGTTGTACAGCTTGAAGTTGTCGACGTCGATCATCAGCAGCGACAGCTCGCTGCGCTCGCGCGTGCCGCGCCGCCATTCGGCGGCCAGATATTCGTCGAGATAGCGGCGGTTCGACAGCCCGGTCAGGCCGTCCGAATGCGTGAGGCGCCGCAGTTCGAGATTGGCCTCCAGCAGTTGCTGCTGCGATTGCCGCAGCGCGCGATAGGCTTCGTCCCGCTGCAGCAGGTTCATGTACGAGCGCGAGTGATAGCGGATCCGCGCGATCAGCTCGATGCGGTCCGGCAATTTCACGAGGTAGTCGTTCGCGCCGGCCGCGAACGCGGCGCTCTTGATCACCGGCTCTTCCTGCGTCGACAGCACGATGATCGGCACGTCGCGCGTCGCCGGATTCGCACGGTACGCCTTCACGAGGCTCAGACCGTCGGTGCCGGGCATCACGAGATCCTGCAGGATCACGGTCGGCCGCGTCTCGATCGCGGTCGCCAGCGCGTCGTCCGAGCGCGGGCAGTAGTGGAAATCGATGCCGTCCTCGTCGACGAGCGCGCGTCGGATGGCTTCCGCGACGATCGTCTGGTCGTCGACCAGCAGGACCATCGCGGGCGCGTCGGCGTGCGGCGTGGGCGCCGCGTGCGCGGCGTCGAACGCCGCATGCAGCCCGCCGGGCGGGCGGGTGAGGTCGCTAGTCATGATTGATGCAGGGTTGCGCCATGGTAGCGATGGGTGTGACAGGGTTTCATCGGGTTCAGATTCGCGCGAGCGCCACCAGCTCGCCCGCGATGCGCTCGAGCGGCAGGATCGCGCGCGCGGCGCCGAGCGTCGCGGCCGCCTTCGGCATGCCATAGACGGCGCTGGTCGCCTCGTCCTGCGCGATCGTATGACAGCCCTTCATCCGCAATGCCTTCAGGCCGATCGCGCCGTCCCGTCCCATGCCGGTCAGCAGCACGCCGATCACGCGTCCCGGCCAGTGCTCGGTCAGGCTGTTGAAGAATACGTCGACCGACGGCCGGTACGGCGTGGCGGCCGGTTCGCGCGTGTATTCGAGCGTGCCGGTGCGCGTGACGCGCAGGTGATCGTCGGTCGCCGCGAGCAACGCGACGCCGGGCTGAGGGCGGTCGCCTTCGTGCGCGACGCGTACGGTCAGCGGTGTCTGGCCGTCGAGCCATTGCGCCATCCCTTCGGCGAACGCGCGATCGACGTGCTGGACGATCACGATCGGCGCGCTGAAGTCGGCCGGCAGGCTGCCGAGGATCGACGCGAGCGCGCCGGGGCCGCCGGCGGACGCGCCGATCGCGATCAGCGGGCCGCCGCTCGTGCGCGAGGTCGTGCCGGCCGCGCGGACGCCGCCGGGCGCGTCGAGCAGCCGGCCGATCTGGTCGATCTTCGCGAGCAGCAGCCGCGCGGTGTCGCCGCACGCGCCTTCGCCGAGGCGTGGCGTGTCGACCGCGTCGAGCGCGCCGGCGCCCATCGCTTCGAACACGCGCCACGCGTTCGCGCCGATGCAGCTCGTCACGATCAGGATCGCGCACGGGCGGCTGGAACGCATGATCCGCCGCGTCGCCTCGATGCCGTCGAACTTCGGCATGATCAGGTCCATCAGCACGACGTCGGGCGGTTGCGCGGCGCACATTTCGACGGCTTGCGCGCCGTCGGTCGCGACCCACAGCACGCGATGCTCGGGCCGGTGCGCGAGCGCGCGGCGCATCGCCTCGACGGCAAGCGGGAGGTCGTTGACGATGCCGATGTTCACAAGCGGGATACTCCGGTCGGTTCGTAGTGTTGGATATGGGCCGGGTTCATGAAAGGCAGTGCCGGGCCGGCGCCGCCGAACGGCATCGGCGGGCGGATGGCACGAAATTCTTTTCGACTGGCGACGCCCCGAATGCTGTCATGCGGCGCGAGCGGCGGCAATCGAAAAAATTGGGCATTGCGTCGATTCCGACCCTTTCCTCTGTGGGCAGACGGCATTTTTTGCCGCCCGGGAAGACGGACAGCGATGTGCAGGATTATGCGGCAGCGCGGCAATCCGTCGTCGACGCGTTCGTGACGGCGCGAAGCGCGGCGCCCGGCACGGGCGCACGCGCAGGCACCGGCGAGCCGGTCGCGCAGGCCGGCACACCGCGCGCGGTGCGCGTCCAGTCGTTCAATGGCTGCGGGCGTACCCCTGGATCAGCGCGCGCATCATCCCTTCGACCGTTGCGTCGAGCAGATCGGCTTCCTGCTCCGATTCCTCGACGAGCGCGGCATAGGCGGTTGCGAGCGTCACGCGGTCGACTTCGTGGCGTTGTTCCATCAGCGTCACCATCCCGTCCTTCGCCAGATGAGCGGAGAACGCGCGGCTGCCGATGGTCTGGAATACGTCGATCATGGCGGCTCTCCCGAACGTTGCGATGCCTTCCAGTGTAGTCGGCGCACCGGCGCTGCGCCATGCGCGGCGGGGCGCGGGCCGTCCACGGCACGCCGGCCGGAATCGTGCGTTGCCGCGCGCGCGTTGCCGCCGCCGGCCGCCGCCGCCGGCCGCGATTCGTTCCGCCGAAACACAGCGGACACACGACCGGCGCAACGTGGCATCGGTTTCAACGTTTACCCGAAGCTTCAAATTGTCGACTTTTTATCGATAAAGTCTCGTGTTAGATTTTGCCGCCTGAACCCGGTCGAAACCGGGCGGGAGGCGCGCCTTCACGGCGCCACGAATCCATCGCAAGGAGGGGCAATGCTGGTGCTGATTGGGGTGCCGATCGTCGTGATCGGTTTCGCGCTGCGCTTCAACGCGCTGCTGGTGGTGACGATCGCGGGCCTCGCGACGGGGCTGGCGGGCGGGATGAATCTCGTCGACATCGTCAGCGCATTCGGCAAGGCGTTCACCGACAACCGCTACATGGGGTTGATCTGGCTGACGCTGCCGGTGATCGCGCTGCTCGAACGCAACGGGCTCAAGGAGCAGGCGAAGCGGATGATCTCGCGCGTGCACGCGGCGACCACCGGCCGCGTGCTGATGCTGTATTTCGTGCTGCGCCAGGTGACGGCCGCGCTCGGCCTCACGTCGCTCGGCGGCCACGCGCAGATGGTGCGGCCGCTGATCGCGCCGATGGCTGAGGCCGCGGCCGTCAGCCGGCTCGGCGACCTGCCTGAATCCGTGCGCCAGCAGATCCGCGCGCATGCGTCGGCCGCCGACAATGTCGCCGTGTTCTTCGGCGAGGACATCTTCATCGCGATCCAGTCGATCCTGCTGATCAAGGGCTTTCTCGAACAGAACGGGATCGTGGTCGAGCCGCTGCACCTGTCGGTCTGGGCGATCCCGACGGCGATCGCCGCGCTGCTGATCCACTGCACGCGGCTCGCGCTGCTCGATCACCGGCTGTCGCGCAGCTTCGGCGCATTCGGGCGGGAGGGCGCGCGATGATCGGCCTCGAACCGCTGTACACGCTCGCCGGCCTGATGTTCGGCGCGTTCGCGTGCTTCAACCTGATGGACCGCACGAACCCGCGCCGCGTCGTCAACTTCGCGTTCTGGGCGATCTACGCGCTCACGTTCCTGTTCGGCGCGCTGCTGCCGCACTTCGTGACGGGCTGCCTCGCGATCGCGCTCGCGCTGATCGCGGGCTCGGGCAAGCTCGGACGCGGCAAGTCGGACGAATCCAGCGAAGCGGCGGGCGCGCGGCGCGACGCGAAGGCGCTGCGCTTCGGCAACCGGCTGTTCCTGCCGGCATTGCTGATTCCCCTCGTCACGCTGATCGGCACGTTCGCGCTGAAACGGGTGCCGTTCGTCGATCCGAAGAGCGTGACGCTGATCTCGCTCGTGCTCGGCACGCTCGTCGCGTTCGCCGTCGCGCTCGCGATGCTGCGCGATTCGCCGGTTCACGCGCTGAAGGAGGCACGTCACACGATGGACGCGGTCGGCTGGGCCGCGATCCTGCCGCAGATGCTCGCGGCGCTCGGCGCGCTGTTCGCGGTCGCGGGCGTGGGCGGCGTGGTGTCGGGGCTCGTGAGGGAGTGGGTGCCGATCGATTCGCCGTTCGCGGTCGTCGCCGCCTATACGGTCGGCATGGCGCTGTTCACGATGATCATGGGCAACGGGTTCGCCGCGTTCCCCGTGATGACGGCCGGCATCGGCCTGCCGCTGATCGTCCATCAATTTCACGGCAACCCGGCGATCCTCGGCGCGATCGGGATGCTGAGCGGCTTCTGCGGTACGCTGATGACGCCGATGGCCGCGAACTTCAACATCGTGCCGGCCGCGCTGCTCGAACTGAAGGACAAGAACGGCGTGATCAAGGCGCAGTGGCCGACCGCCGTGCTGCTGCTGGCCGTCAACACGCTGCTGATGTACGCGTTCGTATTCCGCTTCTGACGAGGTGTCCATGACCGACCGGCTGACTCCCGAACTCGCATCGAAATTCGCGTCGCTCGCGCTCGCGCACCTGACCCGCGAATATCCGAACAAGCTCACGCATTCGCTCGAAGGCCCGCACGACGTGCAGGGGCCGCGCGCGCTGCACCCGATCTTCTACGGCAGCTACGACTGGCATTCGTGCGTGCACGGCTACTGGCTCGTGCTGAGCGTGCTCGAACGCTATCCGGCGCTGCCGGAGGCCGAGCGGATCATCGCCGTCGTCGACGCGCACTTCACCGACGCGAACGTCGCCGGCGAACGCGCGTATCTGGCGCTGCCGCACAACAGCGGCTTCGAGCGGCCTTACGGATGGGCGTGGCTGCTGGCGCTGTCCGCGCAGCTGGAGCGGCTCGCGCTGAAGGGCGTGGTGCCGCAGGCCGCACGCTGGGCGAAGACGCTCGCGCCGCTCGCCGACCTGTTCGTCGCGCGCTTCGAGACCTTCCTGCCGAAGGCCACCTATCCGCTGCGGGTCGGCACGCACTTCAACACCGCGTTCGCGCTGGCGCTCGCGCTCGACTTTGCGCGCGCGACGCAGCGCGACGGGCTCGCGGCGCTGATCGTCGATACGGCGAAACGCTGGCATCTGAACGACGTCGCGTGCCAGGCGTGGGAGCCGTCGGGCGACGAGTTCCTGTCGCCCGCGCTGATGGAGGCGGAGCTGATGCGGCGCGTGCTGCCGGCCGCCGAATTCGACGGCTGGTTCGCGCGTTTCTTGCCTGATCTCGCGCGTGGCGAGCCGGCGACGCTGTTCGAGCCGGCTACGGTCAGCGACCGCAGCGACGGCAAGATCGCGCATCTGGACGGATTGAATCTGAGCCGCGCGTGGTGCCAGCGCTCGCTCGCCGGCGCGCTGCCGGAAGGCGATGCGCGGCGCGCGAAGCTGCGCGATGCGGCCGACCGGCATCTCGCGAGCGCGCTCGCGCACGTGGCCGGCGACTACATGGGCGAGCACTGGCTCGCGACGTTCGCGCTGCTGGCGCTGGACGCGTAGTTGCGGCGTCGGTTGCCCGCGAAGCCGAGCTCGATGTTGCGCTAGCGCTCGGGCTCGAGATCCTGGTTCGTCGCGGCGATAGGGTCGCCGCCGCCGCCGAGGCCCGCGTTCGAGCCCGGCGGGTTCGATGGCTTTGCATCCGGCGCAATACCGCTTTCCACGGGGCGCCCGGCTCGACCCGGCGGCAGAGTCGATACACTGCCGTACCGGTTGCACGGGCCCCGGCATATCAGGCCCCGACGAAGGAGACAGCACAGATGGACACCCAACGCGCAGCGGTCGTGACGTACCGCGGCAATGCGATCGAGAACACGCACGTCGCCGATGTGGCGGTGGTGGATGCCGGCGGCAAGCTGCTGTTCCGGCTCGGCGATCCGTTCCGGATGACGCTCGCGCGCTCGGCGGCGAAGCCGGCCCAGGCGCTGTCCGTGATCGAGACGGGCGCGCCGGAGCGTTTCGGTTTCGACGAAGCGGACATCGCGCTGATGTGCGCATCGCACAGCAGCGAGGAGCGGCACATCGCGCGCACGCGGGCGATGCTGGCGAAGGTCGACGCGCAGGAGTCGGATTTGCGGTGCGGCGGCCATGCGCCGCTGTCGGACGCGGTGTACCGGTCCTGGATCAAGCGCGACTACACGCCGACCGGCGTGTGCAGCAACTGCTCGGGCAAGCACGTCGGGATGCTGGCCGGCGCGCGGGCGATCGGCGCCGCGATCGCCGACTACCATCTGCCGACGCATCCGATGCAGATGCACGTGAAGCACGTGGTCGCCGATGCGTGCGGCCTTCCCGACGACGAGGTCGACTGGGCGATCGACGGCTGCAACCTGCCGACGCCGGCGTTCCCGCTCGACCGCCTCGCGCGTCTTTATGCATCGCTGGCAGACGGTGCGGATACGGTTGAAGCCGGCGGCGCGGCGACGACCGATCGCGTGCGCGCGCTGGCGCGCATTCACCATGCGATGACGGCCCATCCCGAGCTGGTCGCCGGAGAAGGGCGCTACTGCACGGTGCTGATGGAGGCCTTCGACGGGCAGGTCGTCGGCAAGCTCGGCGCGGACGCGTGCTACGGGATCGGCGTACGCGCATCGGCGCGCACGCGGGAACTTGGCGCCGACGGCGCGCTCGGCCTCTCGGTGAAGATCGAGGACGGCAACATCGACGTGCTGTACATGATGGTCAGCGAACTGCTCGAACGGCTGCGGATCGGCACGGACGCGCAGCGCGCGCGGCTCGCCGCGTTCCACCGGCCGCGGATGCTGAACACGCAGGGCGTCGAGATCGGGCACGCGACGTTCCCGTTCGAATTGCAGCCGGCCTGATGGCGGCTGTCGTGCCGATGCCGCGTGCCGAAGGTGCATGCGGCGTCGGCGCTGGCTTGCCGGCCGGCGCGACGGCCGCTGCTACGCGCCCGCGTCGCGAATCTTCGTCAGCTCGACTTCCGACAGCTCGCCGATGTGCGCGAGATGCTCCGCGAGGAAGTCCTTCAGCACGCGCAGCTTCGCCGAGCTGCGCCGGTTCGCCAGATACGCGATGTAGATGTAGTCGCCCGTGAGCTTGTTCTGCAGCCGGTAGCGCGGCAGCACGGCTTCGAGCCGGCCGCTCGCGAGCAGGTCGCGCACCAGCCAGATCTCGAATTCGGCGATGCCGAGGCCCGCGCAGGTCGCGTCCAGCAGCAGTTCCGAATGGTCGGTGACGAGGTTGCCGGCCGGCAGCACGCTGTGCCGTGCATCGCCGCGCACGAGCTCCCAGCGCGGATCGCCCTCGGGATGCACGTAGCGCAGGCAGTTGTGATGCCGCAGGTCGTCCGGCGTCGCGGGGCGCCCGCAGCGGTCGAGGTAGCCGGGCGTCGCGCACAGGATGCTGTCGTTGCGCGACAGCCGGTGCACGACCAGGTTGTCCAGGTAGTTCTCGCCTTCGTGAATGTCGAGATCGAAGCCGCCGGCGACGAGGTCGTTGTGGTTGTCGGTGAGCCGCACGTCGAGCTGGATCGTCGGATAGCGTGCGAGAAACGGCGCGATCAGCGGCGCGAGATGGCGGCGGCCGAACGCGACCGGCGCGGTGAGCTTCAGCGGGCCGCTCGGCTGTGAATTGAGCTCGGCAACGACGCGCAGCGTGTCGTCGAGATCGGCGATCAGCGTGACCGCGCGTTCCAGGTAGATGTGGCCGGCCTCGGTCAGCGTCACGCTGTGCGTCGAGCGATGCAACAGCGCGACGCCGAGGGCGTCCTCGATCGCCGTGATCTTGCGCGCGACCGTCGACGTCGACACGCGCATCTCCTTCGCGACCGCGGAAAAACTTCCCATTTCGACGACCCGCACGAATGCGCGCATCGCGCCGAGGTGATCGATGCCGGTGTCTCTCGCCGTTGTTTTCATTCGTCTCTCGCTGTTGCATCCCACGCAAAACCGCTTTCGATAATACAGAAGCGAGGTTCTTTATGCAAAGGCATAGAATGCGATCCCGTCGTACGGGGAAGCGGTGAACGCAGCCGGTTTCCCGCGTCGGCAGAGACAATTCAGGAGGGGCACCATGACGGAAAGCGGCTTCCGCGTCGAGGCGGATCTTTTAGGGAAACGAAGCATTCCGGATTCTGCGTACTACGGCGTCCATACGCTGCGCGCGAAGGAGAACTTCGACATTTCGGGGCGCACGATCGCGTCGCTGCCGTACCTCGTCATGGCGCTCGCGGCGGTGAAGGAAGCCGCTGCCGATGCGAACTGCGAGCTCGGGCTGCTGCCGGACGCGTATCGCGACGCGATCGCCGCCGCCTGTGTCGAGATCCGCGAGGGCCGGCTGCACGATCAGTTCGTGGTCGACATCATCCAGGGCGGGGCCGGCACGTCGACCAACATGAACGCCAACGAGGTGATCTGCAACCGCGCGCTCGAAATCATGGGGCATGCACGCGGGCAGTACGAATACCTCCATCCCAACGAGCACGTCAATCTCGCGCAGAGCACGAACGACGTTTATCCGACCGCGATCCGGATCGCGACCTGCTTCGCGGTCGAGCATCTGCTCGACGCGATGGCGCGCCTGCGCGATGCGTTCGCGGAGAAGGCCGACGCGTTCTCGGATTTGTTGAAGCTCGGCCGCACGCAGTTGCAGGACGCCGTGCCGATGACGCTCGGCCAGGAATTCTCGACCTACGCGGTGATGGTGACGGAAGACATCGCGCGACTGCAGGAAGCCGGCTTGCTGATGCGCGAGATCAATCTCGGCGCGACCGCGATCGGCACCGGCATCACCGCGCATCCGGAGTACGCGCAGAAGGCGCTGGCCGCGCTGCGACGCATCACCGGCCTGGACCTGAGCACCGCGCCGAACCTGATCGAAGCGACACAGGACTGCGGCGCGTTCGTGCAGGTTTCCGGCGTGCTGAAGCGGATCGCGGTCAAGCTGTCGAAGATCTGCAACGACCTGCGGCTGCTGTCGAGCGGCCCGCGCGCCGGCTTCGGCGAGATCAACCTGCCGCCGGTGCAGGCCGGCTCGTCGATCATGCCGGGCAAGGTGAACCCGGTGATTCCGGAAGTCGTGAACCAGGTCGCATTCGAAGTATTCGGCAACGACCTCACGGTGACGTTCGCCGCCGAGGCCGGCCAGCTTCAGCTCAACGCGTTCGAGCCGGTGATCGCGAGCGCGCTGTTCCGCAGCTTCGGTCACCTGACGGCCGCCTGCACGACGCTCGCGGAGCGCTGCGTGAGCGGAATCACCGCGAACCCCGAGCGGTTGCGCGAAACGATGGAGCGGTCGGTCGCGCTCGCGACCGCGCTGAACCCGTACATCGGCTACAAGCGCGCGACGGCCGTGGCCGCCGAGGCCCACGCGAGCGGCAAGTCGATCCGCGAAGTTGTGCTCGATCGCCAGTTGATGACCGCCGCGCAACTGGACGAAGCGCTACAGCCCGAAGCGCTGATCCGCCCGCGCGCGTACTGATTCCGGCCGCGCGGCGCCGGCGCATGCCGCCGGACGCCCGTGCGCGGCCGTTCCCGCAGCGCCCCGTCGACGGGCGCGACACATCAAGAAACGGAGACACACCATGAAGCACGCCAGCGAGCGCGCGGCCGACACGGCCGGCGGCGCGGATCCCCGTCATGCCGACCGAGACGCGATGTTCGCGTCGCACGAATCCGGTTATGAGAAACAGTTGAAGCCGCGCCACGTGCAGATGATCGCGATGGGCGGAGCGATCGGCACCGGCCTCTTTCTCGGCGCGGGCGGACGCCTGCAGAGCGCGGGCCCCGCGCTGGCGGTCGTGTATCTCGTGTGCGGCGTATTCGCATTCCTGATCATGCGCGCGCTCGGCGAGCTCGTGATGCATCGGCCGACCAGCGGCTCGTTCGTGTCGTACGCACGGGAGTTCATGGGCGAGCGCGCGTCGTTCGTCGCGGGCTGGATGTACTACCTGAACTGGGCCACCACCGGCATCGTCGACATCACCGCGGTCGCGATCTACATGAAGTACTGGGCCGTGTTCACGGACGTGCCGCAGTGGGTGTTCGCGCTCGGCGCGCTGGGGATCGTGTCGGTGATGAACATGATCGGCGTGAAGGTGTTCGGCGAGATGGAGTTCTGGTTCTCGATCGTCAAGGTCGGGACGCTCGCGCTGTTCCTCGCCGTCGGCGCCGTGTTTCTCGCGAGCGGTCATCCGGTCGCCGGGCAGATGCCGGGGCTGCACCTGATCGCGGATCACGGCGGGATCTTCCCGCACGGGATCCTGCCGGCCGTGCTGATCGTGCAGGGCGTCGTGTTCGCGTATGCGAGCATCGAGCTCGTCGGCGTCGCGGCGGGCGAGACCGCCGATGCGCGCAAGGTGCTGCCGAAGGCGATCAACAGCGTGATGTGGCGCATCGCGCTGTTCTACGTCGGCTCGGTCGTGCTGCTGACGATGCTGCTGCCGTGGACCGCGTACAGCGCGCACGAAAGCCCGTTCGTCACGTTCTTCGGCAAGCTCGGCGTGCCGTACGTCGGCACGGTGATGAACGTCGTGGTGCTGACCGCCGCGCTGTCGAGCCTGAATTCCGGCCTCTATTCGACCGGGCGCGTGCTGCGTTCGCTGGCGATGGGCGGCTCGGCGCCGCGCTTCGTGTCGCGGATGAACGCGCGCGGCGTGCCGTACGGCGGGATCCTCGTCACGGTCGCGGTCAATGCGATCGGTGTGCCGCTGAACTACATCGTTCCGGCGCAGGCGTTCGAGATCGTGCTGAACATGGCGTCGCTCGGGATCATCACGACCTGGGGCTTCATCGTGATGTGCCAGATCCTGTTCCGCCGCGCGGTCAATCGCGGCGAGCTGAGCCCCGTGTCGTTCCGGATGCCCGGCGCGCCGTTCACGTCGTGGCTCACGCTCGGGTTCCTGGTCAGCGTGCTGGTGATGATGGCGTTCGATTACCCGGGCGGCACGTGGACCGTCGGGATGATCCCGGTCGTCGTGCTCGCGCTCGTGGTGGGCTGGAAGCTCGCGAAGCGCGGTGCCGCGCGAGAGGCGTCCGCTGCGGCCGCCGCGCCGATCGGCGCCGATCCGGCGAGCAACGTCTGACGATACGCACGGGCGGGTCGACCGCCCGTGCGCTCAGTTCGATCCGGTGCGCGCAGCGACCCAGCGGCCGAAGTCGCCGGCCATCTCCGCCGTGAGTTCGTGGCCGGCGTCGTAGAGGCGCGTGTCGTGCGCGACGCCGAGCGCCGTCAGCTTCGCATCGGCGGTTTCGGCCCACGCGACCGGCAGCTTGTCGTCGAAGCGGCCGTGCATCACCAGCGCGTGCAGCGCGCTCAATGCGTCGCGCGGCGCGATCAGCGGATCGATCTCCGGCAGGATGCGCCCGCACAGCACCGCGAACGCGACGACATCGGCCGGTGACGTGAGCGCGACGCTCGCGCTCATGATGCCGCCCTGGCTGAAGCCGGCGATCACGGTCGGCAGGGCGGCGTGTTCGTTGTCGGTGCCCCGGGCGCGCAACGCGCGCAGCAGCGCGATCAGCTGCACACGGCTCGCCTCCGCGCGGGCCGCGTCGATTTCCGGGCCGTTCGGGCCGAAGCGCACCGGAAACCACGCGTGCTGGCCGGGGCCGAACGTCAGCGGGCCGCGCACGAACGCAATTTCGATGCGCGGGTCGATCGTGCCGGCCAGATTCAGCAGATTGGTTTCGTTGCCGCCGACGCCGTGCAGCAGCAACAGGCGGCCTACGGGGCGGCCCGCGGCCGGGCGCAGCCGATAGTGGAGGCCGGATTCGGAGTCGGTGGTCAGCGGCAGGACGTCGGTCATTGCAAGGGTCCGGTGGGGAAGTGATCCGACAGTCTAGAACGCGCGGGAGGGAAGGTGAATCGCCGGATGGCGATTGATTGTTTCCTGATGAGAATGAATAGACGGCCATTCGCCATGTCGGCCGGCGCAGCGATTCCGGCCGCGCGGCAGAAGGTGCATACCCGATTCGATTCGCGGATAATGCGCAAACGTTTTACCGGTATTCGGCCGGATTGAATTATCGGATCGCAAATAAAAGAATGAATATCCGGATTCGATTTATCGAGGCCGCCGGGAACGCCCGCCGGGCCGTTCAGGCCAGAGGTTAACGGCCGATTCGAGAAAAACTTTAGGATTTTCTCGCCGCAATTGATCATTGCGATTTTCTCAACGACCGATTGATTTTCAGTCATCGGACAGTCATACACCATCCCCGATAATTCGGCGCTCACATTCTTTCAATAGACAAAAGGGCGATCGAAGCCGGATCGCTGCGGGGAGCTGTACTCATGACCATCCGTCATCGCATTACGCTGCTAGTCGTCCTGACGTTTTTCGCGCTGTCCGCGATCGGCGTGTACGCCGTGTACCAGACGCGCAAGAGTGCGTCCGAGGTGCGTCAGGTTACCCAGGGAATCGTGCCGAGCGCGCTCGCGTCGGCGGACCTCGTCGCCGACGTGAAGAACATCCAGATCGCGACGATGACGCTGGTGTACGCGCCCGACGCGAACACCGCCGCGCAGGCGCGCGACGAGCTGAAGGCGAAGCAGGGCGCGCTGCGCGCGGCGCTCGACGCCCAGGCGAAATCGGCGGTCGGCCGCGCGCAGGAAGGCCTCGTCGAGCAGGCGAAGGACAGCGCCGCGAACTACTTCGCCGCGATCGACGACACCGTGAAGATGAAGACCGACGGCAAGCCCGAGATGGCGCAGGCGTACCTGTTCGCGAACGTCGCACAGTATCGCGACGAACTCGAGGGCATCGTCGACACGCTGCGCGTCGAGAAGAACCGCCAGAAGGACGATGCGATCCGCGCGCTGAACGGCATGCTCGCGACGACGGCCACCGCGATCGCGGGCGTGGCGGGCACGGTGGTCGTGCTGCTGACCGCGCTCGGCTTCGTGCTGTATCGCCAGATCACGCGTCCGCTGATCGGGATGCAAACGGCGATGAGCGAGATCGCCACGAGCCAGGACTTCACGCGCCGCGTGCCGGTGGGCCGGATGGACGAGATTGGTCATTCGATCGTCGCGTTCAACGGGATGATCGAGAAGATCCAGGAGAACGCCGCGCAACTGAAACAGAAGACGGCCGACATCCAGGCAATGCTGCAGAACATGCAGCAAGGAATCCTGACGGTCGTCGAAGGCGGCGTCGTGCATGCGGAGTATTCGGCTTACCTCGAGACCATCTTCGAGACCGGCGACATCGCCGGACGCGACCTGATGGCGCTCGTGTTCGACGATTCGAGCATCGGCTCCGACGCGCGCTCGCAGGTCGACGCGGCCGTGCATGCGTGCCTCGGCGAGGACAGCATGAACTTCGCGTTCAACGAGCACCTGCTCGTCAACGAAGTCGCGAAGCGGATGCCGGACGGCCGCGAGAAATGGCTCGACCTGAGCTGGTCGGCGATCACCGACGAGACCGACACGGTCGTGCGACTGATGCTGTGCGTGCGCGACGTGACCGAGATTCGCGAGCTGACCGCGCAGGCCGGCGAGCAGCAGCGCCGCCTCGAGATGATCGGCGAGATCCTGTCGATCAGCCAGGACAAGTTCCACGACTTCGTGCACAGCGCGAAGGGTTTCCTCAGCGAGAACGAGCGGATGATCCGCCAGCACGAACGCGCCGATCATTCGATCGTCGCGGCGCTGTTCCGCAACATGCACACGATCAAGGGCAACGCGCGCACGTACAGCCTGCAGCATCTGACCAACATCGTGCACGAAGCGGAGCAGGCGTACGAATCGCTGCGCCGCGCGGACGGCGGCCCCGAGTGGAATCGCGATGCGCTGATGGACGACCTGGCCCGCGTGCGCGAAGCAGTCGACCACTACGCGACGATCAACGCGGTCACGCTCGGCCGGCATGGCGAGGCGGCGCAGCACGGCGGCACCGACTACCTGATGGTCGAGCGCGCGCATATCAGCGAGAGCCTGCGCATGCTCGACGGCGCCGATCCGGCGAACGCAAGCGACTGGCGCGCGGCGCGCGATTCGGTGCGCCGCCTGCTGAGCCAGTTCGGCACGCAGGGCATCGGCGATGCGCTGGGCGGCGTGATCGAATCGCTGCCGTCGCTCGCGGCCGAACTCGGCAAGCCGGCGCCCGTCGTGCATATCGACAGCAACGGCCATCGCGTGCGCAGCGAGATCGGCGCGACGCTGAAGAACGTGTTCATGCACCTGTTGCGCAACGCGATCGACCACGGGATCGAAACGTCGGAAGAGCGTCGCGCGGCCGGCAAGGCGCCGGCCGGCAAGATCGACATCGCGGTCGACGTGGAGGACGATGCGTTGCGCTTCGTGCTCGGCGACGACGGCCGCGGCCTCGCGCTCGACCGGATTCGCGGGATCGCGCGCGAGCGCGGCTGGATCGACGCCGGCAACGAAGCCGCGCTGACCGACGAAGCGGTGGCCGAACTGATCTTTCGCCCGGGCTTCTCGACCGCGCGCGCGGTGACCGAAGTATCGGGGCGCGGCGTCGGGATGGACGCGGTGCGCAACTTCCTGAAGCGCGACGGCGGCGACATCGCGCTGCGCTTCACCGACGATCGCGTCGGCGCGTCGTATCGCGCGTTCGAGACGATCGTGTCGCTGCCGGCGCGATTTGCGGCGGACGGCGCGGCCCACGACGCCGGGCAGCCGGCCGGCGCCGGCATCGCGAACGTCGACGCGAACGTCGACGCGGCGGAGTGATCGTGCAAGCGTGGATGATCCCGATCGGCGCCGCGCTGGCGGGCGGCCTGGTGGTCGCGGCGGTGGCCGCGATCGTGTGTCGCATCGCGCGAGCGCGGCTCGTTGCCGCGCTGACGCGCGAAGCCGGGGCGTTGCGCGCCGCGCTCGGCGCGGCCGATGCACGGGCCGATGAAGCCGTTGCCGCACATGCCGAAGCGGCGCAGGCGTGGGCGCGCCGCGAAGCGGCGCTCGAGGAGGCGCTGGCGCGCGAGGCGGCCGGCACCGGCGAGCAGCGCGACGCGCTGCAGGCGCTCGCGGCCGAGCGCGCCGCGCTGTCGCAGCATGCGACGAAGCTCGCCGACGAAGCCGCGCGGCTGCGCGGGCTGGCCGGCACGTTCGAACGCTGGCACGAGCAGATGATCTCGCTGACCACGCAGAACCAGGACATGCGCACGAAGAACCAGGAGCTGTCGGCGATCGTCGCGCACGTGTCGATCGTGTCGCTGAACGCGTCGATCGAGGCCGCGCGCGCGGGCACGGCCGGGCGGGGCTTCTCGATCGTCGCGAGCGAGGTGCGCGGGCTCGCCGCGCGCTCGCAGCAACTGTCGAACAGCTATCGCGACAGCCTGAATCGCAACGATCTCGTGACGGCCGCGACGTTCCAGGACATCCAGGCCGGCGGCAAGATGATCACGGCCGCGCTCGCGACGGTCGAGACGCTGGCCGGGCAGCTGCATGCGCGGCTCGAGGGAGCGGCGGCGTGATCACCGCGCAGGCCCGGGCCGGTTTCGAGCGGATCTTCTTCGATGCGGCGCGCACGCGGCTCGCGTCCGGCGGCGTGTGCGAAATCAGGCCGGCCGCCGGCGATGCGCACGACACGTCGCACGATCCGTCACGCGCGAAATCGCGCGCGACGCCGAAGGTGCCCGAGCACGTCGCAGTGCTGACGATCTCGGCACTGCATTTCCGGCTGCTGCTCGCGCTGCGCTTTCGCGACGACGAACCGACGCGTCGTCATTTCGCCGCCGCGACGCCCGGCGCGGGCGCGCAGCGGCCGCTGCCCGAGGCGTTCATGGAAGTCGCGAACCTGTGCTGCGGCGCGATCAACCAGGCGCTGACCGCGCCTTTCCCCGATCTCGGGATGTCGACGCCTTACCTGTTGAGCGGCGCGAGCGTCGACTACCTGCCGGCGCTGCATCCCGACTACGTGGCCGCGTACGGCGTGACGCTCGACGGCGACGTGCGGATCGGCGCGACGCTGTGCGTGTGCGCGAACGCGCCGGTCGATTTCCACGTGCCGGAAGCGGCGAGCGTGGACACGGGCGGCGAGCTCGAACTGTTTTGACCGATTGTGAGGAAGGACTCCGCGAGATGACCGTAGACCAACCCGTCAGCAAGGTGCTCGTGCTCGACGACAGCCGCGCCCATGCGGCGACGCTCAAGCGTTTCTGCGACGAGCACAACTTGGTCGGCCTGACCGTGCGGCGCAACCGGCTGCTGAAGGTGCTGCGCTCGAACATCGATCTCGGCGCGATCCTGCTCGCCGAGGACTACGGCGGCTCGCCGGACGAAAGCGCGATCATCGCGACGCAGATCGATGCGCTGCGGCCCGAGCTGCCGATCATCCTGCGCCGCGCGTCGAATGCGTCGCGCGACGGGCTGCCCGATGCGCTCGCGCGCGTCGCGTGCGCGGCCTACGTCGCCGACGACCTGACGCCGCTCAAGCGCGCGATCGACGAATACCTGTTCGGCCGCGACTACCCGAACGCGCTCGTGCGCGGCATCGCGGAGATCACCGAGGCGCGGCTCGACAGCCTGTTTCCGGGCCTCGCGATCGAGCGCGACACGCCGTGCATCGTGCGCGACCAGATCATCTTCGGCGAGGTGTTCAGCCTGATCGCGCTGGAAAGCGCGTGGTGCCGCGGCTACATGCTGCTGCAGACGAGCGAGCAGCCGCTGCTCGACATGATCGGCGGCACGCGCGACGACGGCCGCGCACCCGATTTCCGCGACGTGAACAACGTGCTCGGCGAGTTGACCAACCTCGTGTGGGGCGCGTTCAAAAACCGCTATCTCGGCGACGCGGAGGCGCTCGCGCGGCATCCCGTGCAGGTGCCGCTCGTCGTCAATCACAAGCAGAAATTCATTTCGTTCGGCGGCGACTGTCCGCAGCTGTGTTTCAAGTATCGGATGACCGACCCCGAGTCGGGACGATCGGTGCGGCTCGACCAGCGTTTCGTGTTCAGCCTGAGCTGGTCGCCGGAGGATTTCCGCGAATCCGTGCAGGACGTGGGGCCGATGGTCGAGTCGGGCGAACTCGAACTGTTTTGAATGTTGAAGTCAGCAACAAGGAAAGGGGAATACGGCATGGCAAAGATTCTGGTGGTCGACGATTCGGGCACGGTGCGCGACGAGGTCGCGGGGTTCCTGCGCAATCACGGGCTCGACGTCGCGACGGCGATGGACGGCAAGGACGGGCTCGCGAAGCTCAAGGCGACGCCCGGCGTGCGCCTCGTGATCAGCGACGTGAACATGCCGAACATGGACGGCCTGACGATGGTCGAGAAGATCCGCGGCGAGCTGGCGAATACGTCGGTCAACGTCGTGATGCTGACGACCGAAAGCAGCCCGGCGATGAAGGAGCGCGGCAAGGCCGCCGGCGTGAAGGGCTGGATCGTGAAGCCGTTCAAGGGCGACGCGGTGCTCGACGCGCTGAAGAAGCTCGCGGGCTGAGCGTGCAGGCTCGCGGCGCGTCGCCGTTGGCCGGCGGTCAGCGGGCCGCCGGCGCGGCGGCCGCGAATTCGTCGACGACCGCTTCGATCACGGCCTGCACGCGCGCGGTCTTGTAGAGATCGGCATGCGCGACGAGCCACACGTCGAAATGATTGCAGCGCCGTGCCATGAGCCGCACCAGTTCCGGTTCGGCGTCGGCGCGAAAGCACGGCAGTTCGGCCACGCCAAGCCCGGCGAGGGTCGCCTCGACCAGCATCATGGTCGACGAGGTCTGGAACATCACGCGGCCGCGTGAGGTCGGCTCGCCGCACAGCGCTTCCCACATCGTCGGCACCACCGGCTGCTGGTACATCACCAGATCATGGCCGTCGAACGCGCTGCCCGGCGCCGGTTCGCCGCGCTCGGCCAGATAGCCGCGCGACGCGTAGATGCCGGTTTCGAGATGCCCGAGCCGCCGGACGATCAGGTCCGGCGATTCCGGCCGCAACGTGCGGATCGCGAGATCCGCTTCGCGGCGCGTGAGGTTCGCAATTTCGGCCGACGTCACGCACACGACGTCGATGCCGGCATGCTTGCGCCGCAGGCGCGCGATGGCCGGCACCACGAAGCGCTTGCCGAGCGAGTCGGTGGTCGCGATGCGCACGGAGCCGGCCAGTTGCGCGTCGAAGCCCAGCACGCGCCGCTCGATGGTGAGCGAGGCGCGCTCCATCGTTTCCGCCGGCTCGAGCAGCGCTTCGCCGGCCGGCGTCAGTACATAGAGGGTCGGCGTGCGCAGGAACAGGCGCGCGGAGAGTTCGTCCTCGAGCGCCGCGATCCGGCGGCCGACGGTCGCCTGGTCGACGTTCAGCTGCGTGGCCGCGCCGCGCAGCGTGCCGGCGCGCGCCAGCGCGAGGAAGAAACGGGCGTTGTCCCAGTTCAGGCGCATCGGCGGTCTCCTCGGGAAGGGGGATGCACTTCTGCATCACGAAGATGCGAAATTATCACTTTTCTGCATCGCGCGCGGTTCCTAGACTCTCGGCATCAGCCTGGAGTCCTCATGACCGATCGCACGTCCCCTTGCCCCTCTGCGCGCGCTCCCGCGGCGGCCGCCGTACCGACCCCGGCGGCCGGCCGTCCGACCGCGCGCGAACGCCGCTTCACGCTGGCGCTCGTCGCGATCGGGATGTTCATGGCCGTGCTCGACACGACGATCGTCAACGTCGCGCTGCCGGCGATGCGCGCGAGCCTTGGCTCGACGGTCGCCGGGCTCGCGTGGATCGTCGATGCGTACACGCTCAGCTTCGCCGCGCTGATCCTCGCGGGCGGCGTGCTGGCCGACCGGTTCGGCGCGAAGCATGCGTACCTCGCGGGCCTTGCGCTGTTCATCGTTGCGTCGGCGGGATGCGGCTTCGCGCCGTCCGTGACCGTGCTCGTTGCCGCGCGCTTCGTGCAGGGCGTGGGCGCGGCCCTCTTTCTGCCCGCGTCGCTCGCGATCGTGCGCAACACCTTCGACGTGCCGGCCGAGCGGGCGCGGGCGATCGCGGTGTGGGCGAGCATCGCGTCGGTGGCGGCGTCCGTGGGGCCGGTGCTGGGCGGCGTGCTGGTGGAGGATTTCGGCTGGCGCAGCGCGTTTCTCGTCAATGTGCCGACCGGCGCGCTGGCGCTCGCCGGGGCGGCGGTGCGGGTTCGCGCATCGGCCCGTCGCGCCGCGCACCGCTTCGATTGGGCCGGCCAGCTCGCCAGCGCGACGGCGCTCGGCGCGCTGTGCTTTGCCGCGATCGAACTGCCGACGCGCGGCCCGGGTGCGGCGCAGGTGCTGACCGCGCTGCTGGTTGCCGCGCTCGCCGCGACGGTGCTGATCGTCGTCGAGCGGCGCAGTGCCGATCCGATGGTGCCGCTCGCCTGGTTTCGCAATCGCGTGTTCGTGGCGATGAACGTGATGGGCACGCTGGTCTACGTCGGCTATTTCGCGCTGCTGTTCATCCTGAGCCTGTACCTGCACGGCAGCGTCGGGCTGAATGCGCGGCAGACGGGGCTGATGCTGTTGCCGCTCGCGCTGAGCCTGTCGCTCGGCAACGTGCTGTCCGGCAAGCTGCATGATCGGGCCAGCGCGACACAACTGATGGCCGGTGGCCTGCTCCTCTCCACGTGTGCGGTTCCGGCGCTCGCGGCCGCGCTGACGCTGCGTGCGCCATGGCCGGTCGCGTGGGCGGCGATGGCGGCGTTCGGCACCGGTACCGCGCTGTCCGTGCCGCCGATGATCGCGACCGTGCTCGAACAGGTGCCGGCGGACGCGGCCGGTGTCGCATCGGGTTTTCTCAATGCGGCGCGGCAGGCAGGGAGCCTGCTCGGTGTCGCGTTCGCGGGCGCCGCGACGATGCTGTCGCCGAATCTGGCGATGGCACTGGGTTCGGTCGCGGCGCTCGGTTTCGCCGCGTATGCGGCGGCCGCGCTGGTCGCGCTGACGGCCGGCGCGCGGCTCGCGAAGCGGGCGCAGCGGCAGGCATGACGCGAAGGCCGTCGCTTCGTGGTGCGGCTGCACGCAAGCCCGCTTCGCCTGCCCGCCGGCCGGCCTCGCTGGACGTCGCGCGCAATGTGGAGGACGATTCGTGATCATGTCGATCGCGAATCCGGGCGCGTGTCGCCCGTGCTGCGGATTCGCGCCCGATCGAACCCCGTCGAGCGGAGCATCATGGAATCCCGTCACGAAACACCCGAGCCGATCCTGCTGCGCGACGTGCGCGACGGCGTCGTCACGCTGCGGCTGAACCGGCCGCAACAGTTCAACGCGTTGTCGGAGGCGATGCTGGCGAGCCTGCAGGACGCGTTCGATTCGCTGGCCGCCGATCCGCACGTGCGCTGCGTCGTGCTCGCCGCCGAGGGCAAGGCGTTCTGCGCGGGCCACGACCTGCGGCAGATGCGCGCCAAACCCGAACTCGATTACTACCGCACGCTGTTCGCGCAATGCAGCCGCGTGATGCTCGCGATGCGCGCGTTGCCGGTGCCGGTGATCGCACGCGTGCACGGCATCGCGACGGCGGCCGGCTGCCAGCTCGTCGCCGCGTGCGATCTCGCCGTCGCAGCGGACACCGCGCGCTTCGCGGTATCCGGAATCAACGTCGGGCTGTTCTGTTCGACGCCTGCCGTCGCATTGAGCCGCAACGTGTCGGCGAAGCGCGCGTTCGACATGCTCGTCACCGGGCGTTTCGTCGATGCGGCGACGGCGGCTGCCTGGGGGCTCGTCAACGAGGCCGTGCCCGAAGATGCGCTCGACGCGGCCATCGCGCGCAAGGTCGCGGAGATCGTCGCGAAGAGCCCGGCGGCGGTGCGCTACGGCAAGCAGATGTTCTACCGGCAGCGCGAACTGCCGCTCGACGACGCGTACGCGTTTGCGGGCGACGTGATGGCGCGCAACATGATGGAAGAGGACGCCGGCGAGGGGATCGACGCGTTCCTGGAGAAACGCAAGCCGGTGTGGCGTTCGTAGCGTGATGGCCGCGCGTGCGCATTGCCCGCGCCAGCGCGCTTTACACGTTGCAAAAGCAGACGGGCCGCTGGTAAAGCGGCCCGCGAGCTGATCCGGATGCGCGGCGACAGCGAGCGTGCCGCCGCATCCGTGCCGGGCATCAACGCCCGTAGCTGCCCGTGCGCAGCGCCGGCTGCACCGTCGACGCGCCGGGCGGCACGGTCACGACCGGCACGCGGCGCGCGAGTGCGCACATCAGCTCGTAGCCGATCGTGCCGCTGGCTTCCGCGACGTCGTCGACCTTCACCCGATCGCCCCACAGCTCGACGCTGGAGCCGATGCCCGCGTTCGGGCACGGCGTCAGGTCGACGGTCAGCATGTCCATCGACACGCGGCCGACGACGCGCGTCATCACGCCGTCCACCGCGATCGGCGTGCCGGTCGGCGCGTGGCGCGGATAGCCGTCCGCATAGCCGCACGCGACGACGCCGATCCGCATCGGCCGGTCTGCCGTGAAGCGACGGCCATAACCGACCGTTTCCTCCGGCGCGAGCGTCTGCACGCCGATGATCTTGCTCGTCAGCGTCATCGCGGCCATCAGCGGCGTGTCGGCGATGTGCCGCGACGCGCCGGTCGGCGACGCGCCATACAGGATCGTGCCCGGCCGCACCCAGTCGCGATGCGCGCGCGGATGCCACAGCACGGCCGCCGAATTCGATGCCGAGCGCTCGCCCGGAATCCCGGCCGTGGCCGCATCGAATTGATCGAGCTGCCAGTCGACTTCGCCTTCGTCGGCGTTCGCGAAATGCATCATCAGCGTGATCTTTCCGATCGACGGCGCGGCCGCCGCGCGTTCCCACGCGGCGCGGAATGCGTCGGGCCGGTAGCCGAGCCGGTTCATCCCGGAGTTCATCTTCAGCTGGATGTCGATCGGCTGCCGGGGCTTCGCGGCGATCAGCAGATCGAGCTGCGCGTCGCAGTGCACGGCCACCGTCAGCCGATGTCGATCGGCCAGTTCGACGTCGTCCGGCTCGAAGATCCCTTCGAGCAGCAGCACCGGCTTGTTCCAGCCGAGCTCCCGCACGCGCACGGCTTCGTCGAGATCGAGCAGCGCGATGCCGTCGGCGGCCGCGAGGCCCGGATAGATCCGCTCGATCCCGTGACCGTATGCGTTGGCCTTGACCACGGCCCATACGCGCGATTGCGCGGCGGTGCGGCGGATGAAGTCGAGGTTATGGCGGACGGCGTCGGGACGGATATGGGCGACGATGGGACGGGGCATGGGCGGGCTCGGGTCGAAAGTCGTTCGGCGCACGCGGCGGCGCGGCGCGGGTGAGCAGGCTGGCGCGGCAACACGCCAAGCCAGTGTTGAGCGCTATCTTATTGGTGTTCGACCAGTTTTAATTAACGTATTTGTTGGCGATTTGGTGGAATTTTTTGTGCCGGATCCATGCCGTCACTGCCTTCGGCAGGCGGTTTTGCCGAGTCTCCCGTCTAGAAAACCGGTGCGCGAACAGCCCGGCGCAATGCTAAGCTCTGCGCGACCGTGTCATTGATCAATGTAATCATAAAGGAGGAGACTTTGATGACGACGTCCCAGATCTGCCTGTTCATCGTGGCGCTGTTGCCGTTCCCGATGACGTTCCTGGCCAAGGCCCGCAAGGGCTACGACAACCACGCGCCGCGCGAGTACCTGGCAAGGCTCGAAGGCTGGCGCGCGCGGGCGCAGGCCGCGCACCAGAACGCGTGGGAAGCGCTGGCGCTGTTTACGGCCGCACTGGTCGTCGCATGGCACAACGGCGCGAATGCGCATCACGTCGATCAGCTCGCGATGGGGTTCGTCGCGATTCGCATCGTCTATGTGCTGACGTACCTGCTGAACTGGGCGTCGCTGCGCTCGCTCGTGTGGTTCGCGGGGATGGCCTGCGTCGTCGCGTTGTTCTTTGCCGCGCCGTGACGAGAGGATGAACGGGAGGCCCCCGCGTGGCCTCGGCGCGCGGGTTCGCTACGCACCGCCCGCGCCGCGCGCGTGACTGTCGTTGGATGCGGGCGCAACGATCTTCGCGAGCTGGAACGGCGGTGCATCGGCTTCGCGGCGCAGGAACGCGATCAACGGATCGAGCAGCCGATGCCGCGCCGACGGATTGCGGCGCAGCACGAAGCGCCATGACGCATCGCGTACGAGGCCCGGCACCAGCGGCACCAGGCGGCCGCTGCGCAGTTCGGGCTCGATCAGCGGCACGCGCCCGAGCGCGATGCCCGCGCCGCCCAGCGCCGCGCCGATCACCTGACTGAAACTGCTGTAGCGGACGATCTTCGTTTCGAAGTCGATCGCTCCGACGTCGGCGCGCATGGGACTCTCCGGTCGCGCCGAATCGTCGGGCGGGCGCCCATCCGCGCACGCCTTTCCTCCGATCAATCCCGCCCGTGCGGCTCGGGTTTGTCTCGATTCATTTTCCTGTTGAGCATTTTTTTGTTGTCGTAGTATCCGTGTTGACAACACTTGTTGCACTAAGGTCTAATTCAACATCGCATGTTGCGGTGCGGCTTGATGTCGTCGTTCCCCGGCCAGCCGGCCGGTTACATCGCTCAACCATGCGGAGAAAAGCCATGAGTCGCCGTTCCTTCCTGAAAGCCGTCGCGGTGGTCGCCGCGCTCGGCGCCAGCATCGCGCACGCGGATACCAAGACGCTCGTCGTCGGGACCGATACGTCGTTCATGCCGTTCGAGTTCAAGCAGGGCGACAAGTACGTCGGCTTCGATCTCGACCTGTGGGCGGAGATCGCGAAGGACCAGGGCTGGAAATACACGATCCAGCCGATGGATTTCGCGGGCCTGATCCCGGCGCTGCAGACGCAGAACATCGACGTCGCGCTGTCGGGGATGACCATCAAGGAAGAGCGGAAGAAGGCGATCGACTTCTCCGCGCCGTACTACGACAGCGGCCTCGCGGCGATGGTGCAGACGGACAACACGACGATCAAGTCGATCGACGACCTGAACGGCAAGGTGATCGCCGCGAAGACGGGCACCGCGACGATCGACTGGATCAAGGCGCACCTGAAGCCGAAGGAGATCCGCCAGTTCCCGAACATTGACCAGGCATATCTCGCGCTCGAGGCCGGCCGCGTCGACGCGGCGATGCACGACACGCCGAACGTGCTGTTCTTCGTGAACAACGAAGGCAAGGGCAAGGTGAAGGTCGCGGGCCAGCCGGTCAGCGGTGACAAGTACGGGATCGGCTTCCCGAAGGGCAGCGCGCTCGTGCCGAAGGTCAACGCGTCGCTCGTGAAGATCAAGGCCGACGGCCGCTACGCGCAGATCTACAAGAAGTGGTTTGGCGCCGAGCCGCCGAAGATGTGAGCGTGACGGCACTGCATGGCGCGGCCGGGCGGCCGCGCCGGTCTTGAATCGGACGGGGAGCGACAGGTGAATTTCGATTGGTCGGCGATCTGGGCGGCGTTGCCGGACCTGATGGACGGGGTCCGGTTGACGGTGTTCATCGCATTTTTCGGGCTGGTGGGCGGATTCGTCGTCGGGATGATCGCGGGCATGTTCCGCGCATACGGACCGAAGGCGATGAACGTGCTCGCACAGGTTTATATTGAACTGATCCGCGGCACGCCGATCGTCGTGCAGGTGATGTTCCTGTATTTCGCGTTGCCGCTGCTCGCGCATATCCGGATCGACGGCCTGACGGCCGCGATCATCGCGATCACGGTGAATTCGGGCGCGTATCTCGCGGAAGTGGTGCGCGGCGCGCTGCTGTCGATTCCGAAGGGGCTGACGGAAGCGGGGCTCGCGATGGGCCTGTCGATGCCGCGCGTGCTGCTGAAGGTGGTCGGGCCGCTCGCATTCCGGCGCCTGATTCCGCCGCTCGGCAACCAGTGCATCGTGAGCCTCAAGGACACGTCGCTGTTCATCGTGATCGGCGTCGGCGAATTGACGCGAAAGGGGCAGGAAATCATTGCCGGCAATTTCCAGGCGGTCGAGATCTGGACCGCGGTGGCCGTCATCTACCTGATGCTGACCGGCGCGATGACGCTGACGCTTCGGCTCGTCGAAAAGAGGATGCGCATCTTATGAGCATGATCGAATTCCAGAACGTGTCGAAGAGCTTCGGCCATGTGCCGGTGCTGAAGCATATCGACCTGAAGATCGACGCGGGCGAGGTGGTCGTCGTGATCGGTCCGTCGGGCTCGGGCAAGTCGACGATGTTGCGCTGTATCAACGCGCTTGAGAAGATCACCGGCGGCGAACTGCTGGTCGACGGCCAGAGCGTGCGTGGCAACGCATCGACGATCCGCAACATCCGGCTCGAAGCCGGCATGGTGTTCCAGCAGTTCAACCTGTTTCCGCAGATGACCGCGCTCGAGAACGTGATGTTCGGGCCGATCCAGGTACGCGGCGCGTCGCGCGCCGACGCGCGCGACCAGGCGATGGCGCTGCTCGACAAGGTCGGCCTCGAATCGCGCGCGAATCATTATCCGTCGGAGCTGTCGGGCGGCCAGCAGCAGCGCGTAGCGATCGCACGCGCGCTCGCGATCCGGCCGCGGCTGATGCTGTTCGACGAGCCGACGTCGGCGCTCGATCCGGAATTGCGCCACGAGGTGCTGAAAGTGATGCAGGATCTCGCGACCGAAGGGATGACGATGATCGTCGTCACGCACGAGATCGGCTTCGCGAAGCGGGTCGGCACGCGGTTGCTGTTCATGGATCAGGGCGGCATCGCCGAGGACGGCCATCCGGTCGACCTGATCGACCGCCCGCCGACACCGCGCCTGAAGGAATTCCTGAAACACGTGTCCTGAACGAAACCGAATCAACCGACATGCCGCTTTCCCCGTCTCCCGTCATCGCCGGCACGCCGTTCGACATCGGCGTGCGCCTCGGCGAGCTTGCCCGCCCCGTGTTCGATGCGTACATGCAGCAGAGCAGCGCATGGCAGGCCGTGCGCCGTTGGCGCGGCCATCCGTTCGTTGCCGCGCTGCGGCAGGCCGCGCTGGCCGCGTACCCCGATCTCGTCGCGGAACTGGACGGGATCGCGGCAGGCGTCGGCTGGCCGGCCGAGGACATCTTTCTGTGGAACTGCCGCGGCGAACTGATCCATCACGCGCCGGACGGCTGCACGACGCTCGCCGGGCGCGACGCGCACGGCACGCGCTGGATCGCGCACAACGAGGACGGCGATCCGTACCTGCGCGAGCGCTGCCTGCTGGTCGACGTGCAGCCGCAAGGCAAGCCGGGCTTCATCAGTTTCTACTACCCGGGCTCGCTGCCCGGTCACACGTTCGCCGCGAACCGCGCGGGCATCGCGCAGGCGATCAACAACCTGCGGATCCGCACGCCGGCGCTCGGCGTGCCGCGGATGATCCTCGCGCGCGCCGTGCTCGACGCGACGTCGCTCGATGCGGCCGCCGACGTGCTGCGCACGCATGCGCGCGCGAGCGGCTTTCACCACACGCTCGGCGCGACCGGCGATCCGCGGCTCCTGAGCATCGAGGCGAGCGTCGCGCGCTGCTCGGTCGTCGAAGTCGCGCGTCTTGCCGGTCACGCGAATCATCTCGTGCATCCGGGATGCGAGGGGGAAGCGCAGATCGTCACGCAATCGTCCGGCGATCGTCAGCGGCGTGTCGATGCGCTGACGCCGGGCATCGACGCGATCGACGAAGCCGCGCTGCTGCGCGTGCTCGGCGACCGCGCACCGGAAGGACTGCCGATCTATCGCGACGATCCGGCCGACCCCGACGACGAAAACACGCTGGCGACCGCCGTGTTCGCGATTCGCGACACAGCGATCGACTTCACCATTCACCAGCACGGCACGCAGCGCTTCGCGACGCGCATCGTGCCGTCCGCGCACGCGCGCAGCGCGTCCTGATCCATGAGGCAACGCATGACGACCGTTTTTCATCGCGCTCCACGCGCCACCTTGCCCGTCGCCGTCGCGGGCGACGGCATCGAGATCATCGATTCGACCGGCAAACGCTACATCGACGCGTGCGGCGGCGCGGCCGTGTCGTGCCTCGGCCACAGCAACCAGCGCGTGATCGATGCGATCAAGCGGCAGGTACAGCAACTGCCGTACGCGCATACGTCGTTCTTCACGACGGACGTGGCGGAAGAACTCGCCGACCGGCTCGTCGAGGCCGCGCCGGCCGGTCTCGAACACGTGTATTTCGTGTCGGGCGGATCCGAGGCGATCGAAGCCGCATTGAAGCTCGCGCGCCAGTATTTCGTCGAGAAGGGCGAGCCGCAGCGCCGCCATTTCATCGCACGTCGCCAGAGCTATCACGGCAACACGCTCGGCGCACTCGCGATCGGCGGCAACGCATGGCGGCGCGAGCCGTTCCTGCCGCTGCTGATCGAAGCGCATCACGTGAGCCCGTGCTATGCGTATCGCGACCAGCAGGCCGGTGAAACCGACGAAGCCTATGCACAGCGCCTGGCTGACGAGCTGGAGCAGAAGATCGTCGAACTCGGCGCGGAAAACGTCGCCGCATTCGTCGCGGAAACGGTGGTCGGCGCGACGGCCGGCGCGGTGCCGCCGGTGCGTACCTATCTGAAGAAGATTCGCGCGGTGTGCGACAAATACGGCGTGCTGTTGATTCTCGACGAAATCATGTCGGGGATGGGGCGCACCGGTTACCTGTTCGCGTGCGACGAAGATGGCGTCGCGCCCGACCTGCTGACGATCGCGAAAGGGCTCGGCGCGGGGTACCAGCCGATCGGCGCGACGCTGGTGAGCGATCGCATCTACCGGACGATCGTCGACGGTTCGGGTTTTTTCCAGCACGGCCACACGTATCTCGGTCATGCAACGGCCTGCGCGGCCGCGCTCGAAGTGCAGCGCGTGATCGCCGAAGAGAAGCTGCTCGACAACGTGAAGGCGCGCGGCGAGCAACTGCGCGCGTCGCTGCGCGAGCATTACGGCGCGCATCCGCATGTCGGCGACGTGCGCGGCCGCGGGCTGTTCGTCGGCGTCGAGCTCGTGCGCGATCGCGACAGCAAGGCGACGTTCGATCCCGCGCTGAAGCTGCATGCGGCGGTCAAGCGCGAGGCGATGCAGCGCGGGCTGATGGTGTATCCGATGGGCGGCACGATCGACGGCGTGCACGGCGATCACGTCCTGATCGCACCGCCGTTCGTCTGCACCGCGCAGCAGATCGACACGATCGTCGAACGGCTGTCCGGCGCGATCGATGCGGCGCTCGCATCGGCCGGCGCGTGAACCTTTACCTCATCGAATCCTCACCATGACGGACAGACTGCCTCCCTTCGATCCCGCATCGGCCACCGACGAGCAGAAGGCCGTGCTCGCCGACATTCTCAGCGGCCCGCGCGGCAACCTGAACGGGCCGTTCCTCGGCTGGATCGCGAGTCCCGAGCTCGCGCAGCACGCGCAGCGGCTCGGCGCGTTCTGCCGCTATCGCACGGGTCTGCCGCTGCGACTGTCGGAGCTCGCGATTCTCGTGACGGCCGCACGCTGGCGCTCGCAGGCCGAGTGGCACATCCATCATCCGATCGCGCTCGATGCGGGTGTGCCGGCCGCGACGGCCGACGCGATCCGCCGCGGCGTCGAGCCGGCGTTCGAATCGGACGACGATGCGCTGATCCATGCGTTCGCGAGCGAGCTGTACGACACGCGGCGCGTGAGCGATGCGACGTTCGCGCGCGCGCAGGCGCGTTTCGGCCACGAGACCGTCGTGAACCTCGTTGCGCTGCTCGGCTATTACGCACTCGTGGCGATGACGCTCAACACGTTCGGCATGCGCGCGGACGGACAGACCGATTTGCCGTTTCCGGAATAATCGCTGCATGCCGGATTGTGTCGATCGCGTTCATTGCGTATGTCGTTCATACGCGCCGGCGCGGCAAGGTGTGGCGCCGTTTCTCGACACGCGGTGCGTTCCCTGGCTCGCGGTGGTGCAGCGCGAATGGCCGACCTTCCGCGACTTCGATCGTCCGATGCAATATCGCTGGGGGCGATGTCGAACCGTCTGACGATAGGGCGACGCGGTGCGGCAAGGCCGCGCCGCTCTGGGGTCGACATCAATGAAACCAATTGTATTCGTGCGGGATCGGCCGCGATCGCACGCGTATGATGGCTTGTTCACGTCGATAAGATCGGTGAGCAAGCATGACTAGTACCCGTAAGACATTGATGATCGCCGGCGGCCTGCTGGTCGCCGCGGCCGGCACCGGCTACGTAATGCTCCTGCGTGCGGACCACCGCGCGATCGCGGAGGCCGGTATCGGCGATTCCGCAGCCCCTGCCGCCGCCGTGACGGCGGCGAACGACGGACACACCGCACAAGGCACGATCGCGCCGCCTGCGGCGGTCGCCGTCCCTTCCAAGCATGTCGATGAGGCCGTGCCGCAACCAGCGGCCGCACGGCCGCCGTCCGCGGCTCCTGCGCGTACGAGCGCGGCGCCGGCATCTGCTGCCGTTGCGCCGGTCGTCGCCGCGGCGGCGCCACCGGCGAAACCGAGTGCGCCGCCGCCGACCGTCCATGTCGTGACGATCGAGCCGGAGGTTGCGACCCCGCCGAAAGCCCAGCCCGCTCCGCCGGTAAAAGCGCCGGTACAAGCGGCGCAACCCGTGCAGTCGACGCCGCCGGCCCAGGCGACGCAGGCGGCTCGGCCGAGTCAGCAGGCGGAGCAGCCGACCCAGCGCGCGGCGCGCAAGCGCGACGGGCTCGAGCGGCACGCGGCCGCGACCCCCGCGATGAAATCCGAAACGCCTGAAACCGCGGCACTCGTGCGGGAATCGGCAAAGCTCGATCCGTCGTTGCCGCCACCGCGATACGTGGCGGCGCCGAGCGTCGATCCGCAGCATGCGTCGACGGGTGCGAATCCGGTCGCCGCCGCGATGACCGACCAGCTCGTCAAGCAGTCGAGCAGCTTCAAGGCAGCCACACCGGCGAACGCCGGGCCCGGCGTGGCTCAGTGAGAACGGAGCGGCGGCGCTCGCGCAACGCCGCTCGACGCCGGATAAAAAAGGGCCCCGCACGCCGACCAGGGCATGCGGGGCCAAGAGAGACGAACCTGCGCGGTGCGTCGCGCGTTACGCGGCGATCGCTTCTTCGACCTGCGGCGCGTCGGCGGTCGCCGGCGTCGCGTCTTGCCGGATCAGGTGATCGAACGCGCCGAGCGATGCCTTCGCGCCTTCGCCCACCGCGATCACGATCTGCTTGAACGGCACCGTCGTCACGTCGCCGGCGGCAAACACGCCCGGCACCGACGTCGCACCCCGCGCATCGACGACGATCTCGCCGTGCTTCGACAGTTCGATCGTGCCCTTCAGCCATTCGGTGTTGGGCACGAGGCCGATCTGCACGAACACGCCTTCGAGATCGACACGCTTCGTTTCACCGGAGCGCAGATCCTTGTAGACGATCCCGTTCAGCTTGCTGCCGTCGCCGGTCAGCTCGGTCGTCTGCGCCTGCGTGACGATCGTCACGTTCGGCAGGCTGCGCAGCTTGCGTTGCAGCACTTCGTCCGCGCGCAGTTGCGCGCCGTATTCGATCAGCGTGACTTCCTTCACGATGCCGGCCAGGTCGATCGCGGCCTCGACACCCGAGTTGCCGCCGCCGACCACCGCCACGCGCTTGCCTTTGAACAGCGGGCCGTCGCAGTGCGGGCAGTATGCGACACCGCGGTTGCGGTATTCGCGCTCGCCCGGCACGTTGATTTCGCGCCAGCGTGCGCCGGTCGCGAGGATGATCGTCTTCGCCTTCAGCACCGCGCCGTTGGCGAGGCGGATCTGGTGCACGTCACCCGGAATCAGCGCGTCGGCGCGCTGCACGTCCATGATGTCGACGTCGTACTGCTTCACGTGCTGCTCGAGCGCCGCGGCAAACTTCGGTCCTTCCGTTTCCTGCACCGACACGAAGTTCTCGATCGCCATCGTGTCGAGCACCTGGCCGCCGAAACGCTCGGCGACGACGCCCGTCGCGATGCCCTTGCGCGCCGAATAGATCGCGGCGGCCGCACCGGCCGGGCCGCCGCCGACGATCAGCGTGTCGAACACCGGCTTGTTCTCGAGCGACTTCGCGGCGCGGGCGCTGGCGCCCGTGTCGAGCTTCGCGAGGATTTCCTTCACGCTGCTGCGGCCCTGGCCGAACGATTCGCCATTCAGGAACATCGTCGGCACGGCCATGATCTGGCGTGCTTCGACTTCGTTCTGGAACAATGCGCCGTCGATCGCGACGTGGCGGATGCGCGGGTTGATCAGCGACATCACGTTCAGCGCCTGCACGACTTCCGGGCAGTTCTGGCACGACAGCGAGAAATACGTCTCGAACGCGTAATCGCCGTCGAGCGCGCGGATCTGTTCGATCACGTCGTCGTCGAGCTTGAGCGGATGGCCGCCCGTCTGCAGCAACGCGAGCACGAGCGACGTGAATTCATGGCCCATCGGGATGCCGGCGAAGCGGATACCGGCCGGCTTGCCGGGTTCGCCGATCGAGAACGACGGCTTGCGCTCGGCATCGTCGCGGCGTTCGGTCACGGTCACGCGCGACGTCAGCGACGCAATCTCGTTCAGCAGCGCAAGCAGTTCCTGCGATTTCGCGCTGTCGTCGAGCGACGCGACGAGTTCGATCGGGCGCGTGATCTTTTCGAGGTACGCTTTCAGTTGGTTCTTGAGATTGGCGTCGAGCATGGCGTTTCGGATTCCGTATTGATAATTATGGTCGGGCAGTCGTGCCGGAGAAGGGCGCGGGCCGCACGAGGCGGCCCGTGTTCGCGTGACGCGCGCGCCTCGTGCGAGGCGCGCGACGCGATCGTCAGATCTTGCCGATCAGGTCGAGCGACGGGGTCAGCGTTTCCGCACCCGGCGTCCACTTGGCCGGGCACACTTCACCCGGATGCGCCGCGATGTATTGCGCGGCCTGCACCTTGCGCAGCAGTTCGCCCGCGTCGCGGCCGATGCCGTTGTCGTGGATTTCGCACAGCTTGATCTCGCCTTCCGGGTTGATCACGAACGTGCCGCGCAGCGCCATCCCTTCTTCCTCGATCAGCACGTCGAAATTGCGCGACAGCGTGAGCGTCGGGTCGCCGATCATCGGGTACTTGATCTTGCCGATCGTTTCCGACGTGTCGTGCCATGCCTTGTGCGTGAAGTGCGTATCGGTCGACACGCCGTAGATCTCGACACCCAGCTTCTGGAATTCCGCGTAGCGGTCGGCGAGGTCGCCCAGCTCGGTCGGGCAGACGAACGTGAAGTCGGCCGGGTAGAACACGACGACGGACCACTTGCCCTTGAAGTTCTCTTCGGACACGGGCACGAAATCGCCGTTGTGGTATGCGGTTGCCTTGAACGGTTTGATTTGGGTGTTGATGATCGGCATCTTGCGAGTTCCTTTGCTTGGGTGTTGATGAAGTGTTGCCAGTATCCGGGTTCACCCCAGGTTTGTGAAATTGCTTGTTTCAATCCGCGGCATCGGGAATTTCTATCTGCTTCCGGCCCCCGTCGCGACGGGCCGTCCGGTCGGCCCGTGCCATCCGGGCCGGGCCTTTCGGCGGATTTCGGCCAGCCGGCGCTTCTGACACATTGGGCGTGCGGGAGGGCGCGGCGCCGGGCGACGGCGATGCGCCCCGCGCAAGGGCCCGGCGCCCGTTCGGCACGAACGGCTGCGCGGTCGTCAGACACTCTCCGTCCCACTGCCGCCATGAACCTTTTTTCCGGACGCGCCCTGTGTGCGCCGCTCGCGTGGTTCCGCGAGATCGTCCCCATGTGGCGATGCCTGCATCGGCTTCTGCGCGGTGTGGCCTGCGTATTCGTGACCCTCTCGTGTGCCGCGCCGGCGCTCGCCGTCGATGCGTCCGCGCCGGCCGCGACGGCGATACCCGCCACCACATCGACCGGCCTCGTGCAGATGCCCGACGGCCGGCTGCTCGCGCCCGAGTTCGCCCGCATCGTCTCGCGCGGCGCGCTCGTCGTCGCGGTGCTCGGCGTCGATCAGCCGCCGTTCTTCATGTCGCGCAACGGTGCAATGGCGGGCGTCGACATCGATCTCGCCGACGAACTCGCGAAAAAGCTCGGCGTGTCCGTGCAGTTCGACCGCGATGCGCGCACGTTCGACGATGTCGTTCACCTGCTCGCGACCGGGCAGGCCGACGTCGCGATCAGCAAGCTGTCGCGCACGTTGCCGCGTGCGCAGGTGATCCGCTTCAGCACGCCGTACATCAACCTGCGACGCGCGCTGCTGATCAACCGCGTCAGCTTCGCGGAACTCGCGAAAGGGCGCGCGCTGCCGGAAGTCGTGCGCGATTACCGCGGCACGATCGGCGTCGTCGCGGGGTCGGCCTATGCGGAATACGTGCGCAGCGACTTCCCGGCCGCGCGGGTGCGCACGTATCCGAGCTGGCCGGCGACGCTCGACGCGCTGAACGCCGGCGCGGTCACGGCCGTGTATCGCGACGAACTCGCGATCAAGCTGGTGATGCAGGACGACCCGACCGCGCCGATCCGCTTGCGCGTCGCGACCTTCGACGACCTCACCGACGCGCTTGCCGTCGGCGTGCCGGTGTCCACGCCGACGCTGCTCGCGTTCGTCAATCAGTTCCTGGCCGAGCGCAACAAGCGGCTCGACGTGAAATCCTTGCTCGATGCGATGGGTCGCTGACATGAACATGAACGAGAACATCAGGATCATGCCCCGCATCGAGCGGCTGCATGCGTTCGCGATCCATCCGTTGACGGTCTTCGGCAGCCTTGCGCTAGGGATCGTGGCGGGCGTGCTGTGGCCGGCCGCCGCGCCGAAGTTCGACTATGTGGGCCAGGTGTACGTCGGCCTGCTGAAGATGACGGCGCTGCCGTTCATGACGGCCGCCGTGATCTTCAGCCTGCAGCGGCTGCTGCGCGACGGCAGCGCGTCGGACCTCGTGATGCGCGTGATCGCGATCTTCGGCTGCGCGTCGGTGTTCGTCGTGGCGGTCGGCGCGGTCGTGCTGGTCGCGATGCGGCCGGGCGAGCATCTGTCGAACGCGACGTTGAAGGCATTCGGCGCGCTGGTCGGCAGCGACGGCGCGGCGAGCGACACCGTGATGACGCTGTACGGCACCGATCCCGCGGAGAAGTCGTCGGGCCTTGCCGACATGCTGATCGCACTGGTGCCCGGCAACTTCTTCGCGGCGCTCGCGAGCGGCGACACGCTGAAGGCGCTGGTGTTCTCGCTGTTCTTCGGCTTCGCGTCGGGACGCGTGCCGGCGAGCATCTCGGCGGCGCTGAGCCAGACGCTGGAGACCGTCTATTTCACGTGTCAGAAAATCATGCACTGGCTCGCGTATCCGACGCCGATCGTGCTGTTCTGCGGCGGCGCCGCGCAGATCGGCACGTCGGGGTTCGGGCCGCTCGAGGCGATGGTCCGCTTCGTCGCCGCGTTCGCCGTCGTCGCGCTCGTGCTGATCGCGGCCGCGATCGTCGTGATCTGGAAACGCTCGGGCGCGACGCTGGCCGAGACGCTCGCCGGGTTGCGCACGCCGTTCGCGATGGCGCTTGCCACGCGCAGCAGCGTGGCCTGCATGCCGAGCATGATCGAGTGCCTGGCCGACGGCTTCGGCTTTGCCCGTGCGCGCGTCGAACTGGTCGTTCCGCTTGCCGTGTCGCTGCTGCGCGTCGGGCCGATGGTCTATTACGCAAGCGCGACGCTGTTCGTCGCACAACTCTACGAACGGTCGCTCGGCCCCGGCGAGCTTTGCGTCGTGCTGGTCGCATCGGTGCTGGCCGGATTCGCGTCGACCGGCACGTCGGGCGTCGTGACGGTGTCGCTCGCCGGCATGGTGTGCGCGGCACTGCACCTGCCGTTCGAGGCTGCGTTCGTGCTTTTCGCAGCGATCGATCCGTTCTGCGAAATATTGCGGACACTGTTGCTGGTGATCGGCAACTCGGCCGTCGTATCCGCGATCTGCGCGCGGCCGCCGCGTGCGTGAAGGAGGGGAGGCGTCATGGCACTTGTCGGCGTACTGGGCGGAATGGGGCCGCTGGCCACGGTCGACTTCATGCATCGTGTGATTCGGCTGACACGCGCGCGTTGCGATCAGGAGCACCTGCCGATGATCGTCGCGAACCTGACGCGAACGCCCGATCGCTCGCGCGCGATCATCGACGGCGGGACCGATCCGCTGCCGGCGCTGCTCGATGGCATCGCGCTGCTGAACCGCTGCGGCGTGGACGTGATCGCGATGCCGTGCAATTCGGCGCATCACTGGTATGCGCCGCTGCGCGAACGCAGCGCGGCGCCGATCCTGCATATCGTTGATGCGTCGGTGGTCGCGTTGCCGGCGGGCGTGCGGCGCGTCGCAGTGCTCGCCACGGGCGGCACGCTGGTGTCGGGCTTCTACCAGGCGGCGCTGCGTGCACGCGGTTTCGAGCCGGTGATGCCGGGCGTGGCCGCGCAGCGCGATATCGCCGCGTGCATCGCGGCGGTCAAGGCGGGGAAGATCGATGCGTCGGTGCGGTGCCTGACGCGCGCGCTCGCGACGCTGGCGCGACGGGACGTGGGCGTGGCGGTGATGGGCTGCACGGAAATTCCGATCGCGGCGCGCGCGTTGCGCGATGCACCGTTCGCGTTGATCGACAGCACGCAGGAGCTGGCGCGCGCGACGGTCGCCCATGCGGTCGCGCGCGGATGGGGGCGGGCGGTGTGACGCAACGGCGGGGCGGCGCGCTTATGCGGCCATCCGCCGGAGCCAATCCGCCAGCCGTCTCGCGCCGTCCGGCATGTCCGTGTCCTCGCGCGTGCACAGGTAGTAGTCGCGCCCGTCGTCGAGCGCATGGTCGAACAGCTTCACGAGTTCGCCGCTCGCCAGTTCGCGCTCGACCAGCGGCGCGCGCAGCAGCGCCGCGCCGAGATCCGCGCGCGCCGCGCTTAGCGTAAGTTGCCCGTCCTCGAACATCGGCCCCACCGCGTGCGACACGTGCCGCACGCCGGCGCCCTGCAGCCAGTTGACCCAGGTGCTGCGATCCTCGTCGTGCACGAGCGGCGCCCGCGCGAGATCGGCCGGCGTGCGGAACGGCCCGTGGCGCTTCAGGAACGACGGGCTGCACATCGGCACCATCGCGCCCGGCAGCAGCCGCTCACAGCGGTAGCCGGGCCAGTCGCCGGTGCCGAAGCGGATCGACAGGTCGGACGCGTCGCTTCGATAGTTGCGGTGATGCGCATACAGCACGGTCACGTCGACGTCGGTGTTGGCGGCGAGGAACGCGTGCAGCCGCGGAATGAACCAGCCGATGCCGAGCAGCGGAATCAGGCTGATCGTGATCTGCCGCAACGACGACCGGTCGCGCACGAAGCGCGTCGCGCTGCGCAGCACCGAGAACGCGGTGCTGATCGAGCGGTAGTAGTCGCGCCCCTCGTCGGTAAGCGCGAGCAGCCGGCCTTCGCGCACGGTCAGCGGTGTCTGGATGAACGCTTCGAGCAGCTGCAGCTGGTGACTGACGGCGGACGGCGTGATGTCGAGCTCATGCGCCGCCGCGGTGACCGAGCCGAGACGCGCGAATGCCTCGAACGCGCGGACGGCGCGCAGCGGCGGATCGTGCGGCAATTGTTCGATATTTTTCATGTGTCGAATTTTATCGAAAAATCAGGGTAAGCGACAACGCAAAAATATCCCGTATTTACAGGCGATTACGTTATTGTGTCGGAAATGGCATAAGCATCCAACAATTGAGTATTTTGGGTGCAGGAGCCGAATATTTAATATTTTTCATGTTTTGATTCGAGTCCCCGATCCCCGCACATGAAAATCGCTTTTCTTCCCGCCAGCCTCGCATTCTCCGCGGCCACGCTGATCGCCGCCGTTCCCGCCTTCGCGCAGTCCGCGCCGCAGACGATCCAGATCGGTCTCGCCGCGCCGCTCACCGGCCCGTCCGCGCGGATCGGCAAGGACCTGCAGAACGGCGCGCAGCTCGCGATCGACGACGCGAACGCGACGCATCCGAGCATCGGCGGCAAGCCGGTCGTCTACAAGCTCGTCGCGGCCGACGATCAATCCGATCCGCGCACGGCCGTCGCGGTCGCGCAGCAGCTCGTCGACCAGCACGTGATCGGCGTCGTCGGTCACTGGAACACGGGCTGCAGCGTGCCGGCGTCGCGCGTCTACCGCGATGCGGGCATTCCGCAGATCGCGCCGGCGTCCACCGGCCACCCGTACACGCAGCAGGGCTACGCGACGGCGTTCCGCATCATGGGTCACGACGATGCGGGCGGCAACTTCACCGGCGCCTATGCGGTGAAGACGCTGAAGGCCAGGCGTATCGCGGTGATCGACGATCGCACGTCGTTCGGCGCGGGGCTGGCCGACCAGTTCATCAAGGGCGTGCAGGCGAACGGCGGCACGATCGTCGATCGCCAGTACGTGAACGACAAGACGACCGACTTCAGCGGCGTGCTGACCGCGATCAAGGGCAAGCGCGCGGATCTCGTGTTCTTCGGCGGGCTCGACGCGCAGGCCGCGCCGATCGCACGCCGGATGCGCCAGCTCGGCGTGAACGCGCCGCTGCTCGGCGCCGGCGGCTTCGTGAGCCAGACCTTCCTGTCGCTCGCGGGCAAGGACGGCGACGGCGTGACGGCGCTCGAACCGGGCCTGCCGCTCGACCGGATGCCGGGCGGCAAGGCGTTCGACACGCAGTACCGCACGCGCTTTCACGCGCCGATCGAGCTGCACGCGCCGTTCGCGTACGACGCGGCGGCCACGCTGATCGCGGCCGCGCAGAAGGCCGGCACGACGCAGCCGGCGAAGCTGGTCGCGGCCGTGCGCGCGATCGACCGGCCCGGCGTGACCGGCCGGGTCGCGTTCGACGCCGAAGGCAATCTGAAGGACCCGGCATTCACGATCTACCAGGTGCGCGGCGGCAAGTGGACCGTCGTCGACGTGCTCGGCGGCGCGCACCCGGCAACGAAATGACGACGGAGACGAATCCCATGACCGACACGACACATGCATCCACGGCGGCACCCGAGGACTCGCGCCTCGGCATTCTCGCGCGGCGCCGCATCGAAGCGGAAATCATCAAGCCGATCTACGAGATCATGAAGCGGGAATTCGGCACCGAGCGCGCGCAGGCCGTGATCGCGGAAGCCGTGCGCGGCGCGGCCGTCGACGCGGGCCGCACGTTCGCCGCGCAGGAGCCCGACGGTACGAGCGTGCAATCGTTCATCGCGCTGCAGGTGCTGTGGGAGAAGGACGACGCGCTCGACGTCGAGGTGCATCGAGCGGACGACGCGCACTACGATTACGACGTGCATCGCTGCAGCTACGCGGAGATGTATCACGCGATGGGGCTCGGCGAGATCGGCCACCTGCTGAGCTGTGCCCGCGACAGCTACTTCATCGAGGGTTACGACCCGCGCATCGCGCTGACGCGCACGAGCACGATCATGCAGGGCGGCGAGCGCTGCGATTTCCGCTATGCGTTGCGCACGACACCGCGCGACGACGCGCCGGAGGCCGGCAATGCGTGACGATTTCGCGGATGCACCGCGCGTCGACGGCGCGCGGTTGTGGGCGTCGCTCGAACGGATGGCGCAGATCGGTGCGACGCCGAAAGGCGGCGTCTGCCGTCTCGCGCTGACCGACCTCGACCGCGAGTCGCGCGATCTGTTCGTGCAGTGGGCGCGCGATGCCGGCTGCACGGTGCGGGTGGACCGGATGGGCAACGTGTTCGCGCGCCGCGCGGGCCGCCATCCCGATGCCGCGCCGGTGATGACGGGCTCGCACGCCGATTCGCAGCCGACCGGCGGCCGCTACGACGGCATCTACGGCGTGCTCGGCGGCCTCGAGGTCGTGCGTGCGCTGAACGATGCGGGGATCGAGACCGAGCGTCCGATCGACGTCGTGATCTGGACCAACGAGGAAGGGTCGCGCTTTGCGCCGGCGATGATCTCGGCCGGCGTGTTCGCGGGCGTCTATCCGCTCGAATACGGGCTGTCGCGCACCGACGGCGCGGGCAGGACGATCGGCGAGGAACTCGCGCGGATCGGCTACGCGGGCACCGAGCCCGTCGGCGGCTATGCGGTGCATGCCGCCTACGAACTGCATATCGAGCAGGGCGCGATTCTCGAACGCGCCGGCAAGACGATCGGCGTCGTGACCGCCGGGCAGGGGCAGCGCTGGTACGAGGTAACGCTGACGGGCGTCGACGCGCATGCGGGCACCACGCCGATGGAATTCCGGCGCGACACGCTGGTGGGTGCCGCGCGGATGATCGAATTCGTCGATGCGCTCGGCCGTCGCCATGCGCCGCATGCGCGCGCGACGGTCGGGATGATCGAGGCGCGGCCGAATTCGCGTAACACGGTGCCGGGTGGCTGCTTCTTCACGGTCGAGTTTCGCCATCCCGACGATGCGGTGCTCGACGAGCTCGACGCGGCGCTGCGTGCGGAACTAGCGCGCGTCGCGGCCGACGCCGGCCTCGGTGCGCGGATCGAGCAGATCTTCACGTATCCGCCGGTTCCGTTCGCGCCGCACTGCATCGACGCGGTGCGCGATGCGGCGCAGGCGCTCGGGCTGCCGCACATGGACATCGTTTCCGGTGCGGGTCACGACGCGTGCTACATCGCGCGCGTCGCGGCGACGGGCATGATCTTCGTGCCGTGCGTCGATGGGCTGAGCCACAACGAGGCCGAGGCGATCACGCCGGAATGGTCGGCGGCGGGCGCCGACGTGCTGTTGCGCGCGGTGCTGCAAAGCGCGCAGGAACCGGGCGCGTGATGCGCGCGTGACGGGCGCGGCTTACTTGCCCGCCTTGTGCCGCGCCATGAACGCGAGGTAGGCGACGATCTGGTCGAGCTCACGGTCGCTCAGCTGATCGGGCGGGAACGCCGGCATCACGCGGCCCGGCCAGTCGCGCACCGATGCCGGATTGCGGATGTATCGGCGCAGCGCGGCGGGCTGGAAGTAGTCGACCGGATTCATCGGCGCGTTCAGGTCGGGGCCGGCTTGGCTGCTGCCCGCGCCGTCGAGGCGATGGCACGCGAGGCATTGCGTGACGAACAGGCGCTGGCCCGCGCGCGCCGGATCGTTCGTCGGCAGCGCGGGATCGACGGCGAGCGATGGCCAGCGCGCGAGCGGCGACGATTCGATCGTGATGCGTACGATCTGATACGGCCATTGCTCGCCGCGCACCGACGATGCGTCCGGCCCCAGCCACACGAGATAGAACGGCCCGGCGCTGACTTGCTTGCCCGGCAGCTTCGGCCACGGATGCGCGGGGTCCTCGATCGCGAGCCACGCGACGGCTCCGGCCGGCGCACGGCGGCGCGCGAGATCCAACGGCAGTTGCGCGGCGAAACCGTCGGCCGCGCGTGTTTCGAGCACGCCGTCCGCCGGCAGCGGCGTGTCGCCGAGCAGGGCGGCGAACGGCACCGCGCGGAACGTCATCGGCTGGCCGTACGCGATGTCGCGCGGCACGTGGATGTCCGTCGCGTCGGCGCGCGCGAGCAGCGCCTGGCGCGTCAGCACGCGAGGCGTGCCGTCGGTCTCGAGTTCGAGCGAGCCCTGCGCGGACGCGCGCGTCGCGATCAGACACACCGTCACCAGCAACAGCGAAAACCACCGGCGCTTCAGCATTCGTTCTCCGTGGGGGCGTTCCGGCGGCGGCAGGGAGGCGAGCGCGCGGCCGATGAATGGAATCGGGCGACAGTCTAGCCGGTACGGGCGTCGCTGGCGAATTCGATGCGGGATTGGCGCAGTGGCGGCGATCGCGCCGGCCGGCGGCAGCGGGCGGGATCGCATTGCGCAAGTCGGCCGGCTGCGCAATTACACGGGGCGACGGTGTCGGTCCGGTCCCGTTCGCATCGCCGTCAATGTGTCGGACACTGCGCGTCGGTCTTCGGCAAAGGCGTTTCCCTTGCCGTGTCGAAATCGGCTTCGCGCGTCCCGGACGGCGTCAGCGATACGAAATGCATCGTCCCGCCGCGTGCCGCGAACCCGGCGATGCCGGTCGAACCCCACGGAATCGGCGAGCGTTGCGCGCCGCTCACCGACATGCCGGTTGGCGAAAGCGCCAGCGTCAGCAGCCGCCCGTCGCGCGTCGGCACATACGCATGCGTGCCGTCGACGCCGATTCCGGATTCCCGCACCGACGCCGGCAGGCAGTCGAGTGTCGCGAGGCGGCGGCCGTCCGGGTCGATCAGCATCGCGACGCCGCGATTGTCCGCCGTCGTCGTGACGACGACGAAGCGGTCGATCGCCGGCACGTACGCGGACGAATACACGTAGTACTGGATCGCGTCGCTCAGCGGCCCGAGCTTGTCGAGCTTCGCCGTGACCGGATCGAACATCGCGTATTCGAGCGTCGCATCCGTGCTGCCTTCGATGAATTTCTGCCAGACGAGCAGCGCGCGGTGCGGCGAGCTGGCGACCACGGGCCACCATTCGCGGCGGTGCGGCGCGACCGGCACGTGATTCAGCACGCGTCCGTCGGCATCGTAGGTTTTCACGTAGACACCGTTGCCGGTGCCGAGGTTGTCGACGCCGCCGCCGTCGATCCAGTCGGCGGAATAGAACACGACGAAGCGTTCGCCTACCGCGGCGACATGCCCGGAGTGACCGCCCGCCTCGACGTCGTTCGGGTAGGGCTTGATCGGCTTCAGGTCGCGCCGATAGACGCCGTAGCGCTGGCTGACCTCCTGCGGCGTGTTCCAGCCGTCCTCGAACGTGACGAAGATGTCGCCGCGCTGATTCTGCGCGATCGATACGGGCTCCTGCGCTTCCGGGCGGCTGATGAACGTACGGACGCGCAGCAGACGCGGCTTGCCCGGCAGCCATTCGCCGACGTACACGTCGTGCGGCCAGTTGCCGTTGCGCAGCGCGCCGCGCGGCGCGATGCCCGAGCTGCTGAAGAACACCCAGCGTCGGCCGTCGCCGGCGTCGGCCACGCCGATTCCGTGCATGAAGCGCCGCGGGTCGCCGCTGTCCTGCGGCGACGCGGGCGCCCGCACCGTGACGGTGTGCACGACCGGCGCGCCGGCGAACGTGTGCGACGGTGCCGCGACGGCGCAACATGCGCCGCAGAGCACGGTCGCGACACGCCACGCGGCGGCGCGCGCGCCCGCATGGGCGCGCACGGTGGCGATCGGCGCCGCGACCGGCCGTCGCATCATTCGACGGTGACGGATTTAGCGAGGTTGCGCGGCTTGTCGACGTCGGCGCCGCGCGCGCACCCGACGTGATACGCGAGCAGCTGCAACGGGATCACGTTGACGATCGGCGACAGCGCGTCCCCCGATTCGCGCACGCGGATCAGGTGCGTGTCGCGATCGGCGTCGATCTCGAGATGATGGCCCGCGAGTACGTACAGCCGCCCGCCGCGTGCGCGCACCTCGGCCATGTTGGACTTCAGCTTCTGGAACAGGCGGTCGTCCGGCGCGATCGTGACGACCGGCATCGCGCTCGTGACGAGTGCGAGCGGGCCATGCTTCAGTTCGCCGGCCGGATAGCCTTCCGCATGGATGTACGACACTTCCTTGAGCTTCAGCGCACCTTCCAGCGCGATCGGATAGTGAATGCCGCGCCCGAGGAACAGCGCGTTCTCGGTGCGCGCGAACTTCGCGGCCCAGCCCATGATCTGCGTTTCCAGCGCGAGTGCGTGAGCGATGCGATCCGGCAGTTCGTGCAGTTTCTTCAGGTGCATCGCGACATGTGCCGCATCGAGCCGGCCGCGTTGCTGCGCGAGCGTCAGCGTCAGCACGAACAGCGCGACGAGCTGCGTCGTGAACGCCTTGGTCGATGCGACGCCGAGCTCGATGCCGGCGCGCGTCAGGAAGCTGAGTGGCGCGCCGCGCGCGATCGAGCTGGTCGCCACGTTGCAGATCGCCATCGACATATCCTGGCCCATCGCGCGCGCGCGCTCGATCGCGCCGATGGTGTCGGCAGTTTCGCCGGACTGCGAAATACCGACGACCAGCGTGCGCGGATCGGGCACGGTGTCGCGGTAGCGGTATTCGCTCGCGATCTCGACCTGCGCCGGAATGCCTGCGATGCTCTCGAGCCAGTATTTCGCAGTGAGGCCCGCGTAGTAGCTGGTGCCGCAGCCGAGCAGCAGCACGCTCCGGGTCTTCGACAGCAGCGCGCGCGTGCTGTCGCTGCCGCCGAACAGCGCGGGCGAAATCGTGTCGACACCATCGATCGTGGCGGCGATCGCCTTCGGCTGTTCGAAGATTTCCTTCTGCATGAAGTGCTGATACGGGCCGAGCGCGGCGTCGTCGTCGCGCGCCTTGACCAGGCATAGCGGACGCTGGGCCTCGCTCCCGATCGCGTCCACCACGTCGATCCGTTCCGGCGTGATCAGCGCGACGTCGCCGTCTTCCAGGTAGACGAAGCGGTCGGTCAGGTCGCCGAGCGCCGCGCAGTCGGACGCGAGGTAGTTCTGGTCCGCGCCGATGCCGATCACGAGCGGCGAGCCCGCGCGCGCGGCGACGAGCCGCTGCGGCTCGCGCGCGCTCAGCACGGCGATCGCGTACGCGCCGTGCAGCCGCTTGACCGCGCGGGTGACGGCATCGAACAGGTCGTCGCGATACATGCTGTGGATCAGATGCGCGATCACCTCGGTGTCGGTCTCGCCGCGAAACGTGTAGCCGCGCTCCCGCAGTTCGGCACGCAACGCATCGTGGTTTTCGATGATCCCGTTGTGCACGACCGCGATCGTGTCGCCCGACATGATCGGGTGCGCGTTCATTTCCGACGGCGCGCCGTGCGTCGCCCAGCGCGTGTGCGCGATGCACGTCTGCGCTTCGAGGCCGAGCGTCACCACGCGGTCTTGCAGGTCCGCCACGCGTCGCAGCGTGCGTTCGCTGCGCAGGCGGCCGTCACGCAGCACGGCGATGCCGCACGAGTCGTAACCGCGATATTCGAGCCGGCTCAGTGCATTGACCAGTTGCGGCACCTGATTGTTCAGGCCGCTTGCTCCGACGATTCCGCACATGATTCACCTCGTCTACAGGAAGTTGCCGGCCGGCGCACGAGCGCGACGGCGCGAATTCGGGAGCCGTGTCGCGTCGCACGGCAGGCGTCGCGTCCGGCGCGGCACGTCTCCGGTGACCTACTCGCGCGGCTGCGGTCCCGCATGCGCGATCCATTCGATGCCCGAGATCGAGCCGTTCGCATCGTGCGACGCGACGAGAATGCGCGACGTGCGCCGCGCGCCGCGCCGGCGGGCGCCCGCGAGCGCGGTCGGCGGCACCGAGCGCATCTTCACGCTGGCAGAGCGCCGCAGCATCTTCGACACGCGCAGCCGGTACGCGAGCGGATGCACGACACGTCCCGCGATCAGCCACGTGACGATCGTGCCGGCGATCAGCGCGATGCTCGTCACGTAGAACACGATCTGCTCGATCGGCATCTCGGCCTGGTTGAACGGCAGCAGGTAGCGGTACGTATAGATGCAGATCGATGCCCACACACCTCCGACGAGCGCGGGCCGCACGAGGCGGAACCATGCGACGAGCACAGGCCCGACGATGCCGCCGCGTTCGGCGATCAGTTCGCGCGGGGCGCGCAGGGAAAGATCAATAATCGGCGCGTTCTTCATGTTGAATGCCTCGGTCGGGACTGACCCAAACGGCGCGCTTGCCGCGGCCCCGCAATACGACGGCGGGCAGGGCGACGACGGTGGTGACCATGCTGATCAACCAGAACGCGACGGGGTACCAGACGGTGTCAAGGAAATACATCAGGAGTTTTTCGTCGTAACGACGATCGATCATGCTGCCGATGATCAGCTGCAGGATGCAGGTCGCGACCAGCAGCATCCCGTGCCAGTGTGGCACCACGGATACATGCCAGGTCTGCGGAAGCGGGTAGACGACGTCGATCAGCGCGAGCAGCAGGATGAACGACATCGAATAGGCCCACGCGATGCCGATCAGGTACTCGACGAACAGCGGCCACATCATCATCTGCGTCGGTCGCGCGAGCGTGCCCGCGTACTTGAGCAGCACCTGGATGCCGCCCTTCGCCCAGCGCAGCCGCTGCCGGTAGAGCCCCTTCAGCGTCTCGGGCATCAGGATCCAGCTGAGCGCGTGCGGCTCGTACACGACGCGCCAGTCGCGGCACTGCAGCTTCCAGCTGATGTCGATGTCCTCGGTCAGCATGTCCGAGCTCCAGTAGCCGACATCGGCGAGCGCGGTCTTGCGGAACATCGTGATCACGCCCGATACCGTGAAGATGCGGCCGTACACCTGCTGCGTGCGCTTGATCAGCCCGACGATCGACGAGAATTCGCCGACCTGCATGCGCCCCAGCAGCGATGTGCGTGTGCGGATGCGCGGGTTGCCCGTGACCGCGCCGACGCCCGGATCGGTCAGGAAATGCTCGAGCATCCAGCCGATCGCGTCGTGCGCGAGCAGCGCGTCGCCGTCGATGCAGAGCAGGTAATCCGCGTTCGATACCGCGGCCGCGGTGGTGAGCCCGACCGCCTTGCCTTCGTTGCGCGCGTGATGGATCACGAGCAGCCGCGGGATCTCGACGGCCAGCTCGTTGAGGATCTCGCCGGTGCGGTCCTTGCTGCCGTCGTTGACCGCGATGATGTCGTAGTTCGGGTAGTCCATCGCGTTCAGGTGGCGGATCACGCCGCGTGCGTTCGCCGCTTCGTTGAAGCACGGCACGACGATCGAGATCTTCGGGATTCCGCTCGCCGCGATCGTGCGCGTCGACAGCTCGCGGCCTTCCTCGAGCAGGAAGTAATGGACGACGCCACCGATCATCCACAGATACGACATGAAGAACGGATAGTAGAAGACGAAATCCTGCAGGCGCTGGATGATGCTGTGGGTGGTCATGGCGTCTTGGTTCCCTGCGCATGCTGCATCTGCATCAGCGCGTTGATCGAGGTCGGATCGAGCCGCGACTTCAGCGACATCACGTCGCGCATCGCGTCGAGCTCCGGCTGGCCGTTCAGGAAGTTGTCGGGGTAGTAGCCGAAATTCACCGCGCCCTCGCTGCGCAGTCGCCGCATCTGAGCGAGCAGCGTGCGGGCCGGCACGTCCTTGTGCGCGTGCCAGTCGTACGACTGCAGTTCGAACACGGTGCGCTGCAGCCCGCGCTGCTTCGTACGGACGGTGCGCACGAGCTGGTCGAGCCAGCCCTCGGGGTCCTTCGCCTGTTCCATGTACGGCATCGCCATCAGCGCGACGTAGTCGTAGGTGGCAAGGAAATCGTCGTAGTTCTGCGCGTACCACGCTTCCGACTCGGGCTTGAGCACCGGCATCGCGAAGATGTTGCGCGCGGTCAGCACGTCGCCCACGTTCTGGTGCGCCAGCACGATCTGCTCGAGCTGGCGGGTCAGGTCGATCAGGTAGCGCGACTTCTGGCGCGTCCAGCGCTTCATCAGGTCGGGGTTCTCGCGGATCTTGCCGACGTCGGCCGGCAGCCCCCACTGCGAATAGGTACGCAGCGCATGTCGGCCCGCATCCTCGTAGTCGTCGAGCACGGCGTCGTCGCTGAACAGGATGCCGCTGAACGACGCGTGCTTGCTGAGATCCTCGTAGACCTGCTGGATCATCAGCCGCGCTTCCGGATCGAACGGGCTCAGCCGGAACACGCGCGTGCCGTTCTCGCGGGCCGGCGCGCCGCCGTATGCACTGACGGCCTCGAGCCCCTGATGCTTGTCCGGCGGCGGCCGGAACGCGAGCACCGGCATCCACGCGTACACCTGCACGTTGGAGCGCGTGTTGAGCTGCCACGCGGCGCGCGAGAACAGGTCGGCGCGCATCGGCAGGTGCCGGTTCGGGAAATATACGGCTTCGGCCACGCCCGTGCCTTTCGGGTCGGCATAGGCCTGCAGGTACACCGATTTCGGCTGCATCCGGTAGATGCGCTCGATCAGCTTGCCGAGATTCGCTTCCTGCCGCGCGGGATCGGGATCGTAGACCTGATCGAGATCGACCTGCACGATGCGCTCGGGCACGTCGACGTCGCCGCGGTTGGATGCCGGCTCGCGCATCGAGCGCTCGAACCCGCCGATGTCGACGTCGTACATCATCAGGATCCGCCTCAGCCGGTCCAGCGGCACGTCCGGCGTATTCGGGCCGGCATCGAGGCTGAACTGGATGTCCATGCCGAGCGACGTCGATATCTTGCGCACGGGCTGGTTTTCCGCGCCGTATGGCCACACCATCGAGCGTGCGACGATGCCGGTGCGTTCGCGGATCTGCCGCACGCATGTCTGAAGGTCGTCGTGCACGCGCGCTTCGAATTCGGCGTCGGTTTCATAGCGCTTCTCGTTCTGCAGGTAGAGGTGCGACGTGGTCGCCGGCAATTCGTTGCCTTGTGGATTCGCGACCGCGCCGTGATGGAGGTTGTGGGTGTGGCAGCCGAGCTCGACGAGGTGAGATTGACCGACCTTCTGCACCTCCTCCCACGACATGAAGTAGTCGCGCGGCACCTGGATCTTGTCGCTGATGCGGATCGGCGCATTCGGCGGCGCATCGATCCACGCGGTGACGATGCCCATCACGGCCGGATACTTGAAGCGCTCGAGCAGCGGCAGCACCTTCGTGTAGTGGCTGCGGTAGCCGTCGTCGAACGTGAGGAGCACCGCGCGCGGCGGCAGCGGCTTGCCGCCGTGCCGCGATTCCTCGATCTGCTTGACCGTGATGGTGTGGTAGTTGTTGGTCTGCAGCCACGAGAAGATCGCGGTCAGCGTGCCGGTATCGACCGCGAACGGGTCGACCATTGCCGACGGGGAGGAGAACGACGCCATCAGGTTGTCGCGCACGTCGTGCAGGCAGATCACGCGGAACGTCTTGCCGTCGGCCGGATCGGACGGCGGCAGCAGGTCGATCATCCGGGCGTTCGTCACGCCCGGGAACAGCGAACAGGCGGCGAACGTGCCGAGGCATCCGCACATGAAGGTCCGTCTGGTTTGCATTGCGCGATCTCCTTGCTAGAACGGCAGGTTGACCGACAGGAAGCCGGTTTCGGAGCGCTCGCGCTGGCCGTCGTACGCGTGGCTGCTGACCTCGACGCCATAGCTCAGCGTGATGTCGTGCTTGAACGTCCACGCGTGCTCGAGGCGTGCGCTCCAAAGCGGGCTGGTGCCGAAGCCGCGCTCGTTGTACACGCCGCCCGACACCGATACGCGCTGCTGCAGCGACATGTCGCCCTTCTTCCACAGCGTCAGCTGGTGCATGACGGTCGCCGCGGCCGCGTAATCGCGGCTCGGGCTGAAGTAGGGCGCGTCGTGGCGCGTGTTGCTGTCGGTGCCGAGGTCCAGCGATACGTTGACGAGCTGATTGGCGGACGTGTACACGCGCTGCGTGGCGATTGCCGTGATTTCCTGGTGCAGGTTCGAATCGCTGTACCGGCTCACGCCGTAGTTCAGCTTGACCTCGCGACGATCGTTCTGCCGATACACGACCGAGACGTTCGCCGAGCGGCCCCAGATGTGCGCGGCATACGCCTTCCACGGCAGCGAGTTGTCGTTGGTATCGAGCCCGGCGTTGACCGTCCAGTAGTCGTTCAGCGCGTACGCGATCGATCCGCGGCCGCCGGTTCGGCCGTCTGCGCCGAACGAGCGCGTGACTTCGCCCTGCACGGTGAGCGGCCCGTGCCGGTAGTCGCCGCCGACGCCGGTGCGCGTGCGGCTGACGCTGCCGGAGTCAGTCTGCGCATGGCCGAAGAACGTGTGCGAGAAGACGCGCCAGTTGTCGCCGAACGGTTGGGAGTACACATAACTGTCCGACGTGAAGCTGTTGTCGGCCAGCGCGCTGTTGCCGTGCTCGAAACTCAGGTCGGTCGTGAACACGGGGCTGCGGTATGCCTTGTAGTCGCGCTTGAAACCGCGCACGGCGCCGCTGTCCGGAAACACGTTGTCCACGGTCTGGTCGACGTACTTCGCGGTCGCGTAATCGTCCGCCACGAGCGCCGCGCGGCCGAGGCCCGCGAGCATCTCGACGCTGTCCGGGTGGTCGGTCAGCGAAGCGCGATACATCGCGATCGCCTGGCGCGGATGCGCCTGGCCCGACACCGCGTCGGCATGCGCGGCACGGACCTCCGCATTGAACGGCACCTGTTGCTCGAGCTGCTCGAGCGCGGCGATCCCTTCGTCGACGCGGCCCGTATAAATCAGGTATTGCGCGCGTAGCCGGTAGTAGCGCAGAAAGTCGCTTTCTTCCGGACCGTAGTTGCGCACCTCCTTGGCCGGCGGCAGCGAGTTGCCGATGTCGTCGAGCACCTGCTTCGCGTCCGCCGCGCGTCCCTGGTCGACGTACGACCAGAACAGCCCTTCGCGCAGTTCGATCGCACGCGTGCGTGCACCGTACTGGAAGCCGCGAGTCGCGCGGTCCGTCGGCGCGGCGGTCGCCTGCTTCAGCGCGCGCTGGTACACGCCGTTCGCCTTGGCCGGTTCGCTCAGGTAGAGGTAGGCGTCGCCGACGGCCGCCAGCGCGTCGATCGAGATCTCCGCGTCGGACGGAATCGTCTCGAACGTCGCGACGGCCTTCGTCATGTCGCCGCGCGCCGCGTAGGCGACGGTGCGGTCGCCCGCGAGCGCCGTCCTGACCGGCGAATATTCGGGCGTGGCCGGCATCCGCTTGTCGAGGTCGTCCGCGGCGTGCAGCGCGCTGTCGAGGCCGTCGAAGCGGTCGGAACTCGTCATCGAGCGCGACTTGTCACGTCCGCCGCGCACCTGCTGGCGAATCGCCAGTTCCTCCAGCTGCGCGACGTCGACGGCGGAGAACGCATCGGGCCGTGCCTTCGCTTCCTCGAGCGCCTGGATCGCGCCGCCGCTCGCCGCGAGGCCGAACACGTCGTTGCGCACCGTCGCGATGTCGGCGGTACGCAGATTCGGCATCTGGGCATTCGGCGCTTCGACGTCGGGGCCTTGCGATCGTTGCGTCTGCTCGCCGGGCAGCTGGGCGCCGGGCGTCTGTGAATTCGGCGTCACGGAGGACGGGGGTGGCGAGCCCGGTGTCTGGGTGACGGGCGCGGGCGAGCCAGGCATCGGGGTGCCGGAGGCCTGCGCGGTTTGCGTCGCGGAATTCGAGGGCGCGGGGGTTGCGGCCTGCGCGGGTTGCGGCGGCGGCTCCGGTGTGTGCGCGACGGGCGCGGGCGGACTGGACGCAGGTGTGTCGGACGTTGTCGCGGTAGTTTGCGCCGGCGTGTCGGGCGGCTGCGGGTTCGCGGCCTGGGCGACGCCGATCGGCGCGTCCGATGCCTGCGCGACGGGTGCCGGCATATTTGACGGCGCGGTGTCGGATGCCTGGGCCGGCTGCATCGGGGCGCTCGACATCGGCTCGACCGGTGGCGGCGTACTCGGCGGCGCGGTATCGGTCGCCTGGGCGATCTGGATCGGCGCGCCCGGTGCCGGTTCGCTCGGCTGGGCGACGTTGGGGTCCACCACGACCGTGGTCGGCATCGCCTGCGGTGGCGGGTCCGACGCCTGCGCGAGCTGCATCGACGCATCCGATGCCTGCGCGATCGGCGTCGGCGCCTGCGGGGGCAGGGCGTTCCGACCCTGGGCGATTCCCAGCGACGCCGCCGTCGGTTGCATGTCGGGCGGCAGCGCATCCGCCGCGCCGCGCGTCCCGGCGATTTCGCTCGCGCTGCCCGGGGCCGCGTCGCCTTCGGCGGCAAGACAGGAGCCGGACGCGATGAGCAGCAACAGCAATGGCGCATGCAGGAGGATCCGCCGGTTGGGCGGAGCGGCGGTGGTGCATTGTTGCCTACGATTGTTAGCCACGATGTCTCCTCACTCTGAAACGATCACATCGGTTGCACGCCCGACGACGCGCGTCGCCGGTCGTCGTGCCGCCGGCAGCGAGGCCCGGCGGCATCCGGCCGCTTCACAGGCGGTTGCGGATCGCTTGTCCAAGCAGCGCGCGCGATTCGCTGTTTTTCGGGTCGATGGCGAGCGCGCGGCTCGCGTTCTGCTCCACGCAATTCCATTCGTCGATCCGGGCGCACCAGCGCGCCCGGGCCAGTGCGCGCGCGCCTTCCAGTTCGTCGCGCGTGACGCTGGTGGCCTCCATGTGCGGCGAGTCGGCGAGATACGATTGCGGTTGACGACGCGGCGCGGGGTCGGTGTGTTTTTTCGTGCTTGCGAGCGCCTGCGAACGTGACGTACGGTGCGTGTCGCCGGGCCGCGCCGCGCGACCGCCGGCCGATGCGGCGTGCGCGTTGGCCGCGAGCGTCGTGGGCGGCACATGCGCGGGGTGCGGGTGTCTCGCGGCGGCGCGGGCAGTCGTGCGTGGCGGCGCGGCCGGCGCCGCCGTGGCCGACACGGCAGATGTTGCCGACGCAAACGGCGTTCCCGGTACGGAAGGCGTAACCGGCTCGGCCTGCGCGACGGTCGATGCCGCGCGGGAGGCGTCGGCCGTCGCGGCCGCAATGGCGTTGCGATACTTTCCGACGGCGCTGCCGATCATGCCGGCGATGTCGTGCGTCACGGTTGCATGGCCGACTCCCGCGTCCCGCTGGACGTACGCGAAACCGCCGAAGATCGCGGCAAACGCAATGATGCTGAGTGCCGCACTCTTTCCGGGGCCCCAGGCGGGCTTCGACTGACGGACGGGCGAGCCGTCCGGTCGTTCTGCACGAGTCATTCAGTCCTCCTCGATTCGGCGGATCGCAGTGCACGACATGAGCACGTGCCATCGCCATGCGGATTCAATCGACGCTCACCACCGCAACTGCGTGGTGAGTGCGCCCGTTTCGACGACCGCGAATTGGGTCGAGCCCTGATAGGTGCCCTCGACCCGGTAACTTGCATCGGGCACGCTGAACAGACAGCGCGGCCCCGTTGCCTTGAATTCGACGAGCACGCGGCCATGCCGTCGCAGCCGCACCTGCACGTTGGACAGCGGTTGCCCGTTCGCGCCTGATACGAACGACACGCCGAGGTTGTAAGGGCGGCCATCGGGGGGGAGCGGTGCCGTACCGTCGATTCGCGCATCACCGCAGATGTACGAAATCATGTATCGGCCGGCCTCAGCGTCGGACGAGGGCGCCGGGGGCTGGGTCTGTGCCGCGGCGTTGATGCAGAGTGCGGATACGACGATGCCGAGGAGCGGGCGAGCATGCTGTTCAAACGAGGAAGACATTGCAACCTCCATCCGAAATCGCTGACAGCGCATTTATTCCGATTTGAAAATTAGCGACGTTCTTTTTGCGACATGCTATTGATACCCGATGGGTTTTGAACAAACAATCGCGTGTGGCCAGAATGGGACATGCTTTAAATGTCTTATTTAAATAGGATTGGTGCTCATTCGACGAAATGGATCAGCACTGAACAAAGTCGATATTGCCGAACATGAAATTTGCTCGCCGGTAGCGATGACCATTTTGCAAATTTACGACGTAAGTGGTGCCGAACTTTGTGCCGAAAAATAACGACTGATAAAAGGAAGACTTGCCTCTGTCATCGGCGCATCACGATGAATCCTGAAGCACAGGTCAGCTAAATCGAAAGGGCTGGTATGACGTTTTTGGCGAGATTGTCGTTACATGAAAATCGAAACTTTTGATATGTTGTGTAACAGGGTATTTCCGTCATCCAAGTCGACAATTCATTCGGATTCGCAAACGTTTGGCAGTATCGGGGAATTGATCGAGCGTGCGGAACGCATATTGAACACGAAACGGGATCGAAAAATGCTTCGCGACGGCGAACATGAAATACCGGAGCGCCGTGCGGATTGCATCCGCGCGGCGCTCCGGCAAATCGGGCGATGAGGGGCGGTGGAGGGTGTTACCGGCTGCCGCCGGCGCTGCGGCGCGCGATGCGCACGGCCGGCTCGATCGACGGCTCGGCCGCACGCGTGCCGTCGGCCGCGACGCGCGGGCGGTTCATGATGTAGGTCCACAACTGTTCGGCCGCGAGCCCGCGCTTGCGGGCCGACCGGTACAGGCGAATCTCGAGCTCGGTGATCCAGTCCGCCGAACCCGCACGAACGAGCGAACCATCCGCGAGTTCTTTCGCCACGCAGCTTTCGGGCAGCCAGCCGATGCCGTGCCCGGCCACGACCATTCCTTTCAACGCCTCGGACATGTGCGTCTCGAAGCACCGATGCAGCGCATACGATTCGGACGCATTCAGCAGCAGCATCTCGACGACGTTCCCGAGGAACGCGCCCGACGAATACGCGAGGAGCGGCAGCGGCGCGTCCGGCGTGCCGGGCAGTTCGAATAGCGGCTTGCCGCGCGCGTCGGGCGTCGACACCGGCAGGATCCGCTCGACGCCGAGCGTGACGAACGGGAAGTGGTTCGGATCGAGCACGATCGGCAGTTGCGGATGGTGATAGCCGAGCAGCAGATCGCATTCACCTTCGACGAGTTGCTGCACGCCTTCGGGCACGTTCACCGCGTTCACGCGCGCGGTCACGTGGCCGACTTCGCCGTTCAACTGCTTGAGCCATTCGGGGAACAGCGTGAACACGAGCGTATGCGCGACCGCGAAGCGCACGACCTGGTCGCTTGCCGCGAACTGGTCGTAGCCGTTCACGAGGTTGCGTGCCGCATACATGCTGCGCAGGATGTCCGCGGCCAGCCCGCGGAACATCTGCCCGGCCGGCGTCAGCGCGATCGGGTTGATGCTGCGGTCGACCAGCTTCGCGTCCATCCATGTTTCGAGCGCGGCGATTCGTCTGCTGAATGCCGACTGCGTGAGGTGCCGATGACGCGCGGCCCGGGAAAAACTCTTGGTATCCGCAAGGCTCAGGAAATCTTCCAGCCACTTTGCTTCCATGTTGATCTTCGCTTTTTATAGTCGGCGCCGGAAGGCCGCGGCGCCGTTTCACTGAACCGGTTTGGTAGCGTACCGCGCCTCGCGCATCGGAGCCGATGTTTTTTTTCGATCGGTGTTAGTCGAAATATGCATGGGCGTTGTCGGCGGGATTACGGCTACATACGGTTGAGGTGCCGGACCCGGCTAACCGGTTAGTTCACCGCGTCGAACTGCCCGACTTGCCGCAGACGGTACTTCCCCCCAGGGCCGGCCGCGCACCTGCGCGCGCCGGCTCGCCTTTCCGCTATTCCGCCCGGGCAACCGAAGGATGTGGCGCAATCCCCGTCGCGGTGCAGGGCGGGCCGCCGCAATGGCTCGCCGATGCCGCGTCGCGGTTCGCTGCGATGCGGCAAGATCGGGCGGGAAGGTGGCGGGGCGCGGGCGATCGCACGGCGGCGGGGGAAGCCGCGCCGACGCAGGCGCGGCACCGCTGCCGGCCGGCAGCGCGGAGAGTCGCGGCGGCCCGCCGCCAGGGGAAGGATTGGTGCAGTGCAGATTGCACAGTCGTGACACGCGGGGGAACTATGTTCGACAGGCGCGGTGCAGCAGAGGCCGTGCGCGGGCACGGCGCGCCTCCGGCGCGTCCTGCGTCGTGCGCATCGCACCATCGTGGTGCGGCGTGCCGCGGGGGCGTGCCGGCCGTGCGACAAAAAGGGGGAACCTGAGGGAATATCGCAAGGCACGTTCCTTGCAAGGCAGTCAGTACGCCGGTCCGGCATGCGCAATGCCGGGGAAAACGATCGATGGAGAAAAGATCGATGAAGCCATTCGATGAAATGCTGCAATCCGGCGACATGGTGAGGGCGCCTTACGCGCGCCTCAAGCAGTGGCTCGACACGCAGAACCCCGCGAGCCTCGCCCAGAAGGCCCACGACGCGGAAGGCGTGTTCCGCAGGACGGGCATCACGTTCGCCGTATACGGCGACGCGCAGGCCGCCGAGCGGCTGATTCCGTTCGATATCGTGCCGCGGATCATCTCGGGCGCGGAATGGAGCCGGCTGTCGCTCGGCATCGAGCAGCGCGTGATGGCGCTCAACGCGTTCCTCGACGACATCTACCACCGCCAGGAGATCGTGCGCGCCGGCATCGTGCCGAAGCATCTGATCGCGCACAACGAGGCGTTCATCCCGGAGATGATCGATTTCCGGCCGCCCGGGAACGTTTACACGCACATCATCGGCGTCGACATCGTGCGCACCGGCGAGAACGAGTTCTACGTGCTGGAGGACAACGCGCGCACGCCGTCGGGCGTGTCGTACATGCTGGAAAACCGCGAGACGATGATGCAGCTCTTCCCCGAGCTGTTCCAGCAGGTCAAGGTGCGCCCGGTCGAGACCTATCCGCAGATGCTGCGGCAGTCGCTCGCGGCCGTATGCCCGCCGGGCGGCAACGCCGACAACCCGACCATCGCCGTGCTCACGCCCGGCATCCACAATTCCGCGTACTACGAACATTCGTTCCTCGCCGACCAGATGGGCGTGCACCTCGTCGAGGGCAGCGACCTGCAGGTGGTCGACGGCCGCGTCGCGATGCGCACCACCGAAGGCTTCCGGCCGATCGACGTGCTGTACCGCCGCGTCGACGACGCGTTCCTCGATCCGCTCACGTTCCGGCCCGATTCGGTGCTCGGCGTGGCCGGGATCATGGACGTCTACCGCGCCGGCAACATCACGATCGCGAACGCGCCCGGCACCGGCATCGCCGACGACAAGGCGATCTACTCGTACATGCCGGAGATCGTCGAGTTCTACACGGGCCGCAAGGCGCTGCTGGAGAACGTGCCGACCTGGCGCTGCGGCGAGGCCGACAGCCTGAAATACGTGCTCGACCATCTCGACGAACTGGTCGTGAAGGAAGTGCACGGCTCCGGCGGCTACGGGATGCTGGTCGGTCCGTGCGCATCGAAGGCCGAACTCGAGGCGTTCGCCGCGAAGCTGCGCGCGCGCCCCGCGAACTACATCGCGCAACCCACGCTGGCGTTGTCCACGACGCCGATCCTGACCGAAGCCGGCCTCGCGCCGCGCCACGTCGACCTGCGGCCGTTCGTGCTGGTGTCGGACCGGATCCGCATCACGCCGGGCGGGCTCACGCGCGTCGCGCTGCAGGAGGGATCGCTCGTCGTCAACTCGAGCCAGGGCGGCGGCACCAAGGACACCTGGGTGCTGGCCGACTGAGCCGGGCACGACCGCGCGCGCCGCAGCCGGCGCGCGAACCGAACGAAGACGGAGTGGACACGAGATGCTTCTGGGACGAACTGCGAGCGGTCTCTACTGGATGTACCGCTATATCGAGCGCGCGGAGAACATCGCGCGCATCGTGGATGCCGGGCTGCGGATGGCGCTCACGCGCACGTCCGACGCGCCGGCCGAATGGTCGTCGGTGCTGGTCAGCTCGGGCGCGGACGAAGGCTATCGTCAGAAGTACGACGCATATGCCGCCGATACCGTGACCGACTATCTGCTGCGCGATCGCGACAACCCGTCGAGCGTGCTGTCGTGCATCGAGAACGCGCGCTCGAACGCGCGGATGGTGCGCACGGCGCTCACCCGCGAGGCGTGGGAGAGTGTAAACGGCGCATGGCTCGCGCTGCGTCACGCGCTCGCGCAGCCGGTGCCGGAGAGCGGGCTGCCGGCGGTGCTCGACGAAGTGAAGCGTGAAACCGCGCTGATCCTCGGCAGCTTCTACAGCACGATGCTGCGCAACGAGATCTTCGATTTCGCGCAGATCGGTGCGTTCGTCGAGCGCGCCGACAACACCGCGCGGATTATCGATGTGAAATACCACCTGCTGCTGCCGTCGGTGTCGCACGTCGGCACGATCCTCGACAACTACCAGTGGGAGACGATCCTGCGCTGCGTGGCCGCACACCGCTCGTATCGCTGGGTGTACGACGTGCAGTACAAGCCGATGAACATCGCCGATTACCTGATCCTGAACGGCCGCATGCCGCGTTCGCTGCGCTATTGCTACGGGCGCGTGGTGTCGAGCCTGAACATGCTCGCGAAGGATTACGGCGTGACACACCCGTGTCACGACACGGCCACGAAGATTCTGCAGATGCTGTCCGACACCTCGGTCGAGCGCATCTTCAAGAGCGGCCTGCACGAGTTCCTGACCGACTTCATCGGCCGCAACAACAGCCTCGGGATCGACATCGCCCAGGCCTACAACTTCGACTGAGACTTGCCATGCGACTCGCCATCCGACACATCTCGCGTTATCAGTTCGACGATCAAGCCACCTACGCGTTGCAACGGCTGCGGCTGCGCCCGCAATCGGGGCCCGGGCAGACGGTGCGCGCGTGGCAGGTCACGATCGAAGGCGTCGAGCCGGCGCTGTCCTACACGGACGGGCTCGGCAACCGGATCGACCTCGTGCGCCACGACCGCGGCGCGAAGAACGAGATCGTCGTGGTCGCGGCCGGCGTCGTCGAGACGCAGGACCGCGCCGGCATTCTCGGCAACTCCGAGGGCTATGCGCCGCCGTGGATCTTCGAGCGCGAGACCGCGCTCACGAAGGCCGGCGACACCGTGCGCGAACTCACGCAGGCGCTGCCGATCGAGCCGCACAGCCTCGACGCGCTGCACTGGCTGATGACGGAAGTGCATGGCCGCATCGCGTACGCGCCGAACCTGGCCGACGCGCCGGTCGATGCCGAAACCGCGCTGCAAAGCGGCGAGGGCACGAGCCGCGACCATGCGCATGCGTTCATCGCGGCCGCGCGCGCGCTGAAGGTGCCCGCGCGCTATATCTCCGGCTACGTGCTCGCCGACAGCGCGATGCAGCGCATCGCCGACGCGAAGCAGAGCGCGGCGGACGACGAGGAAGAGGAGGCGCTCGCGCTGCAGAGCGGCGACGGCATGCAGCAGGCGCTCGGCGCATCGCACGCGGCGCAGTCGCAGGGCTTGCCGCAGGCGGCGCTCGGCGCGCAGCCGCAGGCCGCCGCGCTGATGCAGCAGCCGGCCGGTCATGCGTGGGCGGAGGCCTACGTCGAAGGGCTCGGCTGGGTCGGCTTCGATCCGTTCATGAACCGCTGCCCGGACGAGCGCTACGTGCGCATCGCCGTCGGCCTCGACGCTCGCGACGCGCAGCCGGTGACGGGACTCGGCGCGAGCATCGTCGGCATCGAGATCAGCGTCGTGCAGTCGCCGGAACTGGTCTGACGCACCCCTTCGCCGAATCCGCCGTGCCGTGCCGCCGCAGCGACGGCGACGCGGCGCGCGCGGCCGGCCCAACCCGAACCGAGCGGCTCTCCCATGCCCATCCACGTCGCGCTGCATCACACCACCCGCTACCGCTACGACCGGCCCGTCAACCTCGGCCCGCAGATCGTGCGGCTGCGGCCCGCGCCGCACTGCCGGACGCCGATCGTCGCGTATTCGATGACGGTCGAGCCCGCGCAGCACTTCATCAACTGGCAGCAGGACCCGTTCTCGAACTATCTCGCGCGGCTCGTGTTTCCGGAACGCACCGAACACTTCGAGATCACGATCGACCTGGTTGCCGAGATGTCGGTGTACAACCCGTTCGACTTCTTTCTGGAAGCGAGCGCGGAGCAATATCCGTTCAACTATGACGATGCGCTGAAGACGGAACTCGCGCCGTACCTCGCGTGCGATCCGCAGACGAGCGCGGCGCCGCTGTTCCGCGCGTATCTCGACGGCGTCGACCGCACGCCGGCCGGCACCGTGAACTTCCTCGTCGCGCTGAACCAGCAGCTGCAGCACGACATCGGGTATCTCGTGCGGATGGAGCCGGGCGTGCAGACGCCCGAGCAGACGCTCGAGCTCGCGTCCGGGTCGTGCCGCGACAGCGCATGGCTGCTCGTGCAGCTGTGCCGGCACCTCGGCATCGCCGCGCGCTTCGTGTCCGGCTACCTGATCCAGCTCACGCCCGACGTGAAGGCGCTCGACGGCCCGAGCGGCACGTCGGTCGATTTCACCGACCTGCACGCGTGGTGCGAAGTCTATCTGCCGGGCGCGGGCTGGATCGGCTTCGATCCGACCTCGGGCCTGCTTGCCGGCGAAGGGCACATCCCGCTCGCGTGCACGCCGCAGCCGACCAGCGCCGCGCCGGTCGAAGGGCTGATCGACGAGTGCGAAGTCGCGTTCGAACACGAGATGGCGGTGACGCGCGTATACGAATCGCCGCGCGTGACGAAGCCGTATACCGAGTCGCAGTGGGACGCCGTGCGCACGCTCGGCGCGCAGGTCGACGGCGCGCTGACGGCCGGCGACGTGCGGCTCACCCAGGGCGGCGAGCCGACCTTCGTGTCGATCGACGATCGCGACGGCGCCGAGTGGAACACCGATGCGCTCGGCCCGACCAAGCGCGGCTACGCGACCGAACTCGTGCAGCGGCTGCGCGCCGAATACGGCGAAGGCGGCTTCCTGCATTTCGGGCAGGGCAAGTGGTATCCGGGCGAACAGTTGCCGCGCTGGGCGCTGTCGATCTTCTGGCGCGCCGACGGCCAGCCCGTGTGGCACGATCCGTCGTTGTTCGCCGACGAGCGCGAGCCGTCCGCGTGCACGACCGACGACGCGAAGCGCTTCATCGACGCGCTGGCCGCGCGCCTCGGCCTGACCGACGAATTCGTGCGGCCCGGCTACGAGGATGTCTGGTACTACCTGTGGCGCGAGCGCCGGCTGCCCGTCAACGTCGATCCGTTCGATTCGCGCCTCGACGACGAGCTCGAACGCGCGCGGTTGCGCAAGGTGTTCGACCAGCAGCTCGACAGCGTGGTCGGCTACGTGCTGCCGATCAAGCGCGCGGACGATGTGCCGGGTCGGCCGGGTCTCGACGGCCCGCGCTGGCAGACGGGCCCGTGGTTCTTCCGCGACGAGCGGATGTATCTCGTGCCCGGCGATTCGCCGATGGGCTATCGGCTGCCGCTCGATTCGCTGCCGTGGGTCGCCGGCGCCGACTATCCGTACCTGGTCGAACGCGATCCGTTCGCGCCGCGCGACGCGCTGCCGGACGCGGCCGCGTTCCGTGCGCGTCACGCGGGCACGGCCGACGCGCCGCGCTATCTGGCCGGCGCGCATCGCGAAGCACCCGTGCAAACGGTCATGCAGTGGCGCGGCGACGGCACGGCCGCCGGCGGACGGCACGCGCATGGCACGGCGGACGCCCAGCGCCGCCCCGAGCGCTTCGAATCGGCCGCGTGGATCACGCGTACCGCACTGTGCGCCGAAGTGCGCAACGGCATCCTGTATCTGTTCATGCCGCCGCTCGCCGCGCTCGAAGATTATCTCGACCTGCTCGCCGCGATCGAGCTGACCGCGCACGCGCTCGACGTGAAGCTCGTGCTCGAGGGCTATCCGCCGCCGCGCGACGCACGGCTCAAGCTGCTGCAGGTCACGCCCGATCCCGGCGTGATCGAGGTGAACATCCATCCGGCGAAGAGCTTCGACGAACTCGTCGGCCAGACCGAATTCCTGTACGACGCTGCGTGGCAGTCGCGCCTGTCCAGCGAGAAGTTCATGGTCGACGGCCGGCACGTCGGCACGGGCGGCGGCAACCACTTCGTGCTCGGCGGCGCGACGCCGGCCGACAGCCCGTTCCTGCGCCGCCCGGACCTGCTCGCGAGCCTGATCGCGTACTGGCACAACCATCCGTCGCTGTCGTACCTGTTCTCGGGGCTGTTCATCGGTCCGACGAGCCAGGCGCCGCGCGTCGACGAGGCGCGCAACGACCAGGTCTACGAGCTCGACATCGCATTCGCGGAAATCCAGCGCAACAAGCTGCTGTACGGGCAGGACATGCCGCCGTGGCTCGTCGACCGCGTGCTGCGCAACCTGCTGATCGACGTGACCGGCAACACGCACCGCAGCGAATTCTGCATCGACAAGCTGTATTCGCCCGATTCGTCGACCGGGCGGCTCGGCCTGCTCGAACTGCGCGCGTTCGAGATGCCGCCGCATGCGCGGATGAGCATCGTGCAGCAACTGCTGCTGCGCGCGCTGGTCGCGCGTTTCTGGGCCGCGCCGTACACGACGCCGCTCACGCGCTGGGGCACCGCGCTGCACGATCGCTTCATGCTGCCCGCGTTCCTGAAGATGGATTTCGACGACGTGCTGGCCGAGCTGCGCGACGCCGGTTTCGCGTTCGATGCGGCGTGGTTCGCGCCGCACTTCGAATTCCGCTTCCCGCTGTTCGGCCAGATCGCGGTGAACGGGATGCAGCTGTCGCTGCGCGGCGCGCTGGAGCCGTGGCACGTGATGGGCGAGGAGGGCGCGACCGGCGGCACGGTGCGCTACGTCGATTCGTCGGTCGAACGGCTCGAAGTGCGCGTGACCGGGCTGAACGACAACCGGCACGTCGTGACCGTCAACGGCCGCGCGCTGCCGCTGCAGCCGACCGGCACCGTCGGCGAATACGTCGCGGGCGTGCGCTACAAGGCATGGGCGCCGCCGTCGGCGCTGCATCCGACCATCGGCGTGCATGCGCCGCTCACGTTCGACATCGTCGATACGTGGCTGCAACGCTCGCTCGGCGGCTGCCGGTATCACGTCGCGCATCCGGGCGGGCGCAACTACGCGACGTTCCCGGTCAACGCGTACGAGGCCGAGAGCCGCCGGCTCGCGCGCTTCGTCGCGATGGGGCACACGCCGGGGCGGATGAACGTGTCGGCCGCCGCGCCGAGCCGCGAATTCCCGTTCACGCTCGACCTGCGACGGCCTTGATCCTCGGATGAAAGCACGGACGACGATGCGCGGTTCGCGACCTCCCGGCGCGCCGGCCGGAGTGCTAGGATGCGGGCAGAACGCGGCCGCCCGCCGCGTCCGCCGTGCCCGGCCGCCGGTGCGGCGGCGCGCGGGTGCGCTCGCCCCCTGACGACGCAACGATATCGACCGTGCCGCCCATTCACCCCGACGATCTCGCCGACGCCGACGCGATGCCCACGCTCTTCGATACCGGCGCGCAGCCGGATGCCGCGGAACTGGCCGCCGCGCTCGCGGCGCCGGCCGCGGCCGGCCGCTACGACGAACTGCGCGGCAGCGCCGCCGGCCTCACCGCGCCGCTGCTCGCGCCTGCATGGCGCAGCTTCTTCACGTCGATCGGCAGCGACGGCGTGGCCGACCTCGACCGCCGCGCCGACGCGCTGCAGCGCCGCATGCGCGAGAACGGCCTGTTCTATCAGCTCCACGAACAACGCGCGGGCGACGGCGCGGCCGGCCCGTGGTCGCTCGACCTGCTGCCGCTGATCGTCACGCCCGAGGACTGGGTCGCGATCGAGCGCGGCGTGCTGCAACGCGTGCGGCTGCTCAACGCGACGATGGCCGACCTGTACGGGCCGCAGACGATCCTGCAGCGCGGGCTGCTGCCGCCCGCGCTCGTGACCGGGCATCCGGGCTACCTGCGCGCGATGCGCGGCGCACGCGTGCCGGGCGATACGTGGCTGCACGTCGTCGCGTTCGACCTCGCGCGCGGCTCCGACGGGCAATGGCGGATCGTCGCGCAGCACACGCAGGGCCCGTCCGGGCTCGGCTATCTGCTCGAGAACCGGCTGATCGTGTCGCGGCTCTTTCCGCGCGGCTTCCGTGGGCTGCGCGTGCAGCGGCTCGCGTCCGCGTACCGGTCGCTGCTGCAGAGCATGCAGGCGCTCAGCCCGGCCGCCAGGAATTCGCGGATCGTGCTGTTGACGCCGGGGCCGCACAGCGCCACGTATTTCGAGCACGCGTATCTCGCGCGCTATCTCGGCCTCACGCTCGTCGAGGGCGGCGACCTGACCGCGCGTGACAACCGTGTATTCCTGAAGACTTTGCGCGGGCTCGAACCCGTGCACGGCATCCTGCGGCGCGTCGACGACGCGTGGCTCGATCCGCTCGAACTGCGGCCCGATTCGCTGCTCGGCGTGCCGGGGCTGCTGCAGGCCGTGCGCGCCGGCAACGTGCTGCTCGCGAATGCGCCGGGCTCCGGCTTCCTCGAATCGCCGGGCATGCTCGGTTTCATGCCGCGCCTCGCGGAAGGGCTGCTCGGCGAAACGCTGACGTTGCCCGCCGTGCATTCGTGGTGGTGCGGCGAGGCGGCGGCATGCGACGACGCGCTGCCGCAGCTCGCGCGCTGTATCGTGAAGCCGTCGTATCCGCCCGACGCGCAGGCCGGCGGCGCGTTCGACCCGGTGATCGGCGCGCGGCTCACGCCGGCGCAGCTGGCCGAATGGCGTGCGCGAATCCTGGCCCGGCCCGAGCATTACACGGTGCAGGCCGACCTGCCGCTGTCGCAGGCGCCGACCTGGCCGGGGCCCGACACGCCCGACGGCTCCGGCGGCGCGCGCATCGTGCCGAAGCCGCTGCTGCTGCGCGTGTTCGCGCTCGCCGATGGCGCGCAACGCTGGCGGCTCCTGCCGGGCGGGCTGTCGCGGGTCGGCACGCGCGATACGCTGTTCAACGCGCCGATGCCGCGCGGCGGCAGCACCGTCGATACGTGGGTGATGACCGAAGGCATCGTCGATTCGACGACGCTGCTGCAGACCCGTCTCGGCCCCGACGATCTGGTCGAGCGCCCGCGCGCGATCGCGAGCCGCGCGGCCGAGAACCTGTTCTGGCTCGGCCGCTACACCGAGCGCGCGACCAACCTGATGCGTCTCGCGCGCGCCGCGCTGGAGCGGCTGCGCGGCGAGGACGACGTCGACAGTCCCGCGCATCTGGAATTGATCGACACGCTATGCCGCGACACCGGGCTGATCGCGCCCGACGCACCGAACGCCGTCGATGCGCCGCGCGCGTTCCAGCACGCGCTCGCGACGTCGCTGACGCGCGGCGCGGACCGTACGTCGGGCATCGCGTCGTGCCTGTTCGGGATGCGCGCGGCCGCCGCCGCGATCCGCGAGCGGCTGTCGAGCGATCAGTGGCGGCTGATCGACGACGCGACGCAACTGTTCGCCGACAGCGCCGATCATCCGGAAGCCGAGGAGCAGATCGGCAACGAGGCGCTGCAGCTGCTCGAGCGGCTGGGGCTGCTGCTCGGCGCGATCACCGGCGCGCAGACCGACAACATGACGCGCGACGACGGCTGGCGACTGCTGTCGATCGGCCGGCAGATCGACCGGCTGGACTTCCTGTGCAGCGTGCTGAAGTTCGCGTTCGACGATGGCGCCGTGCATCGGCAGGACGGCTTCGAACTCGTGCTGGAACTGTTCGACAGCACGATCACGTTCCGCTCGCGGTTCCAGCGCGGCTTCGACGTCGCGCCGCTGCTGTCGCTCGTGGTGCTCGACACCGACAACCCGCGCTCGCTGGGCTGGGTCGTGCAGGCGCTGCGCGGCCGGCTGACGAAGGTCGAGCGCAGCGAGGGCTATGCGCTGTCCGAACTGGCCGAGACGATTCCGGACGTGCCCGCGTGGTCGCTGCACGAGCTGTGCGAAACCGGCGACGACGGCCGGCACGACAAGCTGCTCGATGCGCTCGACACGACCGTGAAGGCCGTGTGGGAGCTGTCGAACCGGATCGGCGAGCGCTATTTCAGCCACGTGCGCGAGGCGGGCAGGACGCTATGGTGACGACGAAACACGCGGCGAAGACGCCGCCTGCGACCGGTTCCGGCAGCGCGAAGGAGGCGGCCGCGCCCGCCGCACCCGCAACGCCGGCGGCCGTCGCGGCCGGCCGCGTGCTGCGTGTCACGCACGACACCGAATACCGCTACGCCGCCCGCGTCGAATCCGCCCAGCACCAGGCGCGGCTGCAGCCGCTCGCGACACCTCGCCAGCAGGTGCTGTCGTTCGCGCTCGACATCGAGCCCGCGCCGGAAGCGGTCTGCACCGAGATCGACGCATTCGGCAATGCGCGCGCATCGTTCGCGCTGAACCAGCCTCACGACGCGCTGCTCGTGCGCAGCCGCAGCACGGTGCGCGTGAGCCCGCCCGTCTGGTCGCAGGGCGCACGCGGCGCGCCGCCGCCCGCGATCGCGCATCCCGACGCCGAACATGCAACGGCATGGGAAGCCGTGCGCGACCGCTTGCGGTTTCGTGCCGGGCAGCCGTACGACGCGGCGAGCGAGTTCGTGTTCGCGTCGCCGCACGTCGCGTGCGATCCCGAACTAGCCGCGTATGCGGCCGCCAGCTTCACGCCGCGGCGGCCGCTCGTGCAGGCCGCGTGGGACCTGATGCGGCGGATTCACGCCGACTTCGCGTATACGCCGAACAGCACCGACATCACGACGACGGCGCTCGATGCGTTGCGATTGCGCAAGGGCGTCTGCCAGGATTTCGCGCACGTGATGATCGGCGCGCTGCGCTCGCTCGGGCTCGCCGCGCGCTACGTGAGCGGTTATCTGCTGACGCAGCCACCGCCCGGACAGCCGCGGCTGATCGGCGCGGATGCGTCGCATGCATGGGTCGACGTCTACGACCCGGCGTGGCCCGAAGACGGCGGCTGGCTGCAGCTCGATCCGACCAACGACCGCGCGCCGGGCGACGACTACGTAATGCTGTCGATCGGCCGCGACTACGCGGACGTGACGCCGCTGCGCGGCGTGATCCGCGGCGGCGGCGCGGATCAGGAGCTGAAGGTCGGCGTGACGGTCGAGCCGCTCGATACGCCGTAAGTCACGCGGCATGGTCGCGCCGGCGCCGCGCGCGTCGACCGTTTAAGTCTTCGTTAATTCTGCCCGCCTAGCATGGTGATGCCGACGAACGGACCGGATCCGGGTCCGGCGCCGGCGGCACGCACGGGTGCGTCGACGTCACGGCGCCGCGCCGTCGCGCGTGGCCATTTCATTGCAACGGCGGCAGACATGATCAAGAACTTCGACTACCCGCTCGGTAACGAGACGATCGCGCTCTGCGCGAGCTTCGGCGCGGGCCCCGCATTCCGTCGCGTGCTCGTGAGCCGCGCGGATTCGATGGAGACGCTCGTGGTGCTCGATGCGCGCGGCCTGTCGGGCCTGCTGAAGGTCGCGACCGAGCAGCCCGAAGGATTGCTCGACGATGCGATCCGCAAGGTCGGCGACGAACAGCTCGTCGAGCGCGCGATCAGCGGCCGGACGATCGTCGAAGCCGCGCTTTGAGCGGGCGGCGCGTGCAGGCCGGCATTGCCGGCTGCAACGTGCCGCCTGGCGTTGCGGCTTACGCGGCGAACCGGTCCGTCGCGGCGAGCAGTGCCTTCAGGATGCCCGGTTCGTTGTACGCATGCCCGGCGTCCGGCACGATCTCGAACGTCGCGTCGGGCCATGCCTTCGCGAGGTCCCACGCGGTGCGCGCGGGCGTCGCGATGTCGTAGCGGCCTTGCACGATCACACCCGGAATGCCGGCGAGGCGATGCGCGTCGCGCAGCAACTGGCCTTCGTCGACGAAACCGCGGTTCACGAAGTAGTGGTTTTCGATTCGTGCGAACGCGAGCGCGTAGTGGCCGTCCGCGAAGTGCGCGGCTAACGCCGGATCGGGCAGCAGCGTGATCGTGCGGCCTTCCCAGATGCTCCATGCGCGCGCGGCTTCGAGCTTCGCGGCTTCGTCGTCGCCCGTCAGCCGGCGATGGTATGCGGCCATCAGGTCGCCACGCTCGGCTTCCGGGATCGGCGCGAGGAATTCCTCCCACAGGTCCGGGAACAACCACGACGCGCCTTCCTGGTAGTACCACAGCAACTCCGCGCGGCGCATCGTGAAGATGCCGCGCACGACGAGCGCGCTCACGCGCCGCGGGTGCGTTTCCGCGTAGGCGAGGCCGAGCGCGCTGCCCCACGAGCCGCCGAACACGAGCCATTGTTCCGCGCCCACCATCTCGCGCAGCCGCTCGATGTCGGCCACCAGGTCCCAGGTCGTGTTGTTGTCGAGGCTCGCGTGCGGCGTCGAACGTCCGCAGCCGCGCTGGTCGAACAGCAGGATGTCGTAGCGCTCGGGATCGAACAGGCGGCGATGGTCGGGGCTGCAGCCCGCACCCGGGCCGCCGTGCAGGAACACCGCCGGCTTGCCGGACGGGTTGCCGCAGCGCTCCCAGTAGATGCGGTGGCCGTCGCCGGTGTCGAGGTGGCCATGGGCGTAGGGTTCGATCGGTGGGTACACGGGGCAGGCTCCGGGGTGAAGGTCGGCAGGAGGGCGGACGAGGTACGGGCCGGTGTGCGATCGGAATACCGCGGCGCCGGTATCGCGGATATTGCGGCGCCGCAAAATTCGTTGTGTCTGCATCGGACCGGCCGCCGCCGGACAAGGCTTGTCATTATGCCCATTCATTCCGCCCGTCGTGCGCCGGCCGGCATCGGGTGTGTGGCGCGGCCATTTCGGCCGACAGGCGCACCGAAATTTTTTGAAGCAATTTCGTTCCGATATTTTTCAGACAAAATCCCGGCGACATATCGGCGAGCCGGTCGCGGGCGCCGGCCTTCATACCGTTCCTCCACCGTGCCAACGGGAAACGAGCCGATGAACCATCGCGTCAAGCAGCTGACCGGGTTGCGCGCCGTCGCGGTCACGATGGTCGTCGTCGGCCATGCGGAGCACGTGCTGCCAGGCGGCTACACGGGCTGGTTCGCGCCGCTGCGGCTGATCGCCGACGGCCGGCTCGGCGTGCTGATCTTCTTCGTCCTCAGCGGCTTCCTGATCACCAACGTGCTGCGCGCGGAATTCGCGCGCACCGGCGGGATCGCGCTGACGTCGTTCTACGTGCGCCGCGCGTTGCGGATCTGGCCGGCCTGCTACGTGTATCTCGCGACCGTCGGCGTGCTCGCCATCGCCGGCTGGCTCGACGTCGATCGCCGGCAGTGGCTGTATGCGGCGCTGCATCTGTGGAATTACTCGGCGTGGTTCGGGCTGACCGGCGACAACACGCTGCATCCGGCCGGCGCGTGGTATCTCGGCCATTTCTGGTCGCTCGCGCTCGAGGAGCAGTTCTACTGGTTCTGGCCGCTGCTGTTCGTGTACGGCGCCCGCCGTCGCGGCACGCGCTGGCTGGCCGTGCTGATCCTCATCGTGCCGCTGGTGCGCGCGCTCACGTATTTCGTCGCACCGGCGCTGCGCGGGCAACTCGGGATGATGTTGCATACGGGCGTCGATCCGATCCTGATCGGCTGCTACGCGGCGCTCAACCGCGAACGGCTCGAAGCATGGATCCGCTCGTGGCGCGGCGAGACGCGCATCGTGACGGCGCTCGTCGTCATCGTGCTGTTCGGGATGCCCGTTGCCGAGCATCGGCTCGGTGGCTTCTGGAATGCAACCTACGGCGTGACGCTCGAGGCCGCGCTGATCGCGATCTTGATCGTCGTGCTGAATTTCCGCAGCGAGTTCTGGTGCGCGCGGTGGCTGCGCGCCGCGCCGGTCGTGTTCGTCGGCACGATCTCGTTCAGCCTGTATCTGTGGCAGCAGCCGTTCGCGAATCCGGATCTGGCGGTTCCACACGCGTTCCCGCTCGGTATCGTGTGGGCGCTGCTGGCCGCGACGGCGAGCTATTTCCTCGTCGAGAAGCCGTTCCTGCGGTTGAAGGATCGCTACGCCGCGCGCGAGGCGCGACGCATGCGCGACGATGCGCTGCGGATGCCGGTGCCGGCCGATGCGATCGGGCCGAAGGTGGTGGAGTAGGGCGTCGCGTGCTCGCCTGCCGTCTCACTTGAAACGCTTCAGGGCCTCGGACGAATGCGCGTCTTCGCTTCGCGCGTTGCCTGTGCCGGCGGCGAGCGCGAGCAGAGGCAAAAGGCGAAGGTGTGTCGTCATGGTCATGATCGAAAATGCTGCGCGGCTTTCCGGGGAGTGCGCTACCGGCCCGAAGCCCGCTTTCCGCGCCGTCCGATCGCACGTCGCTGTTCGGCGAAGAACGGACAGCGCGTGATGCGCCTATTGCTTCTGTTTCGCTGCGACAGGCGTGTCGCTCGTCTGTAGGCCGTGCCGCCGAAGGACGATGGAAACGACTGACCACATCTGATTGTTGACTTGCTGAGACAGCGCGGCCATATAGCGCGTCGTATCGCCATCCCGCATCGCGACCGTCCATCGTTGCATGACCGGATCCTGAAGCATGGCGAGGAGATGCCGGAGTTCATCGTCCGAGAATTTGGCATTCTTGATGAAACGCCTTGCCAGAAGCGCCTGTTCGCCGTACCCCGGCCTGATCTTGTTCGAGATGATTTCATCGACGTCGGCGCGCACGGATTGCCACGTATTGTCCGGAACGTTCGCATTGAATCGTTTGGACGCATCGATCAGATAACCTGCCATGGTCTTTTCCATGCTGGCAGGATCCCCGCGCTCGGTCAGCGCGACCGCCTGATCGATCAGGGCCTCGGTCGCGGCGTTGCTCTCTGTGGCGGCGTGAGCGGGCCCACCCGGAAGGACGAAGCACAGCGACGCCGTGATGACTCCTGCCCGGGCGAAGGCGACACGATTCCTGATCATGGGCTTCCAGTCGTTGATTGGGGGATTTCGCATCGCACCGTGCGTTGTTCGCCGAGTTGGGAAATTCGAGGATGCGCGATGGAGGTGCGATAGCGTGCAGATTCTACACACGATGTCCCATTCGACCGAACCCGAACGACCCGTATCACATTCGCCGAAAAATCGGCGCAAATGAAAAAGGCCCTTGCGGGCCTCAGGTCGACGAGAAAGGTCAGCCGTTTACCGCGTCAACTCGGTAAAACCGTCCAGCAACCGCTCAACATCGGCCGGCTGAATCGCGCCCATCGTCGAGATGCGGAACAGTTCCTTCGACAACCCGCCTTGCCCCGCGTAGATGACGAAGCCGCGCGCCTTCAGGCCGTCGTGCAGCGTCTCGTACGTGACGCCCTGCGGCAGCCGGTACGCGCGCAGCACGACCGACGATGCGCCTTCGGGCAGCACGAGCGGCATCCCGCGCGCGGCGAGGCCGGCCTGCGCCTGATCCGCGAGCGCCTTGTAGTGCGCATGGCGCGCACGCCAGCCACCGGCTTCGTCGAACTCGCGCAGCGCTTCGACGAGCGCGTAATACGCGTGCACGGACGGCGTGAACGGCGTATTGCGCTGGTCCTGAAGCTTCGCGAGGCGACCGAGATCGAGGTAATACGTGCGGCTCGCGGCCTTCGCAAGCGCGCCGCGGCGCACGATCACGAACGCCGCGCCCGGCACGCCGTGCAGGCACTTGTTCGCGGTCGCGGCGACCGCGTCGATCATGCCGCCGGCGAAGTCGATCGCTTCCGCGCCGAAGCTGCTGACGCCGTCGACGAGCATTTTCACGCCGCGCGCGCGGCACACGTCGGCGATCGCGCCGAGGTCGTTCAGCCGGCCGGTCGTCGTTTCGTGATGAATTACCGCGACGTGCGAATAACCGCCCGCGTCGAGACGCGCGGCGATCTGCGCGAGATCGGGCACCTGCATCCATTCGTGCTTCAGCACGTCGTGCGCGATGCCGTACTGCGTCGCGATCTGCGTGATGCGCTCGCCGTACACGCCGTTCTCGATCACGAGCAGCTTGCCGTCCTGCGGCACGAGCGCCGCGATCATGCTTTCGACGGCGGCGGTGCCCGAGCCCGTCATCAGCACGGCGGCCCATTCGGCCGGATCGAGCTCGTACGCGGCGACGAGGCGCGCACGCGCTTCATCCTGCAGATCGAAGAATTCGCTTTCGCGATGGCACAGGTCAGGTTGCAGCAGGCTGCGGCGCACGCGTTCGGTCAGCGTTACCGGGCCGGGATTCAGCAGCAGCATCAATGAGCTCCTTCGGCATGGGCTTCAGCCTGCGCGGCGCCGATATGCCGCATCAGGCGGGTCTTGACCTCGACCGGCGTGACGGTCGGGCGGGGCAGGCCGTCGGGCACGCCCGTGCGGATCGCCACGCGCACGAACTGCGCACCGTCGGCTTGCGTCGCGAGCGTCGCATCGAGCACGTCGAGCGTATCGCCTTCGACGGCCGATGCGTAGCCGCATGCGGCCGCGACGCCCGCGAACGACACGTGCCGCGACACGGTCGCCTGACCGCCGGTCGATTCGTGCGCGCCGTTGTCGAGCAGCACGTGCGTGAGGTTGGACGGACCGTAGGTGCCGAGTGTCGCGAACACGCCCATCCGCATCAGCGCGGCGCCGTCGCCGTCGACGGCCACCACGCGCAGGTCGGGGCGCGCGAGCGCGAGACCCAGCGCGAGCGGCGTCACGCAGCCCATCGAGCCGACCATGTACAGCTGGTTCGGGCGGTCGTCGATGGCATAGAGTTCGCGGCCGCAGAAGCCGGTCGACGCGAGCACGACGGTCGAATCGACCGGCGTGTGCGCGATCACGCGCTGCAGCGCGTCGTGGCGGGTCGGCCACGCGGCGGGCGCTTCGGCGCGTGCCGCCGACTGCGCGGCGACGTGCGCGCGCGGCGGCGCCGCCGGGTTCGCCTTCAGTTCATACGGCGCGACGCTGCCTTTCTGCATCACGAGCGCGTACGGGCGGCCCGTTGCGTCCATGTGCGCGATCGCGCGGTCGAGTGCCGGGCCGACCTGTTCGGGGTCGGTCGGGAACGTCTCCCACGGGATCTCCATCGTGTCGAGCATCGCGGGCGTGATCGGCCCCATCAGCGCATGCTGCGGCTCGTCGGCCACGCCCGGCTGGCCGCGCCACGTGACGATCAGCAGCTGCGGCAGCCGGAACGTCCAGGTCAGCGACGTGAGCGGGCTCACCGCGTTGCCGAGCCCCGAGTTCTGCATCATCGCGATCCCGCGCTTGCCGCCGAGCGTGGCGCCCGCGATCAGCGCGACCGCGTCGCCTTCGTTGGCCGCCGACAGGTAATGCAGCGTCGGGTCCTGCAGCACGTAGTTGATGAACGGCGTCAGGTACGAGCAGGGCACGCCCGCGTACCAGTCGAAGCCGCGTTCGCGCGCGGCCTCGACGAACTGGGCCGCTTCGATCATTGCGCGCCCCCGTTGCCGGCGCCCGGCTCCGACAGCGGCGTCTGGCCGTGCGCGAAGTCGCCCGCGCGGCGGAAGTCTTCGAGATCGTTGACGCCGCGCCAGTGGCCGTGCACGTACTGCACCTCGATCTTCTCGCCGGCGGCGATCAGTTCGTTGAGCAGGGACGGGATGTCGAGCGTGTCGAAATCGGGGCGCGCCTGCAGCGTCGCGAGCATCGCCTTCAGACGATCGACGCCTGCGCCGCGCACGTTCAGCAGACCGATCCAGCGGCCGTGCGGCGTGCCGGCGGCGGCGACGTCGCTCGATACACGTTGCAGATACGTCTTCTGGCCGAACAGGCCGCGATCGTCCGCGGCCGAGCAGAGCGCGAAGTCGCGCACGCTCTGGTGGGTCTCCGTGAGCGACGAATCGACGACGACGCTGAACTCGGCCTCGCTCTCCGCCAGGTCGCGCAGGATGTAGCTGCGGAACAGCAGGTCGCCGTACGAGATCACGGTGTCGCCGGTCAGGCGTTCGGCCGCGCATGCGAGCGACGTGAGTTCGCCCGTCTGCGCATGGCGCTCGTTGACGACGAGCTTGATGCCCGACGTGTCGATCGCGTCGGCGCGATAGCCGCCGACCACGGTGATGTCGTTCACGCCATGCTTCTTGAAGCCATCGACGAGCCAGCGCAGGAGCGGCTTGCCGGCGACCGGCAGCATGACCTTGGGCTTGTCTTCGGTGACGGCCTCGAGCCCCTTGCCGCGGCTCGCGGCGAGCACGATCGCGGCGTTCGACGCGCGCGACGACGACGACAGGTAGATACGCTCGGCCGCCGAGTATTCGTCGGCGTCCTGCAGGCGGAAGATTTCGTTGACCGACGCGACGCGGTCCTCGACGTTGATCAGCGTCTGGTTTTCGTGGATCTCGCGTGCGACGGACTGCATCGCCGATGCCGACGCACGGATCAGGTGGTTCGCCCAGATCACGGTGCTGATGCCGGCCTGGCGGAACACGTCGGTCGGCGTGCTGTAGTACTTGGTCGGCACGATCACGAGCGGCGCGCGGCCGCTCCATTCGCGCGCGAACTGCAGGATCTCGTCCGGGCGCGACAGCTTGCTGTGAATCAGGATCGCGTCGGCGCCGGCTTCCGCATACGCGTTCGCGCGGCGCAGCGCCTCGTCCATCCCCCAGCCCGCGATCAGCGCCTCGACGCGCGCGACGATCGAGAAGTCGGGATCGCTCTGCGAATCCTTGCCGGCCTTGATCTTGCCGCAGAACTCGTCGATCTCGGCGAGCGGCTGGCGCTCGCCGTCGATGAAGCTGTTCGTCTTCGGGAACTGCTTGTCCTCGATGCACACGCCGGCGATGCCGCGCTGCTCGAGCTTTTTCACGAGGCGGCGCACGTTGTTGAAGTTGCCGTAGCCGGTGTCGCCGTCGAGCAGGATCGGCAGGTCGCTCGCGTCGGCCATGAACTCGAGCACGTCGACGACCTGGGTCCAGCTCGCTTCGTTGTTGTCGCGCACGCCGAATTGCGCGGAGATCGCAAGGCCCGATGCCCAGATGCCCTTGAAGCCGGCTTCGCGGACGATCCGTGCCGACAGGCCGTTGTGCGCTTCCATCAGGAATTCGAGGTCGCTGCTGACGAGCATGCGGCGCAGGCGTGCGCTGCGCGATTCGGAGAAGTTGGGTTCGCGTGCGTTCATCGTGCGGCTCCTGCGGTCGTGCGTTGAATCAGGGGAAGAATTTCTTGCGTGGCGCGTGCGACGTCGTTCGGGAAGTCGATCTCGATCCACGGCGAGCCCGTGACGTCGGCGACGTCGAACGAATGGCCGCCTTCGAGCAGCAGGTCGCGCACGGCTTCCTCGTGCGGCATGTTCGCGCGGCCGCTGTCGACGTAGCCCGCGACGATCGTCGCGAGGCGGCGCGCGGTGCCTTCGGTGAAGCGGAAGAAGCCGACCGACTCGCCGATCGTGTCGTATTCGAGGTCGACCGCGAGCTGCTTGCGCAGCTCGACCGGCACGCCGTTCTTCAGGCACAGCTTGACGGGCTCGTCGCCGGCCTCGAAGTCGCGATCGATCAGCAGGCGGTCCACCGATTTGTCCGGATCGGCGACCAGCGCGTGCAGGATGTTCTCGTCGTACAGCACGTCCGCGTCCATCAGCAGCACGTCGCCGCCGCGCGTCATCGCATCGGCGACGGTGTGCACGGTCAGCACGCTGCCGAGGTCGTAGCGCTCGTTCACCACGATCTCGGCGCTGCGGCCGAGGCGCTCGAGTTCCTGCTCGACCTTCCCGGCCTGGAAGCCGAGCCCGAGCACGATTTCATCGACGCCGGCGGCGTCGAGCACGCGCAGATGGCGCTCGAGCAGCGACACGTCGTCGAAGCGCAGCAGGCACTTCGGGAATTGCGCCTCGGGCGGTTGTTGCAGGCGCAAGCCGAGGCCTGCCGCAAGAATGATGGCTCGCATGGGTTCTCCAACCAAAAAGCCGGCGGATCTGAACGATCAGTCGGCGATGGGCTGCGGCGCGCGGCGCCGCTGCCAGTTTCTTTCACTGAAATGCAGATAGAGCAGGCCGGGCAGGCCGAGCGCGAGTTCGCGCGCGCGCTTCGCGAGCGACAGCGCGAGCGCCGCGTCGGGCGGCAGGCCGACCAGCGGCGCGAGCAGCAGGTAACCGCCTTCCTGTGCGCCGAGCGAGCCCGGGATCGCGAATGCCGCACCGCGAATCGCCTGGCCGACGCTCTCGAGCAGCAGCGCGTCGAGCCAGCTGACCGGGTGCCCGAGGAAGTGCAGCGCGAGCCACACTTCGGCGGTGCCGACGATCCAGCCGGCGAGGCTCAATGCGAAGGTCTTCGCGACTTTCGCGCGATCGCGGTAGAGCGCGCCGACGGCGTCGTCGATCGCGTCCGCGCGCGTCGCCAGCGACGACCAGTCGCGCGGGCCGAGCAGCTTCGACGCGAGACGCAGCCCGCGGCCGAACAGCCCGCGCCGCTGCGCCACGTAGAACGCGACCGCGAGGGCGCCGAGCACGCCGGTGGCGATCAGCGCCGGCGTGCGCAGGTGAGCGACGGACTCGTGCGTCGCATACACGCTGAACGCGGCGATGCCGATCAGCGCGAACGCCATCTGCGCGAGCGCCTGCATCGTCGTGCTGACGGTGACCGCGGCGGCGGCATCGGCCATCCGCGTGCCGCGCTGCGCGAGGTGGCGCACCATCAGCACCGGGCCGCCGATCTGCCCGGCGGGCAGCAGGCTGTTCACCGATTCGCCGACCCAGCGCGCGCGCAGCGCGTTGCCGAGCTCGGCGCCCGGCTGGCCGCGGCGGAACATCACCGAGATCGCCAGCGCGTCGATCACGAGCGGTACGACGTGGAATGCGGCGACGAGCGCAAGGCCCCAGCCGGCCGCGAGAAACGTCGACGCGACCGCGCCGACGCCCTGCCACGCGAGCAGGGCGACGAAGAGTGCCGTTCCGAGGGACAGCAGGATCAGGCCGGCGCGTGTCATGACCCGGCCGACCGTCGCGTGGCCAGCTGCTTGAACACCTGGCGGAAACCGAAATACGCGATCGCGTCCTTCATGTTCGAGATGAAGCGCTTCCACGGCCGCATGCCGGGGTTGGTCACGTATTCGAAAGTGAGCGACACGCGCGTCTCGTTCTGGCCGAGCGGCGTGACGCGATGCCGCAGCTTGTCGCCGTCGAACAGCACGATGCCGCCGTCGGCGATCTGCACGGAGCCCGGCGTGTCGGGCACGTCCGGATTGCGCGTATGCAGCTCGTAGTCGAGCCGGCACGACGACTCGTCGATCACGCCGATCAGCAGCGTGTAGCGGCGGCCGTCGTAGTACGACGTGTCGTAATGCCAGCCGATGTGGTCGCCCGGCTTCGTGTAGTAGTACAGCGCGTACGCGTGCGGATCGTCGTCCGGCGAAAGCATCAGCTTGTCGCCGGTGATCTTCTCGAGGAAGCCGATCAGCGCCTTCGACCGGTACAGCTCGGCGATGTACGGCGCCTGTTCGTCGATCGTGTGCCGGCTCACGCTGCCGCCTTGTTTGTGGCCGGGCAGGTAATTGCGGTTCAGGCCGGCCTGCATCGCGCGGGCGGCGGCGGCGAGTTTCGCGTGCGCGTCGGCCGGCAGGAAGGTATCGAGGTACAGGAACGACCCCTGGCGCGTGTAGTCGCCGCGCAGGCGGTCGAGGTCGAGACGGCCGACGCAGTCGGCCACGGTGCGATCGGGATCGGCCGCTGCCGCGCGCGCAGGCGCGGGGCGTGCCGGGCTCAGCACGGAGTCGTCGCGCGTGCTAGGAGTCATTTGGAAGCCTGGATTTCGGTTGAATTCTGAGGGGCGCCGCTTCGCCGAACGATGCGCCACCAGTCGATCACGACCCACGCGGCGAACAGCGGGGCGCCAATCGATGCCGCGAGCAGGAACGGCTGGACGCCGTCGACGAGCGTCACGATCGGCAGCAGATAGAGCACGTCTTCCGTCTCGAAGCCGCCGGCGAACGCCTGCTTGGTGCCGGCCTTGCCGGCGATCGATTCGATCCGCATGCGCAGGAAGAAGATCAGCGCGACGGCTGCGCCGGCCACCGCGCCGAGCAGCACCGGCGACGCGGCCATCTGGCCGCCCTGGGCGACGATGCCGACGCCCATGCTGACGAACAGCGCGACCGTCACGAGCGCGTCGGCCGCGAGGTCGTAAAAGTGACCGATCTTGCTGGACTTGCCGCTGATGCGCGCGAGTTCGCCGTCGGTGTGATCGACGAAGTTCGACAACACGATCAGGAATGCGCCCGCGTTGCTCCAGCCGAAGCCGCCGTGCGCAAGGCACCAGGCGCCGGCGAGGCCGATCAGCAGACGAAGGGTGGTGAGGTGATTCGGGGTAATGGGCGTGTCGATCAGCGGTCGGACGAGCGAGCGCGCGAGCCGAGCATCCCAGGTGCGCGGCAGGGGCGGTTCGGAGCGTGTAGCGGTTTTTCTTTGGTCCATCGGCGAAATATATACGGAATTGTAATTTGTTGCTTTTTCTTCGACCAATGTCCTGACATACGGGAGTGTTACCGCGCATTCCGGGCATCGGCCGGTTGCAAACCGGATGCGCGAAACGGCGTTCGCGCAGGCGGACCCTGTCTGATCCAGTGTGGTTCGCCTCACGCCGCTGTCAAGGGCGGACGGGCCTTGCACGCGGGCCTGGCGGCGATTCGCGCGCGTCGATGCGTTGACGTGCATCAGGCCCGCAACCGCCGCGACGGGCGACAATCGGCCGCGGCGATCGCCGATTGGCCATCGCATGCGGATTCTTCGCGGAGATGCGACTAATCCGGAAAGGAATCGGTCGATTCGCGTTCAGCCGTTCGTAATTTTCGCGCGGAAAACTGGCGGTCCGCTTTCGCGCACCTTTCGGATGTATGCGCTTGCGGCCGCCGCGGGCTGTCACAGAACTGTCGTTCGATACCCGGTGCATTCAGCAAGTATCTTTTGCATCCAGCGGACATTTCGCGGCGATGGCCTCTGCGATACTCCGACCGTGCCCGTGGTGCCGGGCCGCCCCTCGCGGCCCCAAGGGCTTCGCGTCGCTCAGGAGACACCCCCCCGCGACGTCAACGACAGACCAAAGCGTCAGATATACAGCCATGTCTTCTTCACGCATCCTCGCTCCCGCCCTGCGTTCGCTCGTCCGCACCGCTGACGAAGCCGCCGCACTGATCCGCCCCGGCATGACCGTCGCCATGAGCGGCTTCACCGGATCCGGCTATCCGAAGGCCGTGCCCGCCGCGCTCGCCGCCCACATCGACGCGGCCCACGCGCGCGGCGAGGACTTCCGGATCAACGTGCTGACGGGCGCGTCGACCGCGCCGGAACTCGACGGCGCGCTCGCCCGCACCGACGGCATCTCGATGCGCCTGCCGTACCAGTCCGACCCGACGCTGCGCGACAAGATCAACGCCGGTGAAGTCGACTACCAGGACGTCCACCTGAGCCACGTCGCGCAATACGCATGGTTCGGGCTGTATGGCGAGCTCGACGTCGCGATCGTCGAAGTCGCGGGCATCCGCGAGGACGGGCTGCTGATTCCGTCCGCGTCGATCGGCAACAACAAGACGTGGCTCGAGCAGGCCAAGCACGTGATCCTCGAAGTCAACGCGCGTCAGCCGCTCGGTCTCGACGGGATGCACGACGTCTATTACGGCACCGCGCTGCCGCCGCACCGCAAGCCGATTCCGCTGACGAAAAGCGACGACCGGATCGGCGAGCCGTACCTGCGCTGCCCGGCGGAGAAGATCGTCGCGATCGTCGAGACCGACGCGCCGGATCGCAGCAACGCGTTCTCCGCGCCGGACGCCACGTCGAAGCAGATCGCGCTGCAGCTGATCGACTTCCTGCGCCATGAAGTGAAGCGCGGCCGCCTGCCGGAAAACCTGCTGCCGCTGCAGTCGGGCGTCGGCAACATCACGAACGCGGTGCTCGCGGAACTGAGCTCGGCCGGCTTCTCGAACCTGACTGCTTATACCGAAGTGATCCAGGACGGCATGCTCGACCTGCTCGACGACGGCACGCTGAGCTTCGCGTCGGCCACGGCGCTGTCGCTGAGCCCGGCCGCCGTGCAGCGTTTCGCCGACGAGATCGCAACGTTCCGCGAAAAGATCCTGCTGCGCCCGCAGGAGATCAGCAACCATCCGGAACTCGTGCGCCGCCTCGGCTGCATCGCGATGAACGGGATGATCGAGGCCGACATCTACGGCAACGTGAACTCGACGCACGTGATGGGCACGAAGATCCAGAACGGCATCGGCGGCTCGGGCGACTTCGCGCGCAACGGCTACCTGTCGTGCTTCATGTCGGCCAGCACCGCGAAGGGCGGCGCGATCTCGCGGATCGTGCCGATGGCGAGCCACGTCGACCATACCGAGCACGACGTCGCGGTGGTCGTCACCGAGCAGGGGCTCGCCGACCTGCGCGGCCTGTCGCCGAAGCAGCGCGCGCGCAAGATCATCGCGACCTGCGCGCATCCCGACTACCGGCCGATGCTTGAGGACTACTTCGAGCGCGCGTCGCGCGAGAGCTTCGGCAAGCACACGCCGCACCTGCTCGCCGAGGCGTTGTCGTGGCACGAGCGTTACGTGCGCACCGGGACGATGAAGGCCTGACGTTGCGGCCTGCGGCGGGTATGCGCCCGTCGCATCGTCAATCCATCGCCGCGTGCGCGACGTCGACGCTCGCCGTTTTCTGCGGCGGGCGGATGAGCAGCAACAATGGGATCATCAGCAGCGTCGCGACGAACATCAGCTTGAAGTCGTTCAGGTAGGCGATCATCGCGGCCTGCTGGTTGATCGTGCGGTCGAGCAGCGCGATGTCGACGTGGCTGCCGGCCATCGCCTGCACGGCCGGGTCGAACGGCGTGATGTGGGTCGCGAGGTCGGCATGCGCGACCTGCGTGTTGCGCGTCATCAGCGTCTGCACGATCGAGATGCCGATACTGCTGCCGATGTTGCGCATCAGGCTGTAGGTGGCCGTGCCGTCCGCGCGCAGCTCCGGCTGCAGCGTCGAGAACGACAGCGCGCTCAGCGGCACGAACACGAGGCCCAGCCCGAAGCCCTGGACCACCCCGGGCCACACGATGTCCGCCTCGGACAGCACGATCGTGTACTGCATCATCTGCCACAGCGCGAGCGCGGAAATCGCCAGCCCGGCGAACAACAGCGCCCGCGCATCCACGTATTTCAACAAGCGCCCGACGAACAGCATCGCGATCATCGTGCCGGCACCGCTCGGCGCGGTGACGAGGCCCGTCGTCGCGACCGGATAGCCCATCAGGTTCTGCAGCATCGGCGGCAACAGCGCGCGCGTCGCGTACAGCACCGCGCCGACGACGAAGATGAACAGCGTGCCGGTCGCGAAGTTCGGGTCGCGCAGCAGCTCCGACTTGAAGAACGACGCCTTGCCGACGGTTGCCGTATGCACGAGGAAGAACGCGAAGCTCAGGGCCGCGACGAGCGCCTCGATGCGTATTTCGTACGAGCCGAACCAGTCGAGCTGTTCGCCGCGGTCGAGCATCGCCTGGAACGCGCCGATCGCGAGCGTGAGCGTCGCGAAGCCGAACGCGTCGAATTTGACGTGCGGACGCGGCGCGCGCGCGGGCAGGAAGGTCAGCACGCCGGCCAGCGCGAACGCGCCGATCGGCACGTTGATGAAGAATACCCAGCGCCAGTTGTAGCTGTCGGTGAGCCAGCCGCCGAGCGTCGGGCCGAGGATCGGGCCGACCATCACGCCCATCCCCCAGATCGCCATCGCCTGGCCCTGTTTCTCGCGCGGGTTGATGTCGAGCAGGATCGACTGCGACAGCGGCACCAGCGCGGCGCCGAACACGCCCTGCAGCAGCCGCGCGCCGACGATCTGCACGAGCGATTCGGACAGTCCGCACAGCGCGGACGCGATCGTGAAGCCCGCGATCGAGATCGTCAGCAGCCGCTTCATGCTGAGGCGGTCGGACAGCCAGCCGGTCAGCGGCGTCGCGATCGCCGCGGCGACGATGTAGGAGGTCAGCACCCAGGTGATTTCGTCCTGCGATGCGGACAGCGTGCCCTGCATGTGGGGCAGTGCGACGTTCGCGATCGTGCTGTCGAGGGTCTGGATCAGCGTCGCGAGCATGATCGACAGGGTCAGCATCGGGCGGTTGAGCGCGGGCGGTGAGGCGGGGGCGTCGTCGGCGGTGGGGTTCAAGCGAGTGTCTCCGTGGGGCGGTCGCCGTGGGCGGCGATCCGGTATGGCTCGAATTATAAGCATGCTTATTATGTTCGTGCTCATCGCCTGGCCTGAGCCCCGGGTGATTCGCGGCCTGCCCCTATAATCGCCGCATGGACAAGACTTACGAGAACCGGATCGGCTACCTGATTTCCGACGTGGCCCGCCTGCAAGGACGCCTGTTCGACCGGCGCGCGAAGCGCATCGGATTGACGCGCGCGCAAAGCCGCGTGCTCGCGTACCTGACGTGGAAGGGCGAGATGAATCAGGCGCGGCTCGCGGAATGGCTCGAGATCACGCCGATCTCGCTGACGCGGCTGCTCGACCGGATGGAAGTTTGCGGATGGATCGAACGCATCGCGAACGACGACGATCGCCGCGCGTTCGTGATCCGGCTGACCGACAAGTCACGCGACATCTTTCCGCAGATGCTGGAGGTGGGCGACACGGTCACCGACGACGGGTTGCGCGGCTTCACGCGCGACGAGCGCGACACGCTCGTGCGTCTGCTCGGGCGCGTGCGCCACAACCTGATCGACAGCGGCGGCGAATGAACGCGGTGCGCGGCGCCCAACGACCCGGTGCCGGCGGTTCATGGCGGTCCAGGCTTGTATCGAAGGAGTCGAGCGGCTATCTTGCGACTTCAAGTTCACTTGAGATCGAGCATGAGCCGCCTGGACATTGCCGAAGTCGCGCGCCGCTCGGGCTTGCCCGCGTCGACGCTGCGCTACTACGAGGAAAAGGGATTGATCGTGCCGAACGGCCGTCACGGGCTGCGGCGCCAGTACGACGAGTCGGTGCTGGAGCGTCTTGCGCTGATCGCGCTCGGCCGTGAGGCCGGCTTTTCGCTGGACGACATCCTCGCGATGTTCGGCGCGGACGGCCGGCCCGCGATCGATCGCGCGAAGCTCGACGACAAGGCCGACGAGCTCGACCGTACGATCCGCCGTCTCGGCGCGGTGCGCGACGCGTTGCGGCACGCGGCCGTCTGCCCGGCGCCGAGTCATCTCGAGTGTCCGTCGTTCCGCAAGCTGCTGCGCATCGTGGCGCATCGGCATCCAGCGCGCCGCACGAAGACGGAAGGAGCGTAAGCGGTCAGGCGGTCCGGTTTGCCGAAGCGTGGACGCTCGAGCGCGCCACGGGGCGGCCGCATCGCCACGGCTGGCGCCACGAGCGCCTCATCCCGCGTAATACACGCGGCATTCCATCTCGCGTCCGCGCACGATGCGCTTGCCGACGAGCGAGCCGAGCGTTTCGGTGACGACGGTCCGCTGGTTCTCGCATTGCAACGCATCATAGAAGTAGAGCGCGACCCAGTCCGCGGTGCGCCCCGACTCTTGCGGGCGCGCGGGATATGGGCACAGCGCGGTGAAATGCCAGCCGCCTTTCGTCATGTGCATCACGGGCGGCTGAATGCTCACATCCGCGTTCAGCCGGCGTGACACGAGCGTGGGCAGGATGCCGGCGGCGGCCTTGTTGCGGTACAGGCGGTCGATGTACAGCAGCAGTTCGACGGGCGGCTCGGTGCCGAGGCTGGCGTCGCGTGCGTGGCCTTGCCAGCGCCGGCGCCGGCTCAGCACGTCGTCGAGCGCCGCGCGGATGCCGGCCGCGCGCCGCGGGCCGACGCCCGGAATCGCCTCGAGCTGGCCGCTGCGGGCCGCGCGTTCAAGATCCTCGAGCGTATCGATGTGCAATTGGTCGTGAATCCGCAGTGCGAGCGCGTGGCCGATGCCCGGCACGGCTTCGAATGCGGATGCGCGCTCCGCGTCGCCGCGCAGCCGGTCGAGCAGCCGCCAGCGTCCGGTCACCAGCAGTTCGGCGATCGCCTCTGCGACGCCCGTGCCGACCTCGGGCAGTGCGTCGAGCGCATCGACGCCGCCCGCGTCGAACCGCGTGCGGATACCGTCTTCGAGCGACTCGATCGTATCGGCCGATGCGCGGTAGGCGGCAACCCGATAAGGATTCGCGCCCTGGTCGGCAAGCAACTGCGCGGCCTCGCGCAGGCAGGCCGCGATCTGCCGGTTTTCCTCGTGTGTTTGGCCGATGGTCGTTTGCATGTGCGGAGCCCGGAGATGTGCAAACGGAATGGACACGGCGCGCAACGCCCCGGTCCACCTCTTATTTCAGCACATTGTCACGGCAAGCGACGAGCAAAAATTGATGTGCGTCAACGGCAAACGTTGCACGGGCGGGACCGGTCCCGCGCGCGTTCGTGCCGGCGTGCAGCACGAGCGCGCGACCCGTTACGCGTCGAGGAACGACTGCGCGCCCTCGGCCTCCGCGGCCATGCGCAGCGTGGCGAGCGCGCGCTTCTCGATCTGCCGCACGCGTTCGCGCGACATCCCCGCGTCCTGCGCGATCGCATCGTAGGTGTCGGGCTCGGCGCCGCCGAGGCCGAACCGCCGGCGCAGCACGTCGGCCTCGGCCGGCGTGACCGAGCGCAGCAGCGACGTCACGCATTCGCGCATGCGCGTGTCGGCCAGACGCTCGAACGGGCTCGCCGATGCCTGGTCCTCGAGCAGATCGACGAGGCCGGTATCCGCGTCGGGCAGCGGCGTGTCGAGCGACAGCGGCTCGGCAGGCAGCGCGAGCACGGCGCGCAGCTTGTCCTCCGCGAGCCCGGTCTCGGCCGCGAGTTCGGCCGGCGTCGCGCGGCGGCCCGTGCGCTGGCGAAAGCGCAGCGCATGGCGCTGCACGCGCTGGTACTGGTCGCCGACGTGCACGGGCACGCGGATCGTGCGCGAGCGGTCGGCCACCGCGCGCGCGACCGCCTGCCGGATCCACCAGGTCGCGTAGGTCGAGAACTTGAAGCCGCGCCGGTATTCGAACTTCTCAATCGCGCGCATCAGGCCGAGGCAGCCGTCCTGCACGAGATCCGGCAGGTCGACGCCGCGGTTCATGTACTTGCGCGCGATCGACAGCACGAGGCGCAGGTTCGCCTCGAGCATCGCGCGCGTACCGTCGCGCACTTTTTGCTGGCCGTCGCTCAGCGCGGCGCCGAGCGCGCGCCGCGCGACCGGATCGAAGCACGCGGCATCGGCGCCCGCGGTGGCGTCCGCTCCAGCTTCGACCGGGGCAGTGGCGAGCGCGCGCACGACGCGGCTCGCTTCGTCGACGGCCGGTGCAACCCATGCGAGCGAACCGAGCAGCGCGGCCAGGCGGTTACGCGCGTCGCGGTACTCGGCCGAGCGGCAGCCCTGCGCATGCAATGCGTCGCGCACGGTCGCAACCGCGCCTTGAAGCGTGTCGTAGCGCGCAGGCGCCTGAGCGTCATTGCCGCCGTCGTCGCCTTCGTCGGTGGTCGCGGCGGTTGCACGCGTTGCGGCATGGCGCGCGAGCAACGCCTCGACGGCCGTGGGACAGCCGGCCAGCGCGTGCAGGATCTGATGGCGGCCCGTTTCGATCTCGCGGGCAAGCACGATTTCGTCCTCGCGCTTGAGCAGCGGCACCGCATGGATGCGCCGCATGTAGAGGGCGAGCGGATCGGTCGATGCGCCGGTGCCGCGCGCGAGATCGCCAAGCAGCGCGCGGCCCTCGTCGAGGGCGTCGCGATCGACGTCGACCGGTGCCGCGCCCGTGAACGGCGCCGGCGCGGCGGGCTCGTCGAGCACGGCGATGCCGATGTCCGCGAGCGCGGCGCGCACGACGTCCAGCGCGTCGGGGCTGTCGCTTTCCGGCGGCAGCGCGTCGACGAGGTCGGCGTGCGTCAGATAACCCTGTTCGCCGGCGAGCGCCAGCAGCTGGATGATCGGATCGAGGGGCGTGTCCGCCCGAAGCGTGGGGCGTGGCGTAGTCATGTCGATGGCGGCGCGAGCCGCGCTCCTGTCTGGGCGGGCCGAAGTCCGCGGGTTTCAGGCTCCCGGGGGCCGCGAACACCCGTCCGCGCCGGCCAGCCTGACTCGATATTCAACTTGAGGGCATTTGCGCCAACTTCAACGCCGGCGTGGCTGACGCGCGAGCATGCGGCATGCCCGCGCGGTCGCGCCCCGTTCTTGTTGCCGCGAAACAAAAAGTAACGGATCAAACCCGCAGAAATATGCGGGGGACGTAAGCTAGAGTCAGGCGCGCGCCACGCGGCGACGCACCGATTCCCTGCGGAGCCTCGAATGAACCCGATTCCCGCCGCGCGGCCTGCCGTCATGGCGCTGGCCATGTTCGCGCTGAGCGGCTGTTATTACACCAGCCCATACGGCTATGCACCGTATTACGCACCCGTGCCTGCCACGGTGTCGCAGCGAGAAATCCCGGTGGCGCCGGCAACCGCCGCACCGGTCGCGCCGTCGACGCCCGCGGTGCCGCCGCCGGCAGACGATTACGCCTACGTACCGGCCCCGGTATATGTCGCGCCGGCCTATGTGCCTTACCCGGCCTACTATCCCGCGTACTACCCGGGCTGGTATGGGCCGCCCGTCACGATCGGCCTCGGTTTCTGGGGGCATTGGGGCGGCGGCTACCGGGGCGGATACTGGCACCGTCCGTGGGGCGGCGGTCACTGGGGAGGCGGGCATGGGGGCGGGGGCCATCGACACTGACCGACGCGCGGTGGCACCGCGCGGGAGAGCATCATGAGCAACACGATCATCCGAAGTTTGTGCGTCGTCCTGTTCGGCATCGCCGCGGTGCCGGGCATCGCCGACGCCCAAAGCAGCGCCTACACGAACTCGCCGGCCGAAATCTATGCGGGGCCGGCACCCGATTATCCGGTCGTCGCGCAGGTTCCGCCCGGCACCGCGCTGGACGTGTTCGGCTGCCTGAGCGACTACTCGTGGTGCGACGTTGCGCTGCCGGGCGTGCGCGGCTGGATCGACGCGGAGCAGCTCGACTATCCGTATCAAGGCAATTACGTACCGTTGCTCGAATACGGCGCGATCATCGGCGTGCCGGTGACCGGCTTCGCGATCGGCGCGTACTGGGACCGCTACTACCGCCATCGGCCGTGGTTTCACGATCGCGACCGCTGGGAGCGTCGTGCCGAGCCGCGCGTCGGTCCCGGCGGGATGCCGCCCGCTTACGGACACCCGCAGCCGGGCGGGCCGAACCAGCGCGCGCCGGGCGGTGGGGCGCCCGAGCGGCATGATGCACGGCCGTCGGCCACGCGCGGTGGCTGGAACGGCCCGAACCGCGCGCCGGCGCCACAACAGGCTGCGCCGATGCCCGGCGCCCGTCAGCCGCAGCCGCAGCCGCAGCCGCAGCCGCAGCCGCAGCAGCCGGCGCAGCAGCCCGCGCCCAACGGTGGTGCGGCCCGGATGATGGCGCCGCCCACGTATCAGGGCGGCGGCGGTTACGGCGCACGGCCGCAAGGCGGTGGAAACAGCGGCGGGAACCGCGGCGGTGGGAACCACGGCGGCGGTGGAGGCGGATGGGGCACCGACGAGTTCCGTCATTGATCGACTGACGGCGCCGGTGCCGCGGCTTCGGGCCGGCGCCGGACGAAAAAAAGCCGCTCCGAGGAGCGGCTTCCGAATCACGCACGCGGGCCGTTCGCGCGGCCCGTCGTCCGGTGTCAGTCGTCGAGCAGCGACAGGTCGCGCACGGCGCCCTTGTCGGCCGACATCACCAGCTTCGCATAGGCCTTCAGCGCCGCGGACACCTTGCGCGGGCGCGGTTGCGCCGGCTTCCAGCCTTTCGCGTTTTGCTCTTCGCGGCGACGCGCGAGTTCCTCATCCGACACCAGCGCGTCGATCGTACGGTTCGGGATGTCGATGCGGATCCGGTCGCCGTCGCGCACGAGGCCGATCGCGCCGCCCGCTGCCGCTTCCGGCGAGCAGTGACCGATCGACAGGCCCGACGTGCCGCCCGAGAAGCGGCCGTCCGTCAGCAGCGCGCATGCCTTGCCGAGGCCCTTCGACTTGATGTAGCTCGTCGGGTACAGCATTTCCTGCATGCCGGGGCCGCCCTTCGGGCCTTCGTAGCGCACGATCACCACGTCGCCGGCCTTGACCTTGTCGTTCAGGATGTTCTCGACCGCTTCGTCCTGCGATTCGGTCACGTGCGCCGAACCCTCGAACACAAGGATGCTTTCGTCGACGCCGGCCGTTTTCACCACGCAGCCGTCAAGCGCGATGTTGCCGGTCAGCACGGCCAGGCCGCCTTCCTTCGAGAATGCATGCTCGTACGAGCGGATGCAGCCTTCGGCGCGGTCGAGGTCGAGGCTCGGCCAGCGCGTGTCCTGGCTGAACGCGACCTGCGTCGGGATCCCGGCCGGGCCGGCCAGGTAGAACGTGCGGACCGCTTCGTCTTCCGTGCGGACGATGTCCCACTGGTCGAGCGCATCCTTCAGCGTCGGCGCGTGCACGGTCGGCACGTCGGTGTGCAGCTTGCCGGCGCGGTCCAGCTCGCCGAGGATCGCCATGATGCCGCCCGCGCGGTGCACGTCCTCGATGTGGTACTTGTTCGTGTTCGGCGCGACCTTGCACAGCTGCGGCACGATGCGCGACAGGCGATCGATGTCCTTCATCGTGAAGTCGATGCCGGCTTCCTGCGCGATCGCCAGCAGGTGCAGGATCGTGTTGGTCGAACCGCCCATCGCGATGTCGAGCGTCATCGCGTTCTCGAACGCCTTGAAGCCGACCGAGCGCGGCAGCACGCGCATGTCGTCCTGCTCGTAGTGCTGGCGGGTCAGTTCGACGATGCGGCGGCCGGCGCGCTTGAACAGCTGCTCGCGATCCGCGTGCGTTGCGACGACCGTGCCGTTGCCGGGCAGCGACAGGCCGAGCGCCTCGGTCAGGCAGTTCATCGAGTTCGCGGTGAACATGCCCGAGCACGAACCGCAGGTCGGGCAGGCCGAGCGCTCGACTTCGGCGACGTCGGCATCCGAATACGACTGGTCGGCCGCGATCACCATCGCGTCGACGAGGTCGAGCTTCTTCAGTTCGACGGTCTTGGTGACCGGGTTCGCGAGGCGCGTCTTGCCGGCTTCCATCGGGCCGCCCGACACGAAGATCACCGGGATGTTGAGGCGCATCGCGGCCATCAGCATCCCCGGCGTGATCTTGTCGCAGTTCGAGATGCACACCATCGCGTCCGCGCAGTGCGCGTTCACCATGTACTCCACCGAGTCGGCGATGATGTCGCGGCTCGGCAGCGAATAGAGCATGCCGTCATGGCCCATCGCGATGCCGTCGTCGACCGCGATCGTGTTGAATTCCTTCGCGACGCCGCCGGCGGCCTCGATCTCGCGCGCGACGAGCTGGCCGAGATCCTTCAGGTGCACGTGCCCGGGCACGAACTGCGTGAACGAGTTGACGACCGCGATGATCGGCTTCGAGAAATCGTCGTCTTTCATGCCGGTGGCGCGCCACAGCGAGCGCGCACCTGCCATGTTGCGACCGGCGGTGGAGGTTTTGGAACGGTATGTGGGCATGGTGATGGCTGAAGAATTATCGCGAAAAAGGGTGGAGGCACGGGAATGGAGGCCTCTCGCGCGCCCGTGCGAACAACCTCTTGAGCTGCGCCCTGGGCAAACCCGTCGATTATCCCACAGCCGCCGGGCATGCGGCCGCCCGCGGGCGCGAGCGAGCGGGCGCCGGGCTGGGCGCCTGGACGCGGGCGCGGGACACGCCGGTCGAACCGGACGGCGGCTTCATCGCCCGTCCTGCCGGCGATGAAGCCGCGCCTGGCGATCGCGCGTCAGTCGAGCAGCGTCAGGATTTCGTCGTACAGCGCCTTCGGAATCCGCACGCCGTGCGCAATGCTGCGCGCGCGAGCGTCGAAGCGCCGCTGCGACGGCAGCCGCGCGCCTTGCCCGGTGATCGACGCGAACATCCGCTCGCCGCGCGCGAGGCCCGCGTCGAGATCGTCGCCGAGGAACACTTTCGGGTCGAATGCGATCACGAGCTCGCCATGGCACGGCGTCGCGCCGACGCCTGCGTCGAAGTCCATCGATTCCTGACTCGTCATGTCGCCGATCAGCGCGCCGCCGAGCAGTTCGACCATCGCCGCGAGCGCCGAGCCCTTGTGCCCGCCGAACGTGCGCATCGCGCCGTGCAGCGCGGCCTTCGGATCAGTGGTCGGCTGGCCGTCGGCGTCGATCGCCCAGTGCGGCGGGATCGCCTTGCCCTGTTTCGCGTGCAGCTCGATGTCGCCGCGCGCGATCGCGCTCGTCGCGAAGTCGAACACAAACGGCTCGCCGTCCGGGCGCGGCCACGCGAACGCGATCGGGTTCGTGCCGAACACCGGCTCGCGGCCGCCTTCCGGCGCGACCCAGCTGTGGCTCGGGTTCATCGCGATGCCAACCAGCCCCTTGGCGGCGATCGCCTCGACCTCGGGCCACAGCGCCGAAAAGTGGTAGCAGTGGTTGATCGCCATCGCGGCGATCCCGTGCTGCTTCGCCATCTCGACGAGCACCGGCAGGCCGGTTTCGAAGCTCAGCAGCGAGAAGCCGCGATGGGCGTCGACCGCGACGATCGACGACGACAGCCGGCGCAGCGTCGGCACGGCTTGCGGGTCGACCTTGCCCTTCTTCAGCGAGCGCACGCACACGAGCAGCCGATACACGCCGTGCGAGTGGCACTCGTCGCGCTGGCCCTGCGTGATCACGCCCGCGATCGCCCGCGCGTGCGCATCGGACAGCCCGTGGTGCGTCAGCACCCGCAGCGCGAGCGCATGGACCTCATCGAGCGACAGGACGACTTCGGCGAGCGGCTCAGACATCGCGCGCTTCCCGGGGCGCCGGCACGCCGTCGATGCGTTGCGGCACGTTCAGCGGGTTGCCGTTGCGGATGGCGTCGGGCAGCAGCGCGTCCGGCACGTCCTGGTACGACACGGGGCGCAGGAAACGCTCGATCGCGCGTGCGCCGACCGACGTCGTGCGCGTGTCGGACGTGGCCGGGAACGGACCGCCGTGCACCATCGCATGACCGACCTCGACGCCCGTGCCGAAGCCGTTGACGAGAATGCGGCCGGCCTTGCGCTCGAGCGTCGGGCGCAGCGCGGCGAACAGCGCGGCGTCGCCGTCGGCGAGATGCGCGGCGATCGTCAGTTGCCCTTCGAGCGACTTCAGCACGCGATGCAGCGTATCGGCATCCGGGCAGCGCACGATCAGCGATGCCGGACCGAACACTTCGTCACGCAGTTCGGGATGGGCGATGAATGCGTCCGCCGAGGTTGCGAACAGCGCCGCGCGCGCCTGGAAGCGACCGCCTTCCACGCCTTGCGCCAGCAGTTCGACCGCGTCGTGCGCGCGCAGGGTGGCCACGCCTTGCACATAGCTCGCGTGGATGTGCGGCGTCAGCATCGTCTGCGCGACGGTCGCCTGCACGGCGGTGGCCGCCGCGGCTTCGAACGCGCGCAGCGCGGGGCCGTCGACGGCGAGCACGAGGCCCGGGTTGGTGCAGAACTGGCCGGCGCCGAGGGCGAGCGATGCGACGAACTGCGGCGCGATCGCATCGTGGCGCGCGTCGAGCGCGGCCGGGAACAGCAGCACCGGGTTGATCGAGCTCATTTCCGCATAGACCGGAATCGGCTCGTGGCGCGCGGCCGCGATGTTCATCAGCGCCACGCCGCCACGGCGCGAGCCGGTGAAGCCGACGGCCTTGATGCGCGGATCGGCGACGAGCGCCTGGCCGATTTCGCGCGACGCGTCGAACAGCAGCGAGAACACGCCGGCCGGCAGCCCGCATTCGCGCACGGCCTGCTGGATCGCACGGCCGACGAGCTCGGACGTGCCCGGATGCGCGGAGTGCGCCTTGACGATCACCGGGCAGCCGGCGGCGAGTGCCGACGCGGTGTCGCCACCCGCGACCGAGAACGCGAGCGGGAAGTTCGACGCGCCGAATACGGCGACCGGCCCGATCGCGACGTTGCGCAGGCGCAGGTCGACGCGCGGCAGCGGCTTGCGGTCCGGGCGGGCCGGATCGATGCGCGCATCGACGTAACCGCCGTCGCGCACGAGCGACGCGAACAGCGCGAGCTGACCGACCGTGCGGCCGCGTTCGCCTTCGATGCGTGCGCGCGGCAGGCCCGTTTCGGTGACGCAGCGCTCGATCAGGTCGTCGCCGAGCGCCAGGATGTTGCGGCCGATCGCATCGAGAAACGCCGCGCGTTGCTCGGGGCTCGTCTCGCGATACGTGTCGAAGGCTTCGTCGGCGAGCGCGCAGGCCGTCTCCAGGTCGTGCAGGCTCGCGCCGCCGAATGCGGGTTCGAGCGGTTCGCCGGTCGCGGCGGCGATCGCGTGAAGGGTGCCGTTCTGTCCGGCGATGGCCGACTGGCCGATCAGGAGCTGACCTGTGAGTTGCATGGGTTTTCCTCGGAAAATGCGGGGCCGGGCATGGTGCGCCCGGCCGGAATGAAAAGGGGAAGCGGGTGTGTCAGTCTTCGTCGTCGTCGAGTTGCAGCTTGTCGGAACGGATGCCGGTATTGGCGCCCCAGTAGTAGATGACGAGCGCGACGGCCGCGACGACGACCGTGTCGTACGGATGCGCGAGCTGGCCCGTGCCGCCGAAGCCGCCGAAGTAGGACAGCACGATCATGGCCGCGTAGAACGCGATCAGCCACGCGGACGAACGCACCTGCTCGGCGAGGCTCAGGTGCGCGGTCGGCACCCAGCGGCGGCACGCGAGATAGATCACGAACATGACGATCTGCAGGCCGAGCAGCCAGGACACCGTGCCCCAGCCCGACCAGTAGACGATCAGCGCGGCGATCACGAACGATGCGGGGCCGGTGATGCCGAACGCCACCGCGCGGAACGGCCGCGGCAGGTCGGGCGCGGTGCGGCGCAGCGCGGCGACCGACACGGGCGCGACCGCATAGCTCAGCACGAGCGCGGCCGACACGATGTTGATCAGCGCTTCCCACGACGGGAACGGCATGGTCCAGAAGATCGCGAGGCCGAACGTGAGCCACAGGCCCGCACGCGGGATGCCCGATGCCTCGTCGACGCGCGTGAACACCTTGAAGAACGTGCCCGTCTTCGCCCAGCCGTAGACGACGCGCGGCGTCGCGTTCATGTAGATGTTGCCGCAGCCGCTCGGCGAGATCATCGCGTCGGCGACCACCATCACCGCGAGCCAGCCCACGCCGAGCGCGAGCGCGATGTCGCGGTACGGCAGCGAGAAGGCCTTGCTCACGTCGTGCCAGCCGGCGGCCAGCATGTCGGTCGGGATGCTGCCGATGAACGCGAGCTGCAGCAGCACGTAGATCAGCGTGGACAGCAGGATCGACAGGATCAGCGCGATCGGGATCGTGCGCTGCGGATTGCGCACTTCGCTCGCGACCGACACGATCGGCGTGAGGCCGAGATACGCGAAGATGATGCCGCCGGCCGACACGGCCATCTCGATGCCCGGCATGCCGAACGGCGCGAAACCGTGCGCGGTGAGGTTGGCGGGCTTGAAGAACGTGAACAGCACCGCGATCACCGACAGCGGCACGATGAACTTGAAGATGCTGATGATGTTGTTCGCCTTCGCGAACGTCTTCACGCTCGAATAGTTCAGGTAAAAGAAGAAGCACAGCAGCGCGGCCTGCACGAGCCAGCCGATCGTCGTCGGGTCGCTCGATCCGGCCTTGGTGAGGCCCGGGAACCACGCGGCCGCGTACTGGCGCGCGGCGACCACTTCGATCGCGATCAGGCTCGAGAACGCGATCAGCGTGATGAAGCCCATCAGGTAGCCGAGCAACGGGCCGTGCGAGAACACCGGGTAGCGGACCACGCCGCCCGCGCGCGGCAGCGCGGCGCCGAGCTCGCAGTAGACGATGCCGAGCAGCAGCACCGCGAAGCCGCCGAGCAGCCACGAGAAGATGCCGGCCGGGCCGGCGATCGTCGACACGTGACTCGCGGCGAACAGCCACCCCGAACCGAAGATCGCACCGAGGCCGATGAACGTCAGGTCGGTCAGCGACAGCTGCTTCTTGAACTTGCCGTGACCGCCGTCGGCGGGCACGGAACGGGAAAGCGGGACGGACGGGTGTGTGTTGCCTTGACCTGGCATGGGTTTGTCTCCTGGGAAATATCGGGGCAGGTGCGGCCTGCGCCGCGCTCTGGGGCGCAGCAGGCGCAACGCCTGCCGGCCGGCGTGCGACCGGTTCGAACGACCGCGAGGGCCGGGGCCCGCTCGAGTGCGGCGCGGGCAGGCGCTGCGGCGAACGGGCCCGTGCCGGCCATGCCGGACACGGAAGTGGCGATGCGACGGGGGGAGGCCGCCGCACCGCCGGGGGGAAATCGGTCAGCGGTTCGCGCCGTTCCGTTCGGCGCGGTGCGCGGCGTCGAAAGCGATGGAAGCGTCCGGTACGAACCGGTGGCTGAGGGCGGGGAAAACTCCGGTCCGCTGGATGGCGTTTCGGCTCACTGCAATCTCCTGCTTCGTATCGGTCGACGACAGGCGCGTCGACGTGCAACCAGTATCGCCGTGCAAACACCCATCACGCTTGAGCCGTATCGCGGAGCAAAATGACGAAATCGGCACAGTGGCAGCAAGGGCCGCGACACGCGTTCCGCACTATGCCGATTTCGTCGTCGTCCTCATCGAAAAGCCACAAGCGGACGGACGCGCGACGGAGGAAGCTATGCTCCTTTCCCCACTTCGAACGGCTCATGATGAAGCGCATCCAGATCATCGATTCGCACACGGGCGGCGAACCCACGCGGCTCGTCGTGTCCGGTTTCCCCTCGCTCGGCAACGGCACGATGGCCGAGCGCCGCGACGTGCTCGCGCGCGAGCACGATCGCTATCGCACCGCGTGCATTCTCGAGCCGCGCGGCAGCGACGTGCTGGTCGGCGCGCTGCTGTGCGAACCCGTGTCGCCGGAGGCGGCGGCCGGCGTGATCTTCTTCAACAACAGCGGTTACCTCGGCATGTGCGGGCACGGCACGATCGGCGTGGTGCGCACGCTGCATCACATGGGCCGCATCGAGCCGGGCGTGCACCGGATCGAAACGCCGGTCGGCACCGTCGAGGCGACGCTGCACGACGACCTGTCGGTCAGCGTGCGCAACGTGCTCGCGTACCGCCATGCGAAGGCCGTCGACGTCGATGTGCCAGGTTACGGTCCCGTGAAGGGCGACATCGCGTGGGGCGGCAACTGGTTCTTCCTGATCAGCGATCACGGCCAGCGCGTGGCCGGCGACAACGTGGCGGCGCTGACCGCCTATTCGTCCGCGGTGCGTGCCGGGCTCGAACGCGCGGGCATCACCGGCGCGAACGGCGGCGAGATCGACCATATCGAACTGTTCGCGGACGATCCCGAGCACGACAGCCGCAGCTTCGTGCTGTGCCCGGGCCATGCGTACGACCGTTCCCCGTGCGGCACCGGCACGAGCGCGAAGCTCGCGTGCCTCGCGGCCGACGGCAAGCTCGAAGCGGGCGTCGTGTGGCGTCAGGCGAGCGTGATCGGCAGCGTGTTCCAGGCGAGCTACGCGCAGGCCGACGGCGGCATCGTGCCGACGATTCGCGGCAGCGCGCACCTGAGCGCGGAAGCGACGCTGCTGATCGAGGAAGACGATCCGTTCGGCTGGGGCATCGTGTCGTGAGCGAGACCCGGACCGACGTCGTCGTGATCGGCGCCGGCATCGTCGGCGCGGCGTGCGCGCATGAACTCGCGCAGCGCGGGCTGCGCGTGCTCGTCGTCGACGACGCGAGCGGCGGCGCGACCGGCGCCGGCATGGGGCACCTCGTCGCGATGGACGACAACGCGGCGGAGCTCGCGCTGAGCCATTATTCGATCGAATTGTGGCGCGCGCTCGCCGGCGAGATGCCGGACGGCTGCGCGTACCGCAACTGCGGCACGCTGTGGCTCGCGGCCGACGCGCACGAAATGGATCTCGCGCGCACCAAGCAGGCGACACTCGCCGCGCACGGCGTGGCGGGCGAGCTGATCGACGCGGTGACGCTCGCGCGGCTGGAGCCGATGCTGCGCGCGGGCCTCGGCGGCGCGCTGAAGATCCACGGCGACGCGATTCTCTATGCGCCCGTCGCCGCGAGCTGGCTGTTGCAGCGCGCGCCGGGCATCACGTTGCGGCGCGATCGTGCGGTGGCGGTCGACGGTCCGAGCGTGACGCTCGCGAGCGGCGACACGCTGCGTGCGGAGCGCGTGGTCGTCGCGAACGGCGTCGCCGCGCGCACGCTGTTGCCTGAATTGCCATTGCGCCCGAAGAAGGGCCACCTGCTGATCACCGATCGTTACCCGGGCCAGGTGTCGCACCAGCTCGTCGAACTCGGCTATGCGGCGAGCGCGCACGCGAGCGACGGCACGTCGGTCGCGTTCAACGTGCAGCCGCGGCCCACCGGCCAGCTGCTGATCGGCTCGTCGCGCCAGTTCGACACCGAGGACGCGCGCGTCGAGCCGCCGGTCCTCGCGCGCATGCTGCGCCGCGCGGCCGGCTACCTGCCGGATCTGGCCGACCTGAACGGAATTCGCGCATGGACGGGCTTCCGTTCCGCGAGCCCCGACGGTCTGCCGCTGCTCGGTGAGCATCCGGCGCGGCCGGGCGTATGGCTCGCGGTCGGGCACGAAGGGCTCGGCGTGACGACCGCGCCGGGCAGTGCGCGGCTCGTCGCCGCGCTGATGACCGGCGAACGGCCGCCCATCGACATCGAACCGTATTTGCCGGGACGTTTTCTGACGACGTCCCCCGTAGCCGGAGCGCTGACATGATCATTCATCTGGACGGCCGCGCGCTGACGGTGGCCGACGGCGCGACCGTCGCGGCCGCCGTCGCGGCGAGCGGCGACGACACGACGCGCGTGTCGTGCACGGGTGCGGCGCGCGCGCCGTTTTGCGGTATGGGCATCTGCCAGGAGTGCAGGATGACGATCGACGGCCGCCGCCGTCTGGCTTGCCAGACGCTGTGCCGCGACGGGATGCGGGTGGAGCGCACGCGATGAAACAGGAACGACTGAGCGTCGACGTCGCGATCGTCGGCGCGGGCCCGGCCGGATTGTCGGCCGCGCGGGCCGCCGCACGAAGCGGCGCGACGATCGCGATCGTCGACGACAACCCGCGCGCGGGCGGGCAGATCTGGCGCCAGGTGGCGGCCGCGACGCCGGTGCCGGCCGCGGCGGAACGCCTTGCCGTGCTGCGTCGGCCGAACGTCACGCATCTGGCTGCCACGCGCATCGTCGCCGAGACGCAGCCGGGCACGTTGCTGCTGGAGGACGACGAGCGCGGGTTCCTGCTGGAATTCCGCACGCTGATCGTGTGCTGCGGCGCGCGCGAGCTGCTGCTGCCGTTTCCCGGCTGGACGCTGCCGGGCGTCACCGGCGCGGGCGGCCTGCAGGCGCTGATCAAGTACGGTCTCGACGTGCGCGGGCAGCGCACCGTGATCGCCGGCAGCGGCCCGCTGCTGCTCGCGAGCGCGGCGACGGCCCGGCAGGCCGGCGCGCAGGTGTCGCACGTGCTCGAACAGGCTGCGTGGGGCGATGTCGCCGGTTTCGGCGCGGGGCTGTGGCGCTGGCCGTCGAAACTCGCGCAGGCCGCGAAGCTCGTCACCGCCGCCTATCGGCCTGGCGCACACGTCGTCGAAGCGTTCGGCGACAAGCGGCTCGAACGCGTGCGGATCCGGCAGGGCGAGCGTGAATTCGAGGTCGACTGCGACCGGCTCGCATGCGGCTTCGGCCTCGTGCCGAACACCGTGCTGCCGAGCCATCTCGGCTGCCGGATCGAGAACGGCGCGGTCGTGGTCGACGCGCACCAGCGCACGAGCCGCGACGGCTGTTTCGCGGCGGGCGAGTGCACGGGTGTCGGCGGCAGCGAACTGGCGATGGTCGAAGGCGAGATTGCCGGCTGCGCGGCCACCGGGCAGACGGCGCCGCTGGCCGGGCTGATTGCGCAGCGCGCGCGCTGGCAGGCATTCGCGGACGCGGTGCGCGAACGCTTCGCGATCCGCGAGCCGATCCGCCGGCTCGCGCGGCCCGATACGCTGCTGTGCCGTTGCGAGGACGTGCGCTTCGACGCGGTCGCGCCGGCGCCCGGCTGGACGGCCGCGAAGCTGCAGACGCGCTGCGGGATGGGGGCATGCCAGGGCCGCGTGTGCGGTGCGGCCGCGCAGGCGCTGTTCGGCTGGACGCCGCCGGTGCCGCGCACGCCGCTCGTGCCCGCGCGGGTCGGCACGCTGATGCTGGACGACACGGCGTCCTGCGACGGCGCTTGACGCGCCAGCGCGAGGCGGCCCGGTTCGCAGCGGGCCGCCTCGCCGTTCATTCCGTCTTCACTTTCTCCCATCCGCCCACCTGCGGCGCCGCACAGGCACGCAGGCACTCGATCGCGGCGGCCACGGCCGCGCGATTCGCGCTGTCCGGATGCCAGTACATCGACACCGCGCCCTGGCCCTCGAGCCGCATCGGCAGGATGCGGATCGCGTTCAACTGCTCGAAGCGGCGCGCGGCACGATGCGATGCGACGCCGAGCAGGTCGGTGTTGTTCAGCAGCGTGAGGTTCAGGATCGACGAATTCGATTCGACGCAATGCGGCGGCTGTACGCGGCCGGCGGCCGTCAGCGCGACTTGCAGCGCGTTGTGCACGGGTGTGCCGGACGGCCAGACGATCCACGAGTGGGCCAGCACCTCGTCCCAGCCGACGGAGGCCGCGCCGACGAGCGGATGATCGGGCCGCGCGACGAACACCACCGGATCGACGTAGAGCGCTTCGGCGTGCAGGTGCGGATCGACGGACGCGGAGCCCGAGCGGCCGACGACGATGTCGAGTTCGCCGCGCGCGAGTTGCGGCATCAGCTGGTTCATCGTGCTCTCGGTGAGCCGCACCTGCGCGCGCGGCATCCGCTTCAGCAACTGCGACACCGCGAGCGGTACGGTATCGGCCGCCGCGACGCCCGACGTGCCGATCGTGACCAGACCGCTGCCGCCTTCGCGCAGCGCGGCCATGTCGTCGCGCGCGACGTCGAGCTGCGCCTCCACACGGCGCGCGTGCTCGATCAGCGCATCGCCGTAAGCCGTCGGCCGCAGGCCGCGCGCGTGCCGCTCGAACAGCGGCAGCCCGACATCCTCTTCCAGTTCCTTCAGCCATTTCGACAGCGCGGGCTGGGTGGTCGCCAGCGCCGTCGCGGACTGACTCAGGTTGCCCGTGCTGGCCAGGCTCAGCAGCACCTGGAGGTGCCGCAATCGCAGCCGGTAGGTCCAGTCCATCGCGTGCTCCGTGTCGGAAGGTATATCCGAAATCGTATGGATTAGATGATTTCGCCATTTTACCGGGTATGTCTGCGTCGAATATAAATGCGCTAACGGACTGAAGCACGCGGTCCCCGACCCGACACAGCACCGACCGCGATCGGCCGCCCCAAGGAGACATCATGACCAGCCGACACCCGGATACGTCGCGCGCCGACTACTACGCACGGATCGCCGAACAGCGCCTCGCGCCGTTGTGGGAGTCGCTGCACAACCTCGTGCCGAAAGCGCCGCAGCCGGCCGCGCAGGCCGCGATCTGGAAGTACGCGCAGGTGCGCGACCTGGTGATGCAGGCCGGCGGCGTGATCAGCGCGGAAGAAGCCGTGCGCCGCGTGCTGGTGCTGGAGAACCCGGGGCTGCCCGGCAAGTCGAGCATGACGCCAAGCCTGTACGCGGGCCTGCAGCTGATCCTGCCGGGCGAGATCGCGCCGAGCCACCGGCATACGCAGTCGGCATTGCGTTTCATCGTCGAGGGCAAGGGCGCGTGGACCGCAGTGAACGGCGAGCGCACGACGATGCATCCGGGCGACTTCATCATCACGCCGTCGTGGGCGTGGCACGACCACGGCAACCCGTCGGCGGAAGATGGCGGCGAGCCGGTCGTGTGGCTCGACGGGCTCGACATCCCGCTGGTCGGGTACCTCGACGCGGGCTTCGCGGAGAACTATCCGGAAGCCGAGCAGCCCGTCAGCCGCGCGGAAGGCGACAGCTTCGCGCGCTTCGGCCACAACATGGTGCCGGTGCGCCATCGCGCGAGCGATCCGACGTCGCCGGTGTTCAGCTATCCGTACGCGCGCACCCGCGAGGCCCTTGACGCGCTGTACCGCAACGGCGAGCTCGACGCGTGGGACGGCGTGAAGCTGCGCTACGTGAATCCCGCGACGGGCGGCTGGCCGATGCCGACGATCGCGACCTTCATGCAGTTCCTGCCAGCCGGCTTCGACGGCCGCACGTATCGCAGCACCGACGCGACGATCTACTGCGTCGTCGAAGGCAGCGGCACCGCGCACATCGGCGGCGACACGTTCGCATTCGAGCCGCACGACATCTTCGTCGCGCCGTCGTGGGCGCCGGTGCGGCTGTCGGCGTCGTCCGACAGCGTGCTGTTCAGCTATTCCGACCGGCCGGTGCTGTCCGCGCTGAACCTGCTGCGCGAAGCGCGCGACTGACGCCGCCGGCTGGCCCGATTTTCCCGATTTCCTCGATTCGTCCAGTGCGCCGCCGAGGCGGCGCGCGTTCCTTCCTGCCTACGCTGGAGCCGTTCATGACTTACGTTTTTCCGCCCGAAGCGCCGGTGGCGCTTCCCGTCGCCGGCAGCGACGCCCGCTTCGCGGTTCGTCGCGTGTACTGCGTCGGCCGCAACTACGCGGCCCATGCGCGCGAGATGGGCTTCGATCCCGATCGCGAACCGCCATTCTTCTTCTGCAAGCCGGCCGACTCGATCGTGCCGGTCGTCTACGGCGAAACGCTCGATTTGGCGTATCCGTCGCAGACGCAGAACTATCACTACGAAGCTGAACTCGTCGCGGTGATCGGCAAGGGCGGTTCCGACATTCCGCTCGAGCGCGCGCTCGAGCACGTGTGGGGTTATGCGGTCGGCCTCGACATGACGCGCCGCGACTTGCAGATGAAGATGCGCGAGATGGGCCGGCCGTGGGAAATCGGCAAGGCGTTCGACCGTTCCGCGCCGATCGGCCCCGTGCATCCGGCGAGCGAGGTCGGTCATGTCGAGCAGGCCGGCCTGTGGCTGACCGTCAACGGCGCGACGAAGCAGAAGAGCGACGTGTCGCACCTGATCTGGTCGGTCGCGGAAACGGTGGCCGACCTGTCGAAGTTCTTTCGCCTCGAACCGGGCGACGTGATCTTCACCGGCACGCCGGAAGGTGTCGGCGCGGTGGTCAAGGGCGACGTGATGAAGGTCGGCGTCGAGCGTCTCGGCGAACTGGCCGTGCGCGTGGTCTGACGCGCGTTCTTCGATTTCCTCGAAAGGTCACATCGTGCAACTGCATAGCTTCTTCAACAGTTCGACATCCTATCGGGTGCGCATCGCGCTCGCGCTGAAAGGGCTGCCGTACGACACGCTGCCCGTGAACATCCGCACGGGCGAGCACCGCGAGGCCGGCTACGTCGCGCGGGTGAATCCGTCGGCGTCGGTGCCGGCGCTGGTCGATGGCGATTTCCGTCTCGGCCAGTCGCTCGCGATCATCGATTACCTCGACCAGATTCATCCGGCGCCGCGGCTGATTCCGCTGGAACCGCGGCAGCGCGCACGCGTGCTGGAACTCGCGACGCTGATCGCGTGCGATATCCATCCGGTCAACAACCTGCGCGTGCTGCGCTACCTCGACAGCGAACTGCAGGTCACGCCGCAGCAGAAGAGTGCGTGGTACCGGCACTGGATCGCGGAAGGCATGGCCGGCGTCGAGCGCCTGCTCGCGCGCGCGGATACGGGCCCGTGGTGTTTCGGCGAGGCGCCGACGCTCGCCGACGTGTGCCTCGTGCCGCAGGTCGCGAACGCGCTGCGGATGGATTGCGACGTGAGCGCATATCCGCGCAGCCTCGCGGTGCATGAACACGCGCGACGCGAGCCGGCGTTCGAAGCGGCGCAGCCGCAGCGGCAACCGGACTACGTCGCGTAACACGAAGGAGGAGACGGACATGGACGAGACAAACAATACAGGCCGACGCGTACTCGTGATCGGCGGCGGCATCGGCGGGCTCGCGACGGCGCTGGCGCTCGCGCGCCAGGGCATTCGCGTGAAGCTGCTCGAACAGGCCGCGCAAATCGGCGAGATCGGCGCGGGTATCCAGCTCGCCGCGAACGCGTTCAATGCGCTCGACGCGCTGGGCGTCGGCGAGGCCGCGCGCGGCCGCGCGGTGTTCACCGACCGGCTGCAACTGATGGATGCGGTCGATGCGCGGGAAGTCGCGTGCATCGATACGGGCGCCGCGTATCGCGAACGCTTCGGCAACCCGTATGCGGTGATCCATCGCGCGGACATCCATCTGTCGATCTACGAGGCGGTCAAGGATCATCCGCTGATCGAATTCCGGACCAGCACGCAAGTGTGCGGGTTCGAGCAGGACGGCAACGGCGTGACCGTGATCGATCAGCATGGCGAACGTTATCGCGCCGACGCGGTAATCGGCTGCGACGGCGTGAAGTCCGCGATCCGGCAGGCGCTGATCGGCGATGCGCATCGCGTGACGGGGCACGTCGTGTACCGCGCGGTCGTCGACGTCGACAACATGCCGAAGAACCTGCAGATCAATGCGCCGGTCGTGTGGGCCGGCCCGCATTGCCATCTCGTCCACTATCCGCTGCGCGGCGGACGGCAATACAACCTCGTCGTCACGTTTCACAGCCGCGAGCGGGAAACCTGGGGCGTGCGCGACGGCAGCAAGGAGGAAGTGCTGTCGTACTTCGACGGCATCCATCCGCTGCCGAAACAGATGCTCGACCGGCCGACGTCGTGGAAGCGCTGGGCGACCGCCGATCGCGACCCGGTCGAGCGCTGGAGCGCGGGCCGCGCGACGGTGCTCGGCGACGCCGCCCATCCGATGACGCAATACATCGCGCAGGGCGCGTGCCAGGCGCTCGAGGATGCGGTGACGCTCGGCGCGGCCGTCGCGCGGACCGACGGCGACTTCGAAGCCGCGTTCGCGCTGTACGAACGCGTGCGGATTCCGCGCACCGCGCGCGTGCTGTATTCGGCGCGCGAGATGGGACGGATCTATCACGCGAAGGGCGTCGAACGGCAGGTGCGCAACGCGCTGTGGGTCGGACGCACGCAGGCGCAGTTCTACGACGCGCTCGACTGGCTGCACGGCTGGCGCGCGGAGCATTGCCTGAAGACCGTCGACTGACGCGCTTCAACCCGGATCCGGCGGCGCGCGTTCCAACGACATCGCGCGCGACCGCCTTCATGGAGGAGACATCATCATGGCCGATACGCTGTCCATCGACGTCAGCGCATGGATCGACCGGCATCGCGTTGCGCCGTTTCAAGTCGCGATCGTCGTGCTGTGCTTCCTGATCGTCGCGATCGACGGTTTCGACACGGCATCGATCGGATTCATCGCTCCCGTCATTCGCGCGGAATGGGGGGCTGTCGCCCGCGCAGCTCGCGCCGGTCTTCGGCGCGGGGCTCGCCGGGCTGATGGCCGGCGCGCTCGTGTTCGGGCCGTTCGGCGACCGGTTCGGCCGCAAGCGCCTGCTGCTCGCCTGTGTCGCGTGCTTCGGCATCGCGAGTGCGGCGTCGGCGACTGCGGGCGGCTTGACCGAACTGATCGCGTGGCGCTTCGTGACGGGCCTCGGGCTCGGCGGCGCGATGCCGAACGCGATCACGCTGACGTCCGAGTATTGCCCCGCGCGGCGGCGCTCGCTGCTCGTCACGACGATGTTCTGCGGCTTCACGATCGGCTCGGCGCTCGGCGGGCTCGCGGCCGCGTCGCTGATCGAACGCGACGGCTGGCGCGCGGTGCTCGTCGTCGGCGGGGCCGCGCCGCTGCTGCTCCTGCCGGTGCTGGCGTGGCGACTGCCGGAATCGGTGCGCTACCTCGTCAACACCGGCGCGTCGCGCGAGCGGATCGCGGCGATGCTCACGCGCATTGCACCGGACCCGGATCTCGCGCACGCGTCGTTCGTCGCGCCGCGCGGCAAGCCGGCCGGGTCGCCGCTCGGCCGCCTGTTCGCTGCCGACCTGCTGAGCGGCACGCTGCTGCTGTGGCTGACGTTCTTCATGAGCCTGCTCGTCATCTACCTGCTGTCGAGCTGGCTGCCGACGTTGTTGCGCACGACCGGCGCGACGCTGCAGACGGCCGCGCGCGTGACCGCGATGTTCCAGGTCGGCGGCACGCTCGGCGCGATCGTGCTCGGCTGGCTGATGGATCGCTTCGATCCGCATCGCGTGCTCGCGTGCAGCTATGCGGCGGCGGGCGTGTTCGTCGCGGCGATCGGGGTGCTGGCCGCGTCGCCGGCAGGCGCGGCACTGGCCGTGTTCGCGGCCGGCTTCTGCGTGTCCGGCTCGCAGGTCGGCGCGAACGCGCTGTCGGCCGCGTTCTATCCGACCGAATGCCGAACCACGGGTGTGAGCTGGGCGAACGGGATCGGCCGCGGCGGGTCCGTCGTCGGCTCGATGGCGGGCGGCGCGATGCTCGCGATGGGGTTGCCGTTGTCGACCGCGTTCGCATTCGTCGCGGTGCCGTGCGTAATTGCCGGGGGCGCGGTGCTGGTGCTTGGCGCGGTGCGGGCCGGCGCGAAGCGCGCGGTGGCGGCCGAGGCGATTGCCGGCGAGCAGGCGTAGCGGAGGCAGGAGGCGACCATTGCCGATGGCACCGTCTTCCGACGGCACCGAACGAAAGCAGGAATCTACATTATATGAATGTATATAATGTAGATTCCTTAATCGTTTGCGGTCCCCCTCATGAACGCCGACCCTTCCAGCGGGCTGCCCGAGCCCGACCAGATGCGCGCCGCCGCCGAATCGGCATGCGCGCTGCTCAAGGTGCTGTCCAATCCCGACCGGTTGCTGCTGCTGTGCGAGCTGTCGCAGGGCGAACGCTGCGTGAGCGATCTCGAGGCGCGGCTGGATATCCGCCAGCCGACGCTGTCGCAGCAGCTCGGCGTGTTGCGGGACAACGCATTGGTCCGCACGCGCCGTGAAGGCAAGAACATCCACTATTCGCTCGACAGCCCGGCCGTGATCGCGGTGATGGGCGTGCTGTACGAACAGTTCTGCGGCACGGCCGCAAAGGGGACCCGCCATGCAGCTTGATGTGCTTCATTTCACGCCGTGGCTGTCGCTTGCAGGCGGTGTGCTGATCGGGCTGGCGGCTGCGTGGCTCGTTGCGTTCAACGGGCGGATCGCCGGGATCAGCGGCATCGTCGGCGGCTTGTTCACGGCCGGTGCCGCCGAGCGCGACTGGCGTGCCGCATTCGTCGCCGGGCTGATTGCCGCGCCGCTGATGATGCGCATCGCCGGTGTCGCCGCGGCGCCGCAGGTCGATGCGGGCTGGGGCGAGTTGCTGGCGGCCGGCCTGCTGGTCGGGATCGGTACGCGCTATGCGGGCGGATGCACGAGCGGTCACGGCGTCTGCGGGCTGTCGCGTGGCGCGGCGCGATCGATCGTCGCGACGACGGTGTTCATGGTCGCGGGTTTTGCGACCGTATTCGTGCGACGGCACGTGATCGGAGGCTGACATGCAGGCAGGATTCGCGTTTCTTGCGGGGCTGCTGTTCGGCGCCGGCCTCATCGTGTCGGGGATGGCCAACCCGCAGAAGGTGCTCGGCTTTCTCGACCTGGCAGGCCGCTGGGACCCGTCGCTTGCGTTCGTGATGGCCGGCGCGATCGGCGTTGCCGTGTTCGCGTTCGCCTGGGCGAAGCGTCGGACGCGGTCGTTGCTCGGCTTGCCGATCCAGTGGCCGGCCGTGCGGACGATTACCGTGCGCCTCGTCGCAGGGAGCGCCGTATTCGGCATCGGCTGGGGGCTTGCCGGGTTCTGCCCGGGGCCGGCGATCGTGTCGATCGGACTCGGGTCGGCCAAGGGCATCGCGTTCGTCGTCGCGATGCTGATCGGGATGGCGTTGTTCGAGTGGATCGAGCACGCGCGGAAGGGGCGGTAGCTGGGTGACGTTGCTGCGGCCGAAGTTGTCGGCTCGGGCGCGTTCGATCGCCACCTGCACCGGTTTCGCGAGCAACTGCGCGTGCAGCGCGATGTGACGATCGATGCGATCGCGCGCCATTTTCCGGCCGGCACGCCGCGTTCACCCCGGACGGCCGCCGCGCGGCGATGCGCCGACGATACGATTTCGGCGATTTCATCGGCTGACCGCATGCGCGGCGAGATGCTGACGGATCAGCGACAGGTAGCGATCGCCGACCGAGAAGTCGCGTGCGGCACGCGGCCGTTCCGCCTGGCGCAGCGTTGCCGGCGCGCTCATGCCCAGATACCGGCATACCGCCGACGGGAAGGGCTTGCGTGTATGCCCGAGCTGGCGCGCCGCGCGCTCGACGCGGGCGTCGCCGACCTGCGCACGCAGCCATGCCAGCACTTGGCGATCGGTGTCGTTGACGATACGGACCAGATGTTCCATCGCGCACCTCACTGTTCATAAATACAGTACTGTAAATATAACCAGTATATGAGGCGGCCGCAAGCGGGCGCGCATGCGCCTGGCCGTTCGGCCAAGGTTCAGCGCACCGGCGGAGGTGGGCGGGCGGCTGGCGATCCGGTAATCCGGGCGGCAGGCGCGGCGGGCGGGACGATGTTCCCGTAGCGCGCGTCGGTCAGCGTGCCGAGAAACGCGACGATGTCGTCGATTTCCGCGTCGGTCAGTGCGGGCGGCGTGCCCGGCCGGCGGTTCATCGGCGTCGAATTGACGTTGATGTTGCCGCGATAGGCGGCCGGCACGTCGTCGAAGGTCCTGGCGCCGTGATACCAGCGGGCCGGGTCGGTCGAGCGCGTGTTGTAGAACGCGACCGCGTCGCGCAGCGTCGTGAACACGCCGTTGTGCATGAACGTCTGCTTGACCGCGACGTTGCGCAGTCCCGGCGTGCGCAGGTAGCCGCACCATTGCGTCGGCTCGGGCCAGCGCAGCCGTGTGGCCGTGTCGCACAGGCCGTTGTCGAAATGGCGCGGATCGCGGTTCGCGGGCAGCGCGCGGTTGCGCGGCACCGCGATCGCGTCGTAGCCGAAATCGGTGAAGAGCGAGCGCTCCGGCCGGCTCGACGTCTCCGACAGCGTATGGCAACTCATGCAGTTGCCCTTGTCGGGATTGCGGAACAGCGTCAGGCCGCGCATCTCGGCCGCCGCGAGCGGCTTGCGCGTGCGCAGGTACGCGTCGAAGCGCGACGTGAACGGCGCCATGTCGTCGCTCTGCAGATAGGCCTCGACGGCCGAGCCCAGCGCGCGCACCAGTTGCTCGGGGTCGCGCCGCACCGATGCGCCGAAGCGTGCGGCGAGATCGTCCGCCAGTTCGGTGCGGTCGACCTTGCGCAGCAGCGCGGCCGGCGATCGGTTGTTCATCTCGTTCGGATCGAACAACGGCCCGCAGATCTGTTCGGCGAGCGTGTCCGCGCGGCCGTCGCTGAAGAGGCCGCCGAACGGCGACGGCGCGGGGGCGTCGTCGTCCTGATAGAAGTGGCGGCGCGGCACGTAGCGCACGTAGAGCAGCGACGGCGCGTTGCGCAGGCTGAAGCGTCCGTGGCGGCTGCCTTCCGGCACGCCCGGCCCCGCGAGCGAAGCGGCCGACAATGTCGGCGCGAACGCGCGCCCCGGATCGTGGCAGCCCGCGCACGACATGCCGCGCGGCTCGGATAGCCGCGGATCGAAGAAGATCCGGCGGCCCAGCGCGACGAGCGTCGGGTCCGGAGCGAAACGGCTGGCCGCTGCGTCGACCTTGTCGGTCACCTGCGGCGTGCCGTTGCCGATCGTGCCGACGACGCGCGACGGCGGCGCGCCGGGGAGCAGCATCGTCTCGGGCGGCGCGGCATGGGCCGCGAACGCCGTGCCGGCGAGCAGGGCGGCGGCAAGTACGCGTACCGTCCATCCGCTGCCGAGGACCGGAACCGAACCGGACACCCAATGCTCGGCAGCGGTCACCGACGAAACCGTCCGCCTCCGCGAGCCGGCCATCCGTCGCCGGCGGCCGGTCGAATCCATCAAATCGTCACTCAATCGAACTGCGTCACTCACGGCGCGATGAACCCCGTCTTGTCGCATGCGAGCGTATTGCCCGACTGGTCGCACGACGCGAGCAGCTTGCCTGCCGCCGAATATGCACGGAACACCCAGCCCGTCGCCGGCGCCGCGCGTCGCTCCATGATCAGGAAGCCGAAGCTGTTGTTGTGCGACAGCCGCTCGATCACGGCGCCCGGCGCGGGCGTCAGGCCGGCCGGGAATGGATCGGGCAGCGCGACGTCGAGGTTGTCGCCGCCGTTGCCGGACACGATCGTCGCCGGGTGCCCGGACGAGAAGTTGATCGCCTGGAAGTCGTGCACGTGCCCGTGCAGCGCGACGTGGATGCCGGGCGGGTAGTACGCCTGCGCGTTCAGGCTCGCCATCACCGACTGCAGCGCGAGGTTGCCCGGCGCGGGCGTGCTGCCGGCGATCGGCGCGAACGCGAGGATCGGATGGTGGTTCGTGAAGATCGTCGTCGACATGCCGGCTTTCGACGCGAGCGCCGCGACCGTCTGGAACTGCTTCTGATAGATGCGGAACTGCGCGTCGGTCGTCTTCAGCGGATTGCGGCCGACCTTCGCGGTGTCGAACACGATCACTTGCGTGCCGCCGCCGAGCGACACCGCATAGGGATCCGAGTAGTTCGCGTCGTCATCGTTGGCCGGATCGTCGCACGAACGGGCCGCCGAATACGGGTGCGGATCGAGGAAGCGGTACCAGCCCTGGCCGGCCCGCGCGCATTCCTCGTGGTTGCCGCGCACGACGACCCACGGCGCCTTCGCGAACAGCGGCGCGGCCGGGCGGAACAGGTCGGCCTGCCACGCATCCCAGCCGTAGCCCCACGGGCTGTCCTTGCAGCCGGCGATGTCGGGCGGGCACGCGTTTTCGCGGTAGTGATAGTCGCCGACGTGCAGCACGAGGTCTGGCGACAGCTTCGCGACGCTCGCCGCGATCGTGTCGAACGGCCAGACCGTCGCGTCGTTGCACGCTTGCCATGCGTTGTCGGCCTTCTTCATTCGGCAGCCGGTGTCGGCGATGATCGCGATGCGCTGCGGCTGCGCCTTCGGCAGCGGCAGCGCGCGGCCCGCGACGCTCGCCGTCTGGGCATCGGCCGGCAGTGTCGCTTCGCAGACCGACACCGGGAAGCTCGACGGTTTCGAGTCGGCCGGCGCGCTCGCCGTCGGCCGTTGCGCGACGGTCGCGGCGCCGGCGCGCAGCGTCATGCGCGACAGCTTGCCGTCGACGGACAGCTGCGGACACAGTGGATCGCTCGCGGACGCAGGGTCGTAGTTCGTGACCACGCGTGCGATCGCCTGGTTCGCATCGCCGATCTCGACCCACGCGGCCTGAACGTTGATCGCGGCACTGGCCGGGTCGGCGGGCGTATCGATGTGATTCGAACACGCGGACAGCGCCGCGAGGGCAACAAGCGGAGCGCAGCGCACGAACAGCGCGCGGGAGAGGAGTCGTCGCATGGGAGGCACCGTAGGAAAGCCGTCAACGATACGGAACGCGAATGTAAGAAATGTGAAGGCACGGAGGCGACGGCCGAAGCGGCGCGCGAGTCGTGCCGCGTTCGCGGCCTTGACCTCAAGCCGGCTTGAAGCAGCATAGTCCGGATCACGGTCAACGATGCGGACAAAAGGAGAATCGACGATGGAAGGAAACCGGACAAACGAAGCGCAGTCTGCGCTGTGGAACGGCCCGTCGGGGCTGGCATGGGTCGATACGCAGCGCTCGCTCGACCGGATGTTCGAGCCGTTCGAGGCATTGCTCGCGGATGGGGCGGTGGCGGCGTCCGCGAGCAGCGTGCTCGACGTCGGCTGCGGCACCGGCGCGGTGACGCTCGCGATCGCACGGCGCCTTGGCGCGCACGCGCACTGTACGGGCCTGGATATTTCGGCGCAGATGCTTGCCGCCGCACGGGCTCGTGCCGAACGCGAGGGCGTTGACGCCGACTTCGTGCATGCCGATGCGCAGACGCACGCGTTCGCGCCGGGGAGGTTCGACCTGATCGTGTCGCGCTTCGGCGTGATGTTCTTCGACGATCCGGTGCAGGCCTTCGCGAACCTGCGGCACGCGGCGCGCCCGAACGCGCGTTTGCGATTCGTTGCATGGCGCGGCGCCGCCGACAATCCGTTCATGACGACGGCCGAGCGTGTTGCGGCGCCATTGCTGCCGGCCCTGCCGGCGCGGCAGCCGGGGGCGCCGGGACAATTTGCGTTCGGCGACCGGCAACGGATCGCGTCGGTATTGTCGGACAGCGGCTGGGCCGACATCGCGATTGAGCGCATCGATATCGCGTGCGCGTTGCCGGCGTCCGCGCTGGACGACTACATCGCGCGACTCGGACCGGTCGGGCTCGCGCTTCGTCAGGTGGACGACGCGACGCGCCGGCGCGTGATCGATACGGTTCGCGCTGCGTTCGAGCGCTACGTGGAGGGCGCGGACGTGCGCTTCGACGCGGCGTGCTGGCTCGTCACCGCGCGGGCGCCGTCTGCATGATGCATCAGGAAAATGGCGGCAGCCCGTTGTTCGGCATGTGTGCTGCCGTCCATGCGTGACAGGGCTGCGGCGCCGTGCAAAAGGCAGGTATCAGTCGCGCCTCGCCCGCAACATCAGCCAGGCGCAGCCTGCCGCCACGAGCGCGAGCCCCAGCAGCACCGCCTCGACGCCGAGTGCGAAACCGGGCGGCATCTCGCCGCTGTTCGGCATGGGCGACAGGTTGGCGGTGATCGCGATCGCGCCGCCGGCGAGCAGCGCGATGCAGACGATCCAGTAAACCTTGCCGCGCGCGGCGGCGGTGCGGATCCGCCAAAGCGCGAGGCCGACGCCGCCGAGGTAAAGCACCGCGAGCGTCGCGAGCGCGATGAAGTCGCCGGTGCGATCGTTCAGCAGGCCGCTCATGGCACGGCTCCGTCGGGCGCCGCGCGTCGGCTCGACAAGAGGAACGCTGCGGTCGGATTCATTCGGCCTCCGTTGCGTGTCCCGGCGCGCGGCTCAGCAGATGCGTACGCTGGTCGGCCGCGAGCGAGACGTAGCGTTCGTATTGACGCAGGACATCGGCGATCAGTTCGTCGCCGCGCAGATATTCGACGTCGTAGCCGAGCCGGCCGTCCTCGAAGAACGTGACGATGCCGTACACGTGCGGACGCTCGGCTTCCGGCTCGGCCGCTTCGCGTACCAGGAAGGCCGCCGCGGATTTCGCCGTCACGCGCGCGCCGTAGACGAAATCGCGGTGTTCCGCGGTCGGCACGGTCAGCCGCACTGCATCGTCGCTGTCGCGCTGCACGTGTGCGTCGACGCCGCCTGAACGCAGCTCGTCGGCGACTTTGCGCAGCGCGGGCTCGACGGTTTCCGCGACGAACTGGCGCGCGTCGGACTCGGTCGTCTGCCGCAGGATATGCGTCAGGCGATGGCGCCAGTGCTGGCCGGTCCAGAAGCTCGTCGCGGGCGCGACGTCCTGCGAATAGTGCGCGCGATCGGCCGCGAGCCCGCGCCACAGCCCGTAACACAGCGCGAGCATGATCAAGGCGACCGGCAATGCGGCGATCAACGTCATCGCCTGCAGCGCGCCTAGCCCGCCCGCGACCAGCAGCACGGCCGCCGTCACGCCCAGCAGCGCAGCCCAGAACAGCCGCTGCCAGACCGGCGAATGCGCGGTGCCGCGCGTCGCGATCTGGTCGATCACGAATGCGCCGGAATCCGCGGACGTGACGAAGAACACCGCGATCAGCACGATCGCGACGATCGACAGCAACTGCGGCAGCGGCAGGAAATCGAAGAAACGGAACAGCAACGCATCGACGCTGCCGGCCGTCTGCGCGAGCGCGCCGGCCGCGCCGTGCGTGTCGAGCCAGATCGCGCTGTTGCCGAACACGGTCATCCACACGAGATTGAATGCGGTCGGCACGAGCAACACGCCGATCACGAACTGGCGGATCGTACGGCCGCGCGAGATGCGCGCGATGAACATGCCGACGAACGGCGACCACGACACCCACCATGCCCAGTAGAGGATCGTCCAGCCGCCGAACCAGCCTTCCTCGCGCGGCGGCGCGTACGCATAGGTGCGGAACGACAGGTCGACGAGATTCGACAGGTACTGGCCGATGTTGTCGCCGAGCGCGCGCAGCAGGAACGACGTCGGGCCCGCGACGACCACGAACGCGAGCAACAGGAACGCCAGCAGCAGGTTCAGCTCGGACAGCCGCCGCACGCCCTTGTCGAGACCGCTCGCGGCCGATGCGCCGGCCAGGATCACGACGATCACGACGAGCCCGATGCGGAACGCGTTGCCGCTCGTATCCCAGCCGGCGACCGTATGCAGGCCCGCGCTCAACTGCATCACGCCGTAGCCGAGCGTCGTCGCGATGCCCGCGACCGTGCCGACCAGCGCGAACGCGTCGACCGTGTGTCCGATCCAGCCGTTCACGCGTTCGCGCAGCACCGGATACAGCCCGGAGCGCAGCGTCAGCGGCAGGTTGTAGCGGAATCCGAAGTATGCGAGCACGAGCCCCATCAGCCCGTAGATCGCCCACGCATGGAAGCCCCAATGGAAGAAAGTCATCAGCATCGCCTCGCGCGCGGCGGCCGGCGTGCCGGGGTCCACGGTCGGCGGCTTCAGGAAGTGCTGCATCGGCTCGCCGACGCCGAAGTACATGAGGCCGATGCCCATGCCCGCCGCGAACAGCATGGCCGTCCACGACAGGAAGCTGAACTCGGGCTCGGCGTCGTCGGGGCCGAGCCGGATGTTGCCGAAGTCGCTCGCCGCGATCAGCACGAGAAACACGAGGAACGTGGTGACGGCGAGCACGTAGAACCAGTCGAAGCGCGCGACGACCCATTGCTGGCCGGAGGAGAAGAGCGCGCCTGCTTCGGTCGGGAGCAGCGCGCACACGACGAGCAGTGCACCGATGACCGCGAGCGCGGGCAGCACGACCTGCGGCTTGAATGTCGTGCGGGGCGAGGAACGGGAATCTGGCATGGCTGGCATCCAGTTGTGGGCGCAACGAGGCGCGACGCCGCCCGGCGCGCGTGTCGCGCGTCGGACCCTGATACGGCGTGCGTCGAGTGTACCGCGGTGTCAGGACTGCAAGAAGGGATATGCAGCAGGGAAAACCTGACGAATTGTAAGGTATCGGGGCGATCGCGAAAACCCGCACGCTGCGCGCTGCGTGCGAAAGAGGCGGACGACGAACGTCAAACCGGCGCCCCGGACGATGCCGGATCGTCCGGGGCGCAAGCAACGGAGGCACAGCCGTATGGGTTCAGAACGTCACGGCGATCCCGGCCATGCCGACGAACTGGCCGTGCGTCGTCGACGGCGCGAGCTGCTGCGAATCGCCGACGATCGGCGCCGCGTCGACGATATGGCCGGCACCCAGCGCGCCGAGCGTCCGTCCGCTCGAATGCGTGTATGCCTGCAGCGCATACAGCGTCGTGCGCTTCGACAGGCTGTACGACTCCTTCAGCGAATACTGCTGGTAACGGGCCGCGTCCGACACGCCGTTCGCCTTCGACGCGAGCGTGTACGCGAACGCGCCGGCCACCGAGAACGTCGGCGTGAAGCGATATGCGGCGAGCGCGCCGTAGGTGTTGAACACGGCCGTGTCCGTGAACGCGGAGCCGTTGCCGGGCAGATACTTCACGTTCGAGTAGTTGAGGCCCATCGTCAGGTTCCCGAGCGTGTAGTTGCCGGCCGCCGCGACCTGCTCGACGGCCTTCGCGGTCAGGTAGCCCTGGTTCAGCACGGACACCGCGAAGCTGCCCGACGCGGCGGTCGCCGGATTCAGGAAGCCCGCCGACGAACCCGAGCTGTTGATGCGCAGGTAACCGGCCGCGATCCCGATCGGCCCGTTCGCATAGCGCAGCGCGGCGCTGAACGTGTTGCCCTTGCCGGTCGCGCCGGCGATGCCACCGAACGCATACATCGCGCTCGCGGTCAGCCCGGACAAGGTCGGCGACGTATAGGTGACGGAGTTGTTGACGCGGATCGTCGTGTCGAGCCCGTCGATGTCGCCCGGATGCGCGCCCGTCGCGCCGGTCAGCCAGCTGCTCGCCGCGTACGGGCCGACCAGCAGGAAGTACGGCGTGTACTGGCGGCCGGCCGTCACCGTGCCGTAATGATCGTTGCGCAGCCCGACGAAGGCCTGGCGGTTGAAGATCGTGCCGGCGGCGGCCTGCGCGCCGGTGTTCAGGTTGAAGCCGGATTGCAGGTCGAAGATCGCGTGCGTGCCGCCGCCGAGATCCTCGTCGCCGCGCAGCCCGAACTTCGACGCATACAGGTTGCCGTCGCGCATGTACACGTTCGAGTGGCCTTGCTGGTTGTTCACGTACGCGAGCGAATCGTCGACCACGCCGTACAGCGTCACGCTGCTCTGCGCATGGGCGGCGGAAGCGCCGAGCGACGCGGCCGATAAAATCAGGATTGCAGAGTAGTGATGCGATGCTTTCATTGACGATCTCCAAGTCTCTTCAAGGGGGCGGGAGGCTGATCGGCCTCCTCTTTGGTGGAGGGCGGGCCGTGTGCGCGGCCCGCCCGATCTTAGGGTTCGGCGTTTTCCCGCGCTTGCGCGGTCAGTCGTCGAGTGCCACGACGACGCGACGCCATGCGCCATCCCGCGCATCGTGTTCGACGCGCGCACCGCGCACGGCAAGCGCGCCTTGCAGCGATGCCGGCAGCAGGATCTCCACGCGCTCGGCGGGGCGGTTCATGCGGCCATCCCAGCGGACCGACACGCCGAGTTCGCCCGACGCCGTGCGTCCGGTCTCGATGCGCCACAGCCCGTATTCGCCGTCGCGCCACGCTTCCGTTTCGCCGTCGTCCTCGACGCATTCGCCGTACGCAACGCCGTCCTCGATGCGCGGCGCGACGAGGAAGCCGCGCGTGTCCGCGCGTGCGGCGAACCGTTGCTCGGCGACGTTCAGCGGCAGCACGCGGCCTTCGCGCAACAGCATCACCGGCGTGTCGAGCGGCGCGGGCAGCGTCACGTTCGCGCCGCCGTCGAACGACTGCGCGCTCGCACAGCACACCCAGCGCGCGCCGGACGGCAGGTAGACCGTGCGCTCCGTGCGGCCCGGCTCGACGACCGGCGCGACCAGCAGCGCGTCGCCGAGCATCATGTCGTCGCATTCGTCGTAGCAGCGCGGGTCGCCGGGGAAGTCGCCGAAGGTCGGCCGCAGCACGGGCTCGTAGCGCGTGGTCGACAGCCACAGCAGGTGATAGAGGTAAGGCAGCAGCCGGTAGCGCTGCTTGATCAGCGACGCGATCCGCGTGGTGATCTCCGGGTACATCCACGGTTCGTTGACGGTGCCGTCGTCATTCCACGAATGGATGCTGAAGCGCGGCATGAAGATGCCGAACTGCACCCAGCGCAGCAGCAGCTCGGGCGACGGCGCGGGGCCGGAGAAGCCGCCGATGTCGTGACCGATGTTCGACACGCCCGACAACGCGAGCCCGAGGCCCATCTTGAGGTTGTAGCGCAGCGTTTCCCACGACGTGTAGTTGTCGCCGGACCAGGTCTGCACGTAACGCTGCATGCCGGCGCCGCCGGAGCGCGACACGAGGAACGGCCGCTGCGCCGGCGCATGCGCGCGCTGGGCTTCGCGCGACGCGCGCATCATCAGCATCGTCTGCAGCACCTTCGCCTCGCGCGCGGGAAACGGCTGGCCGAAGCCGTGCGCGATCGCGTCGGGCGACCAGATCTCGTATTCGTTGTTGTCGTTCCACGTCGACTCGATTCCGTAGTCGAGCAGCGCCGACGTGACCTGCTCGCGCCACCAGCGGTACGCGTCCGGTTGCGTGAAGTCGAGATACGCGCCGACCTCGTCCCAGAACTGCACCCATGCCGGTTCGCCGGATGCCGAGCGGATCAGCAGCCCGCGCCGCGCGGCGTCGTCGAATGCCGGGTGGTCGCGCAGCAGGCACGGCTTGATGTTCGCGCACAGGCGGATGCCGTGGTCGCGATAGCGCTTCACGAAACCCTTCGCGTCGGGAAATTTTTCGCGGTTCCAGTTGAACACGTAGCGCTTCGCGCCGATCGACGTATAGCCCGACGAAAGGTGGAACGAATCGCACAGGATGTCGTGTGATTCGCACTGCTCGACGAACTGGTTCATCTGCCGCTGCGCGTCCGGCGCGTCGGTGTAGCTCATCGTCGAGCCCGAATAGCCGAGCCCCCATTTCGGCGTGCGCGCCGGGCGTCCGGTGAGCCACGTGAAGCGCCGGGCGGCCGCGAGCGGCGTGTCGGGCGACGCGATGAAGTAGTAGTCGAGATCGCCATGCTCGGCGACGAAGTAGCGGTAGAGCCCGTGGTAGTTGTCGAGTTCGCGGCCCATGTCGAATGCGCAATCCGACAGTGTGTCGTAGAACAGCCCGAAGCCCTGGCACGCGCCGGGCGACCACGTGACGTAGAACGGAATGTGCTTGTAGAGCGGGTCCGTGTGCTTCGCGCTGTAACCCATCGCATCGATGTTGCGCATCTCGAAGCGCGCGCCGGTGCGGTCGAGGTCGCCCGCGCGCTCGCCGAGACCGAACACCTTGTCGCCGCGCTCGCGTGCGACGTAGTGATAGGCGCGATCGTCCCACCAGCCGAAGTTGTAGGCCTGCGTGGCGCGGTCGGCGAGCACGACGCGCCACGCGTCGTCCGCGCCGCGCATCGACCACGTGCAATGGCCGCCCTGCAGTTTCACGTCGAGGCGGATCTGCGCGGTTTCGATGCGCACGCCGCCGTCGTCTTCGACGAAGTCGTAGGCCGGCAGCGCGAAGCCGCTCAGGTCGAGGCGGTCGCGCCCGTCGAGCGGCACGTCGTCGAGGCCCGGTGCGATCGTCCAGGTGCGCGGGGTGCGCGCCGTCGCGTCGGGCAGCACGCGCACGCGCACGATGTCGTCCTCAAGCACGAAGATCTCGAAGGTCGCGCCCGCGTCGGACGCGAGCAGCACACGGTTCGCCTGCCGGTCGGCGACGCGGAACACGGGCGGATGAAGAAGCGAAGTCATGAAGGCGATTCCTGGTGAAGACGGAGGTCAGGCGTGCTGCGCGAGCAGGCGTTCCTGCTTCGACTGCCCGCGGATCAGCACCGCGAGCAGCGTCACGCCGATGATGTCGAACAGGCCGAGGCACGCGAACAGCGGTGCGTAGCCGATCTTGTCGGCGAGCGCGCCGACCAGCAGCGAGAAGCCGAGCCCGCCGATCCACGCGGCCATGCCCGCGAAGCCGCTGGCGGTGCCGACTTCCTCGGGATCGAACACGTCGGCCGACAGCGTGTTGACGAGCGCGGAGATCATCTGGTGCGCGAAGCCGCCGACGCAGAACAGGCCGATGGCCGTGTACGGCGACGACACGAGCCCGATCATCGCCGGCCCCAGCATCAGCACCGCGCCGAGCGCGACGCCGGCGACACGCGACCACACGAGCGGCAGTTTGAACCGGTTCGCGAGGTAGGGCGACAGGTAGCCGCCCGCGATGCCGCCGGCGTCGGCCGCGAGAAACGGCATCCACGCGAACACGGCGATCTGCGTGAGCGGCATGTGGCGTTCAGTGGCGAGGTAAAGCGGAATCCAGAAGCTGAAGGTCTGCCATGCGGGTTCCGCGAAGAAGCGCGGCAGCGCGATCGCCCAGAAGCGCCGCGCGGTGACGACGTCGCGAATCCGGCGCTTCGACGCGGCCGGCATCGTGGCTTGGCCGTCGCGGATCAGCGTGCGCTCCTGCGACGTGATGCGCGGATGATCGGACGGCGACCGGTACTGCGTGTACCAGAGCGCGGCCCACACGAAGCCGAGCGCGCCGGTGACCATGAACGCGGATTGCCAGCCGAACCGCATCGACAGGAACACGACGAGCGGCGGCGCGATCGCGGCGCCGAGCGACGTGCCCGCGTTGAAGTAGCCGACCGCGACGGATTTCTCGCGATCGGGAAACCATTCGGCGACGGCCTTCATCCCCGACGGGATCGCGGCGGCCTCGAACAGCCCGAGCAAGCCGCGCAGGATGCCGAGCGACAGCCAGCCCGACGCGAAGCCGTGCGCGACGCCGACCACCGACCACAGCATCGCGAACAGCGCGAACCCGAGCCGCAGGCCGATCAGGTCGACGATGAACCCGCATACCGGCTGCATGATCGTGTAGCCGATCTGGAACGCCCCGACGATATACGAGTACTGCTGCGTCGAGATCGCGAACACCTGCTTCAGTTCCGGTGCGAGGACCGCGAGGGAATTTCGTGCGAGGTAGTTGAGGATCGTACCGAGACATACCAGCACGATGATCCACCAGCGCAACGCCTTGACTGTTTTCACTGCTGTCTCCTGAGCCATGCAAATCGCCCGGCGGGGCGTCTTTTGCGGGTCATGTTTGTACGATGTCCGATCTTGATGGGCGACCGATTCACCTGATTTTTATCGGAATCACCGCGTTCAATCGAACATTTCGCTGCTGTTGAAGGTCAATGTTATCTGACGACTGATCATTTTCGAGCATCCTATGTTCGAATTCGAATCCGGTCAACGTGAATCTGCATTCGAACGAACATCCTCGGGGTATTCCCGATATGTCCGCGGACAGGGCCCCCCGGTGCATTGCGCGACGAGTGGCGCCGAATGTCTGCTCGACGAGGCCGAACGGCGGTCGCACGACCGACTGCATCAGGCGGGCCCGGCAGGGGGCCGTGACAACCCTGATGAAAATTTATTTTTTTCCTGCCGGCAGATTGTGTAAATTGATTTTCATCCACCTTGCAAAACCATTCGCATGACGCCTCTCGTTCCGCACGATGCCAGTCACGACGAATCCGCGATCGCGGAGCGCATCGCCTCGGCCATGCCGCGAATGACGCCGATCCACCGCCGGATGGGCGAGTTCGTGCTCGCGAATCCGTTTCGCGCGGCGACGATGCGGATCGACGAGCTGGCGCAGGCCGTGAATGCGTCGATCGCCACCGCGAACCGCTTCGCGAAGGCGCTCGGCTTCGACGGCTATCCGGCGATGCGCGCGGCGCTCGTGCGCGGCTTCGAGGCGACGCTCGGCCCGGTCGAGCGGCTGCGTTCCGCGCAGGAGCAGGAACAGGAGCACGAGCAGGGCGTGCGCGGCGCCGCGTGGATCGACGCGGTGTTCGACCAGGCCGTCGCGAACATCGAGAACACGCGTGCGCAACTGGATGCGGCCGACGTCGAGGCGGCCGTCGAGGCGATCGTCGGCGCGCGGCGCGTGCTGATTCTCGGCGCCGGTTCGAGCGCCTTTCTGACCGGGCTGATGGAACACGGATTGTCGGTGTGTCACGACAACGTGCAGTCGCTCGCGCTGCTCGGCGGCCCGTCGCATGCGGCGCGGCGCCTGTACACGGCCGACTCGCGCGATCTCGTGATCGCGCTCGCGTTTCCGCGCTACGTCAAGGACACGATCGAGCTGGCCCGCCGCGCGGCCGCGCGCGGCGCGCGCGTGCTCGGCATCTCCGACGGGCCCGGTTCGCCGCTTGCACCGATCGCGTCGCTGAATCTGTACGTCAAGGCCGAACGGCGTTTCGCGGCCACGTCGGAAGCAGCCGTGCTGACGATGATCGAGGCGCTGATCGACGCGGTCGCGCTGCGCACGCACCGCTCCGCGAAGTCCGCCGCCGAAATGACCGAATTCCTGTTGCCGTGGCTGATCCAACCGCAAGCGACGCCGCCGGCTGCCAACCCTTCTTCCTCCGGTCCGAAAAAATCATGACTTCACCCGCGATCGTCGCGATTCATGGCGGTGCAGGCACGATCCTGCGCGATGCGATGGACACCGACACCGAACGCCAATACCGCGCCGAACTCACCGCGATCCTGCAGGCCGCGCAACACGTGCTCGCCGAGGGCGGCAGCGCGCTCGACGCCGTCACCGTCGCGGTGCGGCTGCTCGAGGACTGTCCGCTGTTCAACGCGGGGCGCGGCGCCGTCTATACGGCCGAAGGCAAGCACGAACTCGACGCAGCGGTGATGGACGGCACGACGCTTGCGGCCGGGGCGATCTGCTGCGCGACCCGCGTGCGCAATCCGGTGCTCGCCGCACGACGCGTGATGGAGGCGAGCGAGCACGTGCTGCTGGCAGGCGCGGGCGCCGACGCGTTCGCGGCCGCACAGGGCCTCGAACTCGCCGAGCCCGGCTACTTCGACACGGAAGCGCGTCATGCACAGTGGGTCAAGGCGCGCGCGGCGGCCGGCATGATGCTCGATCACGATGCCGCGACCTTCGCATTCGGCGCCGGACAGCCGGCCGAGCCGCTCGATCCCGACCGCAAGCACGGCACGGTCGGCGCGGTCGCGTGCGACGTGCACGGCCATATCGCGGCGGCGACGTCGACCGGCGGCATCACGAACAAGCAGCCCGGCCGCGTCGGCGATTCGCCGATCATCGGCGCCGGCTGCTACGCGGACGACGCGACCTGCGCGGTATCCGCGACGGGCACCGGCGAGATGTTCATCCGGCTCGCGACCGCGCATGACGTGGCCGCGCAGATGGCCTATCGCGGCGCATCGCTCGCCGATGCCGCGCACGACGCCGTGATGAACAAGCTGTCGCGCCTGGCCGGGCGCGGCGGGATCGTCGCGGTCGACGCGCACGGCAACGTCGCGATGCCGTTCAACACGGAAGGGATGTATCGCGGCTACGCACGCGTCGGCGAGACGCCCGTGGTCGGCATCTATCGCGACGATGCGGCCTGATTCCGGACCGCACGAGGAGACCTCCGCATGACTTCGAGCCGAACCCCGTCCGCGCTGGTGCTGCCGGAACAGCGCGTCGTCGCCGTCGACGACCTGTCGGTCATGTTTCGCCGCGAAAACGCGACGTTCGATGCGGTGCGCAACGTGTCGTTTCACGTCGATCGCGGCGAGACGCTCGCGATCGTCGGCGAGTCGGGCTCCGGCAAGTCGGTCACGTCGCTTGCGCTGATGCGGCTCGTCGAGCATGGCGGCGGCGAGATCACGAGCGGCCGGATCGTGTTGCGGCGTCGCGGCGGCGCGCTCGTCGACCTCGCGCAGGCGAGCGCGGCGACGATGCGCGGAATCCGCGGCGCGGACATCGCGATGATCTTCCAGGAACCGATGACGTCGCTGAACCCGGTGTTTACGGTCGGCGACCAGATCAGCGAGGCGATCGCGCTGCACCAGTCGAAGAGCGCGACCGAAGCCCGCGCGGAAGCGTTGCGGCTGCTCGATCTCGTGCGCATTCCGGAGGCGCGCCGCGTGTTCGCGCGCTATCCGCATCAGTTGTCCGGCGGGATGCGGCAGCGCGTGATGATCGCGATGGCGCTGTCGTGCCGGCCGGCGCTCCTGATCGCCGACGAACCGACGACCGCGCTCGACGTGACGATCCAGGCGCAGATCCTGCAGCTGATCCGCGGCCTGCAGGACGAAATGAACATGGGCGTGATCTTCATCACGCACGACATGGGCGTGGTCGCCGAAGTGGCCGATCGCGTGCTCGTGATGTATCGCGGCGAGAAGGTCGAGGAGGGCGAGTCCGAACGCATTTTCGCGACGCCCGCGCATCGCTACACGCGTGCGCTGCTCGCGGCCGTGCCGCGGCTCGGCTCGATGCACGGCACCGATAACCCCGAAAAATTCCCGCTGCTGAAGGTGGACGGCGCGAGCGCGGCCACGCCGGCGCCTGCCGCGAACGATGCGGGCAACGCGGCCGCGGCCCCCGCCGCCGGGCAGCCGCACGTCGATCCGGCCGCGCCGCCGATCCTGCGCGTGCGCGATCTCGTCACGCGGTTTCCGGTGAAGAGCGGCGTGTTCGGCCGCGTGTCGCAATACGTGCACGCGGTCGAGCGCGTGAGCTTCGAGCTGCGCGCGGGCGAGACGCTCGCGCTCGTCGGCGAATCCGGCTGCGGCAAGTCGACCACCGGCCGCTCGCTGCTGCGCCTCGTCGAATCGCAGAGCGGCTCGATCGAATTCGACGGCCGCGACATCAGCGCGATGAAGGGTCATGACCTGCAGGCGCTGCGCCGAAACATCCAGTTCATCTTCCAGGATCCATTCGCGTCGCTGAACCCGCGCCTGACGGTCGGTTTCTCGATCATGGAGCCGCTGCTCGTGCACGGCGTCGCGAGCGGCCGCGAAGCGCAGGCGCGTGTCGACTGGCTGCTCGACAAGGTCGGCCTGCCGCCGGATGCCGCGCGCCGCTATCCGCACGAATTCTCGGGCGGCCAGCGTCAGCGGATCGCCATCGCGCGCGCGCTCGCGCTGAATCCGAAGGTCGTGATCGCCGATGAATCGGTGTCGGCGCTCGACGTGTCCGTGCAGGCGCAGATCGTGAACCTGATGCTCGACCTGCAGCGCGAGCTCGGCGTCGCGTATCTGTTCATCTCGCACGACATGGCCGTCGTCGAGCGCGTCAGCCATCGCGTCGCGGTGATGTATCTCGGCCAGATCGTCGAGATCGGCCCGCGCCGCGCGGTGTTCGAGGCGCCGCAGCATCCGTACACGAAGAAGCTGATGAGCGCGGTGCCGGTGGCCGACCCCGCGCGCCGGCATGCGCCGCGCCAGCTCGCGGCGGACGAGATTCCGAGCCCGATCCGCGCGGTCGGCGACGAGCCGCTCGTCGCGCCGCTCATCGCGGTCGGCCCCGATCATTACGTCGCGACGCATCGCGTCGGCGGCGCGTATTGATTGCACGGCGAGTCGCACATGGACCGCAGCTGCGCACGCGCCAGGCAACGGCGCCATTTTCCCGAGCGGATGCAGTCACGCCGCGATTTCCACCACGCGTTACCGAATCATCCACAGGAGCCAGACAAAATGAACAAGTCGCATTCGTTCCCGATGTTCCGTCCGCGCGCGTTGTTCGCCGCGGGGGCAGGCGCGCTCGCGCTGTCGGTCGCCGTGCCCGCGTTCGCGCAGCAGAACGTCGTGGTCGCCGTGTACTCGACGTTCACGACGATGGATCCGTACGACGCGAACGACACGGTGTCGCAAGCTGTCGTCAAGTCGTTCTACGAAGGGCTGTTCGGCTTCGACAAGGACATGAAGCTCGTCAACGTGCTCGCGACGAGCTACCAGGCGTCGCCCGATGCGAAGGTCTACACGGTCAAGCTGCGCCCGGGCGTGAAGTTCCACGACGGCACGGACTTCAACGCCGACGCGGTGAAGGCGAACTTCGACCGCGTGACCGATCCGGCGAACAAGCTGAAGCGTTACGGGCTGTTCCGCGTGATCGAGAAGACCGAGGTGGTCGATCCGATGACGGTGCGCTTCACGCTGCGCGAGCCGTTCTCCGCGTTCATCAACACGCTCGCGCACCCGTCGGCGGTGATGATTTCGCCGGCCGCGCTGAAAAAGTGGGGGCGCGACGTGTCGCTGCATCCGGTCGGCACGGGCCCGTTCGAGTTCGTCGAATGGAAGCAGACCGACGACATGAAGGTGAAGAAGTTCGCCGGCTACTGGAAGAAGGGCTATCCGAAGGTCGATTCGATCGACTGGAAGCCGGTGGTCGACAACAACACGCGCGCCGCGCTGCTCAAGACCGGCGAAGCCGATTTCGCGTTCACGATCCCGTTCGAGCAGGCTGCCGACCTGAAGAGCAATCCGAAGGTCGAGCTGATCGAGCGGCCGTCGATCATCCAGCGCTACATCTCGCTGAATACGCAGAAGAAGCCGTTCGACAATCCGAAGGTGCGTGAAGCGCTGAACTACGCGGTCAATAAGGAAGCACTCGCGAAGGTCGTGTTCGCCGGCTATGCGACCCCGCAGACGGGTGTCGCCCCGGTGGGCGTCGAATACGCGACCAAGCTCGGGCCCTGGCCGTACGATCCGGCGAAGGCGCGCGCGCTGCTGAAGGAGGCCGGTTATCCGAACGGCTTCGAGTCGACGCTCTGGTCCGCGTACAACCATTCGACGGCGCAGAAGCTGATCCAGTTCGTCCAGCAGCAGCTCGCGCAGGTCGGCGTGAAGGTGCAGGTGCAGGCACTCGAGGCCGGCGAGCGGGTCGCGAAGGTCGAGAGCGCGCAGGACCCGGCGACGGCGCCGGTGCGGATGTACTACAGCGGCTGGTCGGCTTCGACGGGCGAGGCGAACTGGGCGCTGTCGCCGCTGCTCGCGTCCGCATCGGCGCCGCCGAAGCTCTACAACACCGCGTACTACAAGAACGGCGCCGTCGACGACGATCTCGCGAAGGCGCTCGAGACGACCGACAACGCGAAGAAGGCCGCGCTGTACGCCGACGCGCAGAAGCAGGTGTGGGCCGACGCGCCGTGGATCTTCCTGGTGCAGGAGAAGATCGTCTATGCGCGCAGCAAGCGCCTGCACGGCATGTACGTGATGCCGGACGGCTCGTTCAACTTCGACGAAATCTCGGTGAAATGACGGCGATTCGCCCGTTGTGCGGCGCCGGCGGCGCAAGCTGCCGGCGCGCTGATTCGATCGGTGCCCCATGCTGAATTTTCTCGTCAAACGCCTGTTCGGCCTGCTGCCCACGCTCGCGATCGTCGCGGTGCTGGTGTTCCTGTTCGTGCACCTGCTGCCGGGCGATCCGGCGAGGCTCGCGGCCGGCCCGGAAGCCGACGACGCGACGGTCGCGCTCGTGCGCGCCGATCTCGGGCTCGACCGGCCGCTTCCGACGCAGTTCGCGAACTTCTTCGTGAAGATCGCGCACGGCGATTTCGGCATGTCGACGCGCAGCAAGCGTCCGGTGTCGACCGAGATCGGCGAGCGCTTCATGCCGACGCTGCTGCTGACGCTCGTCAGCATGGTCTGGGCGACGGCGTTCGGAATGGCGATCGGGATCGCGTCGGCGGTATGGCGCAATCGCTGGCCCGACCGCCTCGGGATGACAATCGCGGTGTCGGGCATCTCGTTTCCGGCATTCGCGCTCGGCATGCTGCTGATGGAGATCTTCTCGGTGAAGCTCGGCTGGCTGCCCGTCGTGCCGGACGGCACGTGGAAGAGCTACGTGCTGCCGTCGCTGACGCTCGGCGCCGCGGTCGCGGCCGTGATGGCGCGCTTCACGCGTGCGTCGTTCGTCGAGGTGCTCAACGAGGACTACGTGCGCACCGCGCGCGCCAAGGGCGTGCACGAGCCGATGGTCGTGCTCAAGCATTGCCTGCGCAACGCGATGATCCCGGTCGTCACGATGATGGGGCTGCAGTTCGGCTTCCTGCTCGGCGGCTCGATCGTCGTCGAGGCCGTGTTCAACTGGCCGGGGCTCGGGCGCCTGCTGGTCGACGCGGTGACGATGCGCGACTACCCGGTGATCCAGGCGATCGTGCTGCTGTTCTCGCTCGAATTCATCCTGATCAACCTGACCGTCGACGTGCTATACGCGGTCATCAACCCGACCATCCGGTTCAAGTGAGAGTGAGGCGCGCATGAACGCGACTGTCCAGCCCGCGGCGTCGGCCGCATCGAGCGCGATCCGCACGCCGTGGCGCGAATTCTGGCGCAAGTTCCGCAAGCAGACCGTCGCGCTGGTCGCCGGCGGTTTCGTGCTGGCGCTCGTCGTGCTCGCATTCGTCGGCCTGCACATCGTGCCGTTCGATCCGGAGAACTATTTCGACTACGACGCGTTGAACGCGGGGCCGTCGGCCGTGCACTGGTTCGGCGTCGACTCGCTCGGCCGCGACATCTTCAGCCGGATCGTCACCGGCACGCGCATCTCGCTCGCCGCCGGCTTCTTCTCGGTCGCGCTCGGCGCGCTCATCGGCACGTTCTTCGGGCTGCTCGCGGGCTACTACGAAGGCTGGTGGGACCGCATCACGATGCGCGTGGCCGACGTGCTGTTCGCGTTCCCGGGGATCCTGCTCGCGATCGGCGTGGTCGCGATCCTCGGCAACGGGATGGTCAACGTGATCTGCGCGGTCGCGATCTTCAGCATTCCGGCGTTCGCGCGGCTCGTGCGCGGCAACACGCTGATGCTCAAGCACATGACCTACGTGGAAGCCGCGCGCAGCATCGGCGCGTCCGACTGGACGATCATCATGCGGCACATCCTGCCGGGCACCGTGTCGTCGGTCGTCGTGTACTTCACGATGCGGATCGGCACGTCGATCATCACGGCCGCGAGCCTGTCGTTCCTCGGGCTCGGCGCGCAGCCGCCGACGCCGGAGTGGGGCGCGATGCTCAACGAGGCGCGTGCGGACATGGTGACCGCGCCGCACGTCGCGATCTTCCCGAGCCTCGCGATCTTCCTGACGGTGCTCGCGTTCAACCTGCTCGGCGACGGGCTGCGCGACGCGCTCGACCCGAAGCTGGAGCGGCGCTGATGCGAGCGGTTCCGATGTGGAGCACGACGCTGCCGGCCGGGCCACGCGGCACGATCGCCGACGTGCCGGGCGTGACGGTCGGCCACGCGACGCTCGATGCCGGTGACGTGCAGACGGGCGTCACCGTCGTCAAGCCGCATCCGGGCGATCTTTACCGCAGCAAGGTGCCGGCTGGCGCGGCCGTGATCAACGGCTTCGGCAAGAGCGTCGGGCTCGTGCAGGTCGACGAGCTCGGCACGCTCGACACGCCGATCGCATTGACCAACACGTTCGGCGTCGGCGCGGTCGCACAGGCGCAGATCCGCGCGGCGATCGCGAAGAATCCGCACATCGGCCGCGACTGGTCGACCGTCAACCCGCTCGTGTTCGAATGCAACGACGGCTATCTGAACGACATCCAGGCGTTCGCGGTGACGGCCGCGCATTACGACGAAGCCTGCAACACCGCGTCGCGAGATTTCGCGCGTGGCGCGGTGGGCGCCGGGCGCGGGATGTCGTGTTTCGACCTGAAGGGCGGGATCGGCTCCGCGTCGCGCGTGGCCGTCGCGGCCGGCAGGCCGTACACGGTCGGCGCGCTGGTGCTCGCGAATTTCGGCCGTCTGCCGATGCTGACGCTCGGCGGCGTGCCGCTCGGGCGCGTCGTCGCGCAGCGGCGTGCCGCCGCGAACGCGCAGGCGGTGGCGCCGGAGCAAGGGTCGATCATCCTGCTGCTGGCGACCGATGCGCCGCTCGACGCGCGGCAACTGTCGCGGCTCGCCCGTCGCGCGGGCGCCGGGCTTGCTCGCACCGGCTCGGTCTACGGGCATGGCAGCGGCGACATCGCGCTCGCTTTTTCGACCGCATACACGATCGCGCACGATGCATCGACCGTCGCGCTGCCGGCCCTCGTGGCCGATGCGGCGCTCGATCCGCTGTTCATGGCCGCGGCCGAGAGCGTCGAACACGCGATCGCCGACGCGCTGCTGCAGGCCGTGACCGTGACCGGGCGTGACGGCCACGTGCGGCAATCGCTGCGCGACGCGGTGCCCGATCTCGATCGGTTATTCAACGAAGACAACGAAGGACGTCCGATCCATTCATGAAGATTCTGATCTCGACCGACATCGAGGGTGTCGCCGGCGTGTTCGCCATCGAGCAGACGCGTGCCGGCAATCCGGAATACGAACGCGCGCGCCGCTGGATGACCGCCGAGGCGAACGCGGCGATCGAAGGCGCGTTCGCCGGCGGCGCGCAGGCCGTCTGGGTCAACGATTCGCATGGCGGCTTCCGCAATCTGCTGCCCGACGGACTCGATGCCCGTGCCCGCGTTGTGCTCGGCAAGCCGCGTACGCTGGGGATGATGGCGGGCCTCGAACAGCAGCCCGACCTCGTGTTCATGATCGGCTTTCACGCGAAATCGCAGACACGCGGCGTGCTTGCGCACACCATCAACGGCTTCGCGTTCACGCAGGTGTGGCTGAATGGCGTCGAGCTCGGCGAAGCCGGGCTGTACGGCGCGCTGGCGCGCGAATACGGTGCGCATGTCGCGCTGGCGTCGGGCGACGACGTGTTCGCCGAGGAAACCCGGCCGCTGTTTCCGGACGCGCGTTTCGAGACGGTCAAGACGGCCGGCGGCGCATCAAGCGGCGACACGCTCACGCCGGCAGCGTCCTGCGCGCGCATCGCGACCGCCGCACGCGAAACGGTCGCGCACGCGCTGTCGTCCGGCTGGCGCGCGGGTGCGCATCGGCCCGCGCCGGCCGCTTGCACGCTGCGCGTGCAGACGGCCGCGCTCGCCGATCTGTTTTGCGTGCTGCCGTCGCTCGAGCGGGTCGATGCGGTGACGCTGCGCTTCGACGGGCCGTCGGTGGAGCACGTGGTGCGCACGCTGAACAGCCTGTCGGCCATGTCGTTCATGCTGCGGTGATGCGTGCCGACCGGATGCCGGACCGCGATCTCATCGCTGAAATCCGTGTCGGCCCACGCACCGCGAGATGAAACGTATTGGACATCTCCGCTCCGATGAAGTCGCTATCCGGCCGTTTCGGCCGTCGGGTCGTGCGGCCGTCCGGTCGCGCAAGCGTGGAGCGGATCGTAGACCGATCGAAGGTGACCCGCCTTCGCTATCGGTTCCTTCATGATGGAATTCGGGCCTTGAGAAACACGCTGCTGGATCCCTACGAACATATTCCGCGTAGCGTCGTGGCGACCGCCAACGACTACGCGGCGGGCACGACGTTTCCGGAACACGCGCACGGACGCGGGAAGTTCGCGTTCGTGTCGCGCGGTACGATCGGCGTGTCGACGCCGCACGGCCGCTGGCTGGTGCCGCCGCAGCGCGCGTGCTGGGTGCCGGCCGGCGTGCGGCACGAAATGACGATGACGGGGCCGGTCACGATGCTCACCGCGTTCGTGTCCGACGACGCGGCCCGGGCCGCGGGGCTGTCGGACCAGTGTGGCGTATACGGCATGTCGCCGCTGTTGCGGCAACTGATCGACGATGCGATCGACCTGCCGGCGATGTACGACGTCGACAGCCGGGCAGGCAAGCTGATGGCACTGCTGATCGCGGAAATCGCGACGATGCCGCGGCTGTCGCTGCACGCGCCGCTGCCGAGCGATGCGCGCCTCGCGAAGATCTGCCGGCATCTGTTCGCGTCGCCGTCGATCGCGGCCGATCTCGACCAGGTGGCGACCGATGCGGGCGTGAGCCGGCGCACGTTTACACGGCTGTTCCGCGCGCAGACCGGCGTGAGTTTTGCCGCGTGGCGTCAGCAGGTCTGCATGCTGGCGGCGATCACACGGCTGAGCGACGGGCAGCCGGTGACGCGCGTCGCGCTCGAGCTCGGATATGCGAGTGCGAGCGCCTTTACGTCGGCGTTTCGCCGCATCCTCGGCGAAACGCCGAGCCGGTATCTGGAGGCGCGCCGCTAGCCGGAACGGATACGCTGGCGGGCGCGGTGCCACGCTTCGGTCACGGACGAAAAAAACGCGCCTGCCAGGTTTCGGTCAGACGCGCTTAAAGGCACTCGGTCAGAAAAAATGCGCGACAGCCAGCGGGACGTGTTCGTGCATCGAATCGTGAAATTGTTGCTTGTTCAGATTTAATTCCCTCGGCGGGCTGCGGATAGCAAAGCATACGCCGCATAACGCGCAAACGATATTGCGCGGCCCCCACGATTTATGTGCAATCGCAGCATGCGTTTTAATCGTGCGTTCGATTTCGGGGTCTGAAGGAGCCAGCGACGGACGTCGGCGATCCCGACCGGACATGCTGCGGCACGGCATCGAATGTCGGCGCGCGAAAACGAAAACCGCCGCGCGACGCGATACCTGTTGGTATCGCGCCACGCGGCGGTTCGGTGTGAGCAGCCGGCCGGCGCCGGCTCCGCGTCACACGTCGAAGAACACGGTTTCGTCCGGCCCCTGCATGCGGATGTCGAAGCGATACACGACGGGCCGGCCCGGTTGCGCGTCGCGCTTTGCGACGAGCGTCGCGCGGCGTTCGGCCGGCACCAGGTTCAGCACCGGATCGGCCGCGTTCGCGGCAGCTTCGTCGTCGAAATACACGCGGGTGAACGCGTGGGTCAGGATCCCGCGCATCATCACGGTCACGTTGACGTGCGGTGCTTCGTCGGCGGCGATGCGGCCCGGCTTCACCGTCGATACGACGAAGCGGTGCTGCGCATCGGTGCCCGTGCCGACGCGGGCGAAGCCCGTGAAACCGGACTTCGCGATGTCGTCACGCGACGCGGGAAAGCGGCCCGCCGCGTCCACCTGCGTGAATTCGAGCACCGCGTCGCTGACGACGTTGCCGTCGCCGTCGAACACCTGTCCGACCAGCAGCACGTGCTCACCGTCGGCGTCCGGCGTGGCGATCGTCGGCGTGAACAGACTCTTCAGATCGTAGTTGTATTGCTGCGGGCACAGGCCGTACGCGAAGTACGGGCCGACCGTCTGCGAAGGGGTTTGCTTCAGCGTCGTCATGGTTCAGCGCTCCATCGGGGTAGCGTCGCGGCCGCGCAGCACGATGTCGAATTCGTAGCCGAGCGCATAGCCTTCTTCGGTGATGTCCATCGAGAAGCGCGAGATCAGGCGGTCGCGCGCCGCTTCCGGCGTGCCCTGGAAGATCGGGTCGTACGCGAGCAGCGGGTCGCCGGGGAAGTACATCTGCGTGACGAGGCGCGAGCCGAAGTAGTCGCCGAACAGCGAGAAGTGGATGTGATTCGGGCGCCACGCGTTCGGATGGTTGCCCCACGGATAGGCGCCGGGCTTGATCGTCAGGAAGCGGTAGCGGCCTTCGGCGTCGGTCATGCAGCGGCCGGCGCCGAGGAAGTTCGGGTCGAGCGGCGCGTCGTGCTGGTCGACCTTGTGCACGTAGCGGCCGGCCGCGTTCGCCTGCCATACCTCGACGAGCGTGTTGCGCACGGGCTTGCCGCCTTCGTCGAGCACGCGGCCGGTGACGACGATGCGCTCGCCGAGCGGCTCGCCGTTCTTCACGGCGTTCTTCGTCAGGTCGTGGTCGAGCGCGCCGAGATCCTCGGCGCCGTAGACGGGGGCGAACTGGTCGCGCAGCTTTTCCTTCAACGGGATCATCGGGCGCGTCGGGCCGCGCTTCACCGACGAACGGTACTCGGGGTGGACATACGCGGGATGCGACGGCCAGTCGCGCGGCGTGAGGATCGTGGGGGAATCCATCGGGCGTCTCCTGATAGGTATTTCGCGAAGTGGATGGCAAGACTTTAGCCAAGCCGGAAAGTTATGAAAAATGACCTTTTTTCGCGAATTGCATAACCATTCGTTATATTTTGCGGCGCCAATGAAAGTCCGCCGGACAGGCGGCCTGTCCGGCGGAAAAAGCGATCGGGCTTCGCGTCGTCGGCGACGACTCCGTGCACGGCCCTCCAGCCAGCCCGTCGCTGCTTTATTGTGTTTCGTTGTTGTTGTTATCCGGTCTCCCCGAGCATGCCCGTCGTTCGTCCTTCGTCGTTACGGTCGGGCGGGATCGAAGACGATCCCGTCGAATTCGAGCGACAGCGTGCCGCTGCGCAGCAGCGCGGCCGGTGTCACGGCGCGGTCGGCGCCGAGCACGTCGGTCACGTAGCTCGCGCAGAACCCGCGCTGCGCCAGCAGCTTGACGCGGCTGCCGAGCAGCGCGTCGATCCGCTGTTCGGCCAGCGCGTGCGCGTTGCGCTGCGCGTTGGCGTTCGGTGCCGCGACGCGGCGGGCCAGCGCGATGCGGCCGCCGTCGGCGCGGGCGACGAAGCGCGACAGCGGCGTGAGCTTCGTCCGCGCAAACGAGGGCTCGGCGATCAGCGGCTCGTCGCCCGACGTATCGACGACGATGCCGAAGCGACCGGCCCACGCGTCCACGCTGCCTGCGGCGGCGCGGGACGCGCCGGCCGGTACGCGGATGAACACGAGATCCCCGACGTGCGCGCCGGCGGCCAGCGTGCGCATCGTGGCGAGCGGCAGCGTGCGATCGGTGTCGCGGGCATCGCGCCGAGCAGCATGCTGCGGATCGAAGGAATGGGTGTCGGTTCGGGTGTTCATCGCGGCTCCGTCGGTGCGTGACAGGACGGAGCGGATTATGCAGACGAGTATCCAAAAGTGCTTGTTCGGATGCGCGAGTAGCCTAATATCCGACCATTAGCATCATTTTTCGATACCAACATGACCGAGACCGCCCAACTCATCGAAACGCTGAAGCGCCAGCTGAAGGCGCAGGGGATGACCTACCGCGACGTCGCGCGTGCGCTCGACGTGTCCGAGACGAGCGTGAAGCGGCTGTTCGCGAGCGGCCGCTTCACGCTGGAGCGTGTCGCGGAAATCGCGCAATTGCTCGGCTACACGCTCGCCGAGCTCGTGCAGGAGGCGTCGGCATCCGCGCCGCGATTGCGCGTGCTGACCGAGCAGCAGGAGGCGCTGCTCGTGTCGGACGAGAAGCTGCTGCTCGTCGCCGTCTGCGCGATCAACTACTGGACCGTGCAGGACATCGTGTCCGCCTATCGCGTGACGCAGGCCGAGTGCGTCAAATACCTGCTGATGCTCGACCGGATGAACGTGATCGCGCTGCTCCCGGGCGACCGGATTCGCGTGCGCGTCGCGCGCGATTTCGACTGGCTGCCGGGCGGGCCGATCCGCCGCTATTTCCATGCGCACGTGCTCGACGACTTTCTCGGCAGCCGCTTCGACGGCCCGGGCGAGACGATGACGTTCTCGCAAGGGATGCTGACGGACGCGGCCGCCGCGGAACTCGAGCAGGAACTGCGGCGGCTCGGCAGCAAGGCGGCGGCGCTGCATGCGGAGTCGTCGTCGGCGCCGCTCGGGCAGAAGCGCGGCACGGCGCTGCTGATCGCGAAACGGATCTGGGAGCCGACCGGATTCCACGCGCTGCGGCGTCATGCATGACACCGCGCCGAATGCTTGGGCCTTTCCGGAAAGTTATGCAAAATGGCAATTCATTGTCACTCGCATAACTGTCCGTTATGAATAACCGTATCGCCGACGGCCGCGTCAAGTTCCGGCATCTGCAGTGTTTTCTCGCGGTCGCGCAACTGGGCGGCGTGCAGAAGGCGGCCGAAAGCCTGTCGATCACGCAGCCGGCCGTGTCGAAGACGATCGCCGAACTGGAGTCGATCCTCGGCGTGAAGTTGTTCGAACGGGGGCGTCACGGCGCGCAGCCGACCCGCGAAGCGCAACTGTTCATCCCGCATGCGAACGCGTGCGTGCTGGCGCTGCGGCAGGGCGTCGGGCTGCTCGCGCGCGAGGGCGGCGCGGCGGCGGCGACGCTCGAAATCGGCATGCTGCCGACGGTTGCGGCATCGCTCGCGCCCGCGCTGATGAAGGCGCTGACCGCACGCTGGCCGCGCATCGTGGTGCGGATCGCGACGGCCGCGAACGCCGAGCTGCTGGAGCGCCTGAAGGCCGGGACGATCGAATGCGCGATCGGGCGCCTGTCGGAGCCGGAGCGGATGATCGGCCTCGCGTTCGAGCAGCTGTACAACGAACCGCTCGTCGCAGTCGTGCGCGCGGGCCATCCGCTGCTGACGAGCGCCACGCCGGCTGTCGAACTCGCGCGCTACCCGGTTGTGCTGCCGCCGTTCGGCACGCTGATCCGCCAGTCGGCCGAGCAACTGCTCGGCGCGTGCGGCGCGCCGCCGCTGGATTCGTTCATCGAGGTGCTGTCGGTGTCGGTCGCGCGTGCGCTTGCGCTCGAGAACGACGCCGTGTGGTTCGTGCCGCTCTATGCGGCCGAATCCGACCTGTCGGCCGGTGCACTCGCGCGGCTCCCGCTGCCGTCCGCGGGCACCGACGAGCCGGTCGGGCTCGTGCTGCGCACCGACGCGCAACCGTCGCCCGTCGCCCGGACGTTGATCGACGCCGTGCGCGAGATCGCGCAGGCGCGGTTCGGCGATGCGCCCACCCGTCGCACGCCCCGCGGCGCGCGTTGAGCCGCCGGGCAGGGCGTGGGCGGGCGGTGTCCGGCCGCCGTTCTTTCACCTCCATTCGTTAGCCGTTCGGTCAGTAGCGAGCCTCGTCATGCTTGGCATATCGTACCGTTTTTGATACGATTGATGACACGACGATGGCGAGACAGCAGATTCAGATCACGCTCGGCGTGCGGTTCTTCCGCACCGCGCGTGGTAACGAGCCGGTGCGCGAATGGCTGCAGGCGCTCGGGCAGGTCGAGCGCAGGGTGATCGGCGAAGAGATCAAGACCGTTCAGCTCGGCTGGCCGCTCGGCATGCCGCTGGTCCGGAAGATGTCTGCGGATCTTTGGGAAATCCGCGTGATGCTGCCGCGGCGAAGCGCGCGCGTGCTGTTCACGATCGTCGGCGACACGATGGTGCTGCTGCATGCGTTCTTCAAGCAGTCGCAGGCCACGCCGTCCGACGATCTCGATGTGACCGTCGCGCGGCTGAAAGCGCTGACGCGCGCCATCTGAATTCCCCCGGCTGCGCCGCCACATGCGATCGGCGATGTGCCGGCCGGCAACGCCATGCACTGGAGTACCCATGACGACCACGAACAATCCGCATATCGGCAGCGACTTCGACACATTCCTCGAGGAGGAAGGGCACCTCGAAGCGGCCACCGCCACCGCGATCAAGCGCGTGATCGCGTGGCAGATCGGGCAGGAAATGAAGGCGCAGCACATCACGAAAACCGCGATGGCCGCGCGGATGAAGACCAGCCGCGCCGCACTCAACCGGCTGCTCGACGAAACCGATACGAGCCTCACGCTCGCGACGCTCGCGAGCGCCGCCACCGCGCTCGGCAAGCGGCTCAGCTTCGAGCTCGTGCCGGCCTGACGCACCGGGCGAAGCAGTGTGTGGCCGGTGCATCGCGGCGAACGGGCGCGCGCTCGTCCGCACACGGGCACCGGCAAGCGATCACGCGCGCTGCCCGGCTATCCGCAGATACAGCAGCGCACCGCCCGCGAGCAGCAGCGGGCACAGGAAATACCATCCGGTCGTCAGGAACAGCCCGGCGACGGCGACCAGCGAAATCCACGCGCAGCGATACGCGATGCCACCGCGCGGCAGCAGTTTCAGCGCGGCGGCCGCGCCGAGGCCGTACACCATCACGAAGCATCCGGACGTGACGAGCACGAGCGGCTTCGGCCCGACGTCCGAGAGCGTCGTCGCGGCCAGCGCGACGGCCGCCAGCATCGCGATCACGCCGAGGCTGCGGCGCGGCACGCCGCCGACCTGGCTGCCTTGCGCGAGCCATGCAGGCAGTGCGCCATCGCGCCCGAGCGCCGCGCCGAGCTTGGCCGCGCCCGCGAAATACGCATTCATCGTGCCGAGCGTGAGCAGCAGCGCGGCCGCGGCCGCCAGCACCTGCGCATGACCGCCGATGCCGCCCGCGATCAGTTCCGCAAGCGGCGCACCGGACGCGCCGGCCGACGGCCCGAGCACCGTCACGCTCGCGGCCGCGACCGACAAATACAGGAAGCCGACGACCACGACAGCGATGCCGGCCGAGCGCGGCATGTCGTGCGCGGGCCGGCGAAATTCGGCCGCGAGGTGCGTGATCGCTTCCCAGCCCGCGAAGCTCCACACGAGCAGTGCGGCAGCCTGGCCGACCGCGAGCCACCCGTGCGGCGCGAACGGATGCAGGTTCGCCGGGCGCGCATGTGGCGCGGAGGCGAGCACGGCGGCCAGCAGCAGCGCGACGAGCAGCGCCGACAGCACGAGCTGCATGCGGCCCGACACCGTGACGCCGAACGCATTCGCGGCCGACACCGTCGCGATCAGCGCGGCAGCCGTGACGATGACCGTCGTATGCCCGCCGCCCGTGACGGCCGCGACGTACGCGCCACCGAACATCGCGGCGGCCGGCGCACCGGCCGGCACCGCGAAATAGAAACACCAGCCGACGATCGCCGCGGCCTTGGGCCCGAACGCGCGTCGCGCGTAGGTCGATACGCCGCCCGCGTCCGGATAGCGCGCGCCGAGTGCGGCGAAGGTGGCCGCAAGCGGCCCCGACAGCACGACGAGCGCGGCCCACGCAAGCAGCGACGCCGGGCCAGCGACCTCGGCGGCGAGCGCGGGCAACGCGATGACGCCGGTGCCGAGCACCGCGCCGATATACAGCGCGGCGCCCTGGAAAATCGTCAGCGAGCCCGCGTGATGAGCGGCGGGCGAATCGGCATGCGAGGACATGAAGGGCAGTCTCCGGAAGGCTTGTTCTGCGCGCGGACGGCCGCGCGGTGAATCGCTCGATGCTACCCGAACGGGCGCGGCGATGCGGCGCGGCGTTCAGTAGTCCGCGACGTGCCGCGTGTCAGCCGATGTCAGTAGCGGCGTGCGAGCCGCAGCCGCGCATCCTCGCGTACAGCGGGCGGCAGCTCGGGCACGTAGTGGAACGTGCCCGATACGAGCGACGCGACCGGCACGCCGTCGCGGAACAGCACGCGATTGCCGGCCAGCGCCGGCACCTTGTCGCCGGGCAACAACGTGCCGGCCAGGTTCAGCGGATCGGCGCCCGTCACGCACACGTACTGGCCGTCGCCGGGTTGGCGACGCAGTTCGCGCAGGATCGGGATGGCTTCCGGCAGCGCGAACTGCTCACCCGCAAGCCCCGCGGCGAAGCGTCCGCCGCGAATCTCGCCGCGCGCTTCGAGACGTTGCAGCACGCGCACGAGTTCGCGCCAGCTCGGCAGCCAGTCGGCCTCGCGTTCGAGCAGCCGCCAGAACACCACGCCATAGCGGCGCAGCAGCGTCCAGACGATATGTTCGAGTGCGTCGGGATCGGTCGCGGCCGGGCCACGCTTTCGTGCGGGTGCATCGTCCGGTGCCGAAGCGCGTTGCACGAGCGCCCAGCGACCGGCGTCGTCCATTCCGCCGATCAGCGCGCCGCCGCGCCGCGTGCGCGGCGCATACGTCGCGCTGCGCTTGACCGCGGGCTTCAGCAGCGCGCGCAGTCCGGCGAAGCTGTCCGCATTCACGAGGCCGGCCGACACGAGTTCGCCGAGCGCCTGTTCGAGTTCGACGGGCAGCATGTGCAGTTCGTCGAGCAACGCGTCGAAGAACATCGCACCATGCGCGGCGAGTGCGTCACGCACCTGGGTCGCGCGTGCGGACAGCGCCGGTTGCGCGTCCGGGTCGCGCAGCGCCTGCCATGCGCCGAGGTGGCGGCGCGGCAGCAGCACGACCGGCGTCGTTTTCACGGGGGTGCCGGCCGCGCGGGCCGGCGCGCCGATGCGGGTCCACACGAGCTTGCCCGAGCGGCACAGCTCGTCGAGGCCGCCTGCCGTGTAGTCGGTCAGGCGCGCGGGCAGCAGCGCGTCTTCCCATGCGCTCGCCGCGGCTTCGTAGCCTTCGAGCTGCTCGACGACGGCCGCGAGCGCGTCGCGGCCCGTGCCGCGCGTGTCGGGCGTCAGGTGCTGCCAGTGGAACAGGAAGCGCATGAAATCGGCGCGCTCGACCGGTTCGATCTCGCGGCGCAGCCGCTTGACCGTGTAGCGATGAATGCGCGCGAGCAGGTGACGTTCGCACCATTCGTCGGTCGTCGCGCCCGGCGTGAAGCGGCCGCGCATCACGTAGCCTTCGCGCTCCAGTGCCGCGAGCGCGGTCGCGATCGTCGCGGACGGCAGGCCGAGCGGCTGCGCGATCGCGTCGAGCGTCAGCGGCCCGAAGCCGGTGAGCCGCGCACGGATCACGTCGACGAGCGCGGCATCGACTTCCCATGGCTGCGCGCAGGCAGCGGGCACCTTCAGCGCGGGCGCGACGCGTGCGTCGGGGTGCAGCGCGCGCATGCAGACCAGCCGTTCGACCGGCACCCACAGCGCGGCGCCGTCCGACGTGACGAGCTTCGTCGCGCGGCGGCGTTCGGCCAGTTCCGCGAGCCGCTCGGGCCAGCCGTCGTGCGCATGCGCTTCGCTGTCGGCGACGCAGGCGAGCGTGAGCAGTGCATCGTGCATTTCGTCGGCATCGCGCACGAGCGGCCATGCCTCGTCGCGCACCGCGTCGATCGCGTCGGCGTCGAGCGCGCCGAGATCGTCGGCCGATTCGGGATCGCTCCAGCGGCGCGACTGCACGGCCTGCGTGCGGCGCTCCTCGAGCGGCGCGTCGTCGAGGAACGCATAGGGCTTCGCGTTCAGGATCTCGGCCGCCAGCGGCGACGGTGCGGGCAGGTCGCGCGCGATCAGCTCGATCGCGCCGCTTTCGATCCGGCGCAGCAGCGCGAGCCAGCCGTCGGTATCCATCGCGTCGTGCAGACAATCGTCGAGCGTCTGGTCGACGAGCGGATGATGTGGGATCTCGCGTTCGCCGACGATGTTCTCGAGGCACGCGACCTGGTCGGGGAACACGGTCGCGAGCAGGTCCTCGCTCTTCATCCGCTGCAACTGCGGCGCGGTGCGCCGGCCGCCGGTGAAGCGCGGCAGCGCGAGCGCGGTCGTCGCGTTCCAGCGCCAGCGCACGCCGAACATCGGCGCGTCGAGCAGTGCCTGGACCAGCACGTGCTCCGCGCTGGCCGAGCGCAGGTAGCGCCACACTTCGTCGAGCGCGAAGCTGTGCGCGAGCGACAGCGACAGAATGATCGCGTCGTCGGTCGCGGCGGCCTGCAGCTCGAAGTTGAAACTGCGGCAGAAACGCTTGCGCAGCGCGAGCCCCCACGCACGGTTGATGCGGCTGCCGAACGGCGAATGGATCACCAGTTGCGTGCCGCCCGATTCGTCGAAGAAGCGCTCCATCACGAGCGTGTCCTGGGTCGGCAGTGCGCCGAGCGCGGCGCGCGTGCGGGCGAGATAGTCTGCGATCTGGCGGGCCGCATCGGGCGACAAATGAAGATCGTCGACGAGCCAGCGCAGCGCCGGCGCGAGGCGGCTTTCGGCCGGGCCGATCGCGGTGCCGACGGCGTCGTCGCGCGAATCGGTGGCGGCACGGGCTTCCGCCGCCTGCCCGGCGTTGCCGCGCGTGCCCGTCTTGCCGGCTGAGGCGCCGCTCGCGTGCTTGCGTCCGCCGGCCTCCGTGTGCCGATCGCCCTCGGCGAACAGCCCGTCGAGCCGCGCGCGCAGTCGGCCGACCGCTGCCGACAGCTCGTCGCTGCGCCCGGGTGCCTCGCCGAGCCAGAACGGAATGTTCGGCGACTGGCCTTGCGCGTCCTCGACACGCACGCGGCCCGTTTCCACGCGAATGATCCGGTACGACTGGTTGCCGAGCTGGAACACGTCGCCCGCGAGGCTCTCGATCGCGAAATCCTCGTTGACGGTGCCGACCTGGATGCCCTGGGGCTCCAGCAGCACCGCGTAATCGGCCATGTCGGGAATGGTGCCGCCCGATGTCGTCGCGGTCATCATCGCGTTGCGGCGCCCGCGCACCGTGCCGCCGACCACGTCGCGATGCAGGTACGCACCGCGCACGCCGCGGCGGCTCGTGAAGCCTTCGGCGAGCATCTTCATCACGTCGTCGAAGCGTTCGCGCGACAGGCTCGCGTACGGCGCCGCGCGCGTGAAGCTCGCGTACAGCGCGTCCTCCTCCCATTCCGCGCAGGCGACTTCGGCGACGATCTGCTGTGCGAGCACGTCGAGCGGCGCTTCGGGAATCCGCAACGCATCGAGCTCGCCGCGTTGCACGCAGTCGAGCAGCGCCGCGCATTCGACCAGCTCGTCGCGCGACAGCGGGAACAGGCGGCCCTTCGGCACGCCGCCGACATGGTGCCCCGAGCGGCCGACGCGCTGCAGGAACGGCGCGATCCCGCGCGGCGAACCGACCTGGCACACGAGATCGACGTCGCCGATGTCGATGCCGAGTTCGAGCGACGCGGTCGCGACGAGCAGTTTCAATTCGCCGCGCTTGAGCCGCTGTTCGGCTTCGAAGCGATGCTCCTTCGCAAGACTGCCGTGATGCGCCGCGATCGCGTCCTTGCCGAGACGGTCGGCGAGATGGCGCGCCATGCGCTCCGCGGTGCGCCGCGTATTCACGAACACGAGCGTCGTGCGGTGCGCGGCGGCGAGCGCGGCGATCCGGTCGTACACCTGCTCCCACACGTCGGTTGCCATCACCGGTTCGAGCGGCACGTTCGGCAGCTCGAGCGCGAGGTCGCGTTCGCGCGTGTGACCCGTGTCGACGATCGTGCAGTCGCGCGGCGCGTCGGCCGGACCGCCGACCAGGAAGCGCGCGACCGCGTCGATCGGTTTCTGCGTGGCCGACAACCCGATGCGCGGCAGCGCACGACCCGTCAACGCGTCGAGGCGTTCGAGCGACAGCGCGAGGTGGCTGCCGCGCTTGGACGATGCCAGTGCGTGGATCTCGTCGACGATCACCGAACGCACGTTGGACAGCATTTGCCGCCCCGACGTGGATGACAGCAGCACGTATAGCGACTCCGGCGTCGTCACGAGAATGTGCGGTGCGCGTTTGCGCAGCGCGGCGCGTTCGGCCTGCGTGGTGTCGCCGGTGCGCACGGCGGTGCGGATCGCCGGCACCGGCAGGCCCAGTTGCGCGAGTGATTCGGCGATGCCGGCGAGCGGCGCGTCGAGGTTCACGTGGATGTCGTTCGACAGCGCCTTCAGCGGCGACACATAGACGACGAGCGTCGCGTCGGGCAGCGCGCCGTCGTGCGCGAGCGCATCGCGCACGAGATCGTCGACCGCGCACAGAAACCCGGTGAGCGTCTTGCCGGAGCCGGTCGGCGCGGCGACGAGCGTCGACCGCCCGGCCTTGATGTGCGGCCACGCGAGCGCCTGCGCGCCGGTCGGCGCGGCAAACGCACGGCGGAACCACGCGGCGACGGCCGGGTGGAACACGTCGAGCGCGTTGGCGGGGCGGGTGGCTGTGACGTCCATCGGAGCGTTGAATTGGGGTGCGAGCGCGTGGGCGGCGCGCGAATCGTCAGTGTGCCAGACGTCGCGTGCGCGTGCCGGACACCGCGGGCGGGAGAACGCGCGCGTCGGAGATTCAGATGAGGTGCGATGCCGGCATTTCAACGGGCGAGCGCGCGGAACGGCACCCGTCGGGTCGCGGGTGCCGGATCGGCGAGAGGAGGACGTCGTGTTCGACGTGCGTCGGGCGGTTGCGCGGCTCGATTCGCGGCCACGCGAAACTGCATGCGATTACGCGCGACTACACGCGATGCAGCCAGCCGAGCCAGTGTTCGAGGAATGGGGCGCGCGTCCACAGCGATTGCGCGAGCCACAGCGTGCCGCCCCATGCGGCGGCCACGACGATCAGGTCGCAATGTCCGCTGTTCCACAGGTTCAGCGAATGGCGCCGCCAGATCCACGGCACGCCGAGCGGATTCGGCCAGTCGGCGAGCAGGTGCATCACGCCGCCGCACGCGAAGCCGAACAGCGGCGCGGCCCACAGCGGATGCGGATGATGCGTGAGCCCGTGCCATCCGAGCGCGAGCAGCGCGATCCAGCCGATGCCCCAGTGCGTGACGGTGCGGTGCGTGATCCACAAGCGGCGCTTGCGGGTCCACCACGCGACTTCGAGCCAGTCGGGCGCGGTGCCGCCCGCGACGCCGGCCGCGAACGCGGCGAGCAGGCCCGCGTGCCAGGGGCCGGTCGCGCCGGTTTGCGCGACGAGGACGGCGGCGGCGACGCCGGCCGCGAAGCCGGACGCGTGATGCGCATTGTGTGATGCCATAGGAAACGAGACGAAAAAGCGTGAAGCAACGGCAGACGAACGGGAACGATCGGCCGCGAAAGCGGGGCGCTATCTTCTCAGATCGGCCCGCGCAGCGGGCGGTCCGATCGCGGTTTTTTTGCATGCACGGCACCGCGCAAGCGCCGCGTGCCGTGATTTTCCGATTGCGCGATGTGCGTCGAATTCGCCGCATGCAATTTCGACCGATCCGCCGGCCCGCTTTTTGCTCCGCCGTGTGGTCGAGCGCACAGGATTCGCGATGATTCGTAGTGATCGGCGGGGCTTTCCGTCCCGGCGCATTTATTTACTACGAAAACGGCATGGGACCGACCGCGTGCCAGCGGCTATAAGCGGATCAGGGGCTTATTCCAGCTCGCCGGAGATCCATGGGGGACATGCAATGACTACGCTGAATCGTTTCAAATCATCCGCGGTCGTGCTCGCGACGGTGGCCGGCATCGGCTTCCTGCCGAATGCGCCGGCCTATGCGAAGGGGCCGCAGCCGGCGGTCCTGACGAGCGCGGCGGTCGCGGTGGCCGACAAGTACAGCGCGGACGCCGCGGAGCAGATCTTCAAGGAAGGCGGCAACGCGATCGACGCGGCCGTCGCGATCGCGTTCACGCTCGCCGTCACGTATCCGGAGGCCGGCAACATCGGCGGCGGCGGCTTCATGACGATCTACAAGGACGGCAAGCCGTACTTCATCGACTATCGCGAGCGCGCGCCGCTCGCCGCGACAAAGGACATGTATCTCGACAAGGACGGCAATGTCGTCAAGGGCATGAGCCTGTACGGGCCGCGCGCGGCCGGCGTGCCGGGCACGGTGTCGGGCATGTGGGAAGCGCAGAAGCGCTTCGGCAAGCTGAAGTGGAAGCAGGTGCTCGCGCCGGCGATCCGCTATGCGCGCGACGGCTTCGTCGTCGACGAGCAGCTTGCGCAGCGCGGCGTCGACGCGTCGAAGGAGTTCGGCGGCAAGACCAACTTCGACAAGTACTTCTCCACGATGAAGGCCGGCACGAACTTCAAGCAACCCGATCTCGCCGACGTGCTCGCGCGGATCGCGAACGACGGCGCGAACGGCTTCTACAAGGGCAAGACGGCCCGGTTGATCGCCGCGTCGATGAAGACCGGCGACGGCGACGGGCTGATCACGACCGAGGATCTCGCGCAATACCGTGCGGTGTGGCGCCAGCCGGTGCAGGCGAAGTGGAACGGCTATGACGTGATCACCGCGCCGCCGCCGAGCTCGGGCGGCATCGGCCTCGTGCAACTGCTGAAGATGAAGGCCGACCTCAAGCAGGACTTCGAGGGCGTGAAGCTTAACTCGCCGCAATATGTCCACCTGGTCGCGGAAATCGAGAAGCGCGTGTTCGCCGATCGCGCGCAGTATCTCGGCGACCCCGACTTCTACAAGGTGCCGGTCGCGCAGTTGACCGACGACGCGTACATCGCGAGGCGCGCGGCCGAAGTGAGCCCGACGCAGATCGCCGACACGAAGAGCGTGCAGCCGGGCCTCGGCACGTCGATGCCGGAGAAGGCGGAAACGACGCACTTCTCGGTCGTCGACAAGTGGGGCAACGCGGTGTCGAACACGTACACGATCAACGGCTACTTCGGCTCGGGCGTGATCGCCGACGGCACCGGCATCGTGCTGAACGACGAGATGGACGACTTCTCCGCGAAGCCGGGCGTCGCGAACATGTTCGGCGTGGTCGGCAGCGATGCGAATGCAATCGAGCCGAAGAAACGACCGCTGTCGTCGATGTCGCCGACGATCATGACGAAGGACGGCAAGGTGTCGCTCGTGATCGGCACGCCGGGCGGCTCGCGGATCTTCACGTCGATCTTCCAGGTGATCAACAACATCTACGATTTCGGGATGCCGTTGAAGGAGGCTGTGGGCGCGATGCGTTTCCACCATCAACTGCTGCCGCCGAACACGATCTTCTGGGAGCCGTACCACCCGATCGAAGGCGAACTCGCGAAGCAGATCGAGGCGCGCGGCTATACGCTGAAGGGACAGGACTTCAGCGGCGACATCCAGGTGATCAAGATCGACGGCAAGACGCCGGAGGCGATGGCCGATCCGCGCGGACGCGGGGTCACGCGGATTATTCAGTGACCGAGGCGGGTGGGGGTACTGCTCGATCACGTGCCCGGCTTTTTCCGTTGCGCACGAGGATCAGGCCCGACGTCAGCCCGCCGAACCGGAGGCTGGCGTCCAATACCTTCGATATTTCCGCGAACCCGGTGCGGCTCGGATTCCGCTTGTGAGGGGCGGATCGGCCCCTTTTTCATCAATTTGACGCGAGACGCTGGGATAATGGTGGAGTTTGGCTGCGTCAATTGAAGGAAGGAGGCCCCCATGGGCGATAACGATTCCCGCACCGAGACCGACAACTTCACCGATTCGGCATCGCTCGAGTCGCGCCAGCGCCGTTTCGAGGAAGACCTCGTCGACGCGTACGACGAAGAACTCGAGATGGAGCTCGACGACCGCCGCTTCGATGACAACGAGGATCTGCTGTTCTCGCCGGAGCGCCGCGAAGCGCGCAAGCAGTATTTCCGCGAGCTGTTCCGGCTGCAGGGCGAGCTCGTGAAGCTGCAGGACTGGGTCGTGAACACGGGGCACCGGCTCGTCGTGATTTTCGAGGGGCGCGACGCGGCGGGCAAGGGCGGCGCGATCAAGCGCATCACGCAGCGCCTGAACCCGCGCGTGTGCCGCGTGGCGGCGCTGCCGGCGCCGAGCAACCGCGAACGCACGCAATGGTACTTCCAGCGCTATGTCGCGCATCTGCCGGCCGGCGGCGAAATCGTGCTGTTCGATCGCAGCTGGTACAACCGCGCGGGTGTCGAGCGCGTGATGAATTTCTGCACCGAAGACGAATACGAGGAGTTTTTCCGCTCGGTGCCCGAGTTCGAGAAAATGCTCGTGCGCAGCGGGATCCAGATCGTCAAATACTGGTTCTCGATCACCGACCACGAGCAGGAGCTGCGCTTCCAGAGCCGGATCGAGGATCCGCTGAAGCAGTGGAAGCTGAGCCCGATGGACCTCGAGAGCCGCCGCCGCTGGGAAGCGTACACGGCCGCGAAGGAAGAGATGATGCAGCGCACGCATATTCCCGAGGCGCCGTGGTGGGTCGTGCAGGCGGTCGACAAGAAACGCGCGCGCCTGAACTGCATCCATCATCTGCTGACCCAGGTGCCGTATCACGACGTGCCGCGCCCGACGATCGATCTGCCGCAGCGTGAGCACCACGAGGACTACATTCGCCGTCCGACGCCGGACAGCATGATCGTCCCGGACGTTTACTGAGCCGCCCGGGCCGGCTGGATCGACCACGGAGGCGCGCCTTGCAACGCGGCGCGCGTTACTCCCGGATCAGGAACGCGCTGCGGTCGCGGCCGGCGATCCACGCGGGCGCACGACCGCGTCCGCTCCAGGTGGCGCCGCTCACCGGATCGTGATATTTCGCCCCGATGGTGAACAGCTTCGCGCGATTGCTGTAACCCTGCCCGAAGACTTCCCGAGCGGTCAGCGCATGGTTCTTCACGAGTTCGCGTACCTGCACCAGCGCCGCGTGGCGTTCGCGGCGGCGCGCCGCCCGGATGCGTCGATCGAGTTCCGTGAGTTGGGCTTGTAATTGCTGCAGTTGCATGCGTCCGATATCCCCGTAGCTGAATTCTGATTGTTGGCTGTCGCGCGATGTGCCGCGTGTCTGTACATTCGGCCAGACGTTTGCAGGGCGCATCGCGAGGAACACGGGAGAGATTAAGTTTCGGCGCGCGGATTTTCTATCGGACGTATCTGAATTTTCACGGGCATCTGTGTGAAACCGTGATGGCGATGCCGGGAAGGCTGCCCGCCTCACAGGTCGGGGAAGCCTGAGCGCCCTTGCGTCAAATCGAACAGCTCGGTCTTGGCTGCCGCCTCGGCCGTTTCCGGCAGCTTGATCACGAGCTTCACCGTCATCCCGTACGCGCTGTCCACCAGCTCATAACCCGCCTGCTCGATCCAGCGGCGCACGCGCGCCTCGTCCGGGTAGCCGATTTCGATCGCGAACCGCGTGTGTCGAATGCGTTCGACGCGCTCAGCGTCGAGCAGCGCCGAGGCGATCGCATCCGTATAGGCGCGCACCAGGCCGCCCGCACCGAGCTTCACGCCGCCGTAGTAGCGGACGACCGCACCGAGCACGCCGTCGAGATCGTGATGACGCAGCACTTCGAGGATCGGCCGGCCGGCGGTGCCCGACGGTTCGCCGTCGTCGGACATGCCGGACTGGCCGCCCGCAAGCAGCGCCCAGCACACGTGGGTGGCCGTCGGGTGCTCGTCGCGCAGGCGCTGCAACGCCTGCATGGCGGCATCGCGGTCCTCGACGGGGATCGCGAACGCGATGAAGCGGCTCTTGCGGATTTCGAGTTCGCGCGTGTAAACAGTAGCGAGTGAATAACTCATTGAACGGAAAGCAGGTCGTGTGGGGGCGGCATCGAGCGCATTATGAGCCATTCCGGTGCAGGATCGACGCAAGGCACGCCGGGTCGTGGATCGGCTCGATAACCGACGATGCGCGATTTTCTCGAGAAATTGATAAATGGTTAAATCTGGAAGGCGCCTCGCGCAGTGGCGTTGATCTTTTGTAACGGCCCTGTTACAGTTCCGGCGCACTGATATGCCGCTCATTCAATCGCAGCGATTGACAATCCGGGTGCCGGCTTCGCAAACATTACGATTTCCGATTTTTCCAGGTAGTACCGGAAGGGGGAGTCGATGGCGCGAGTCCGGTGGTCAATACGCGATGGGCGGCTTTCATCGAAAGCGGAGCGCAACCGCCTGATGCTGGGTGGCGCGATATAAAAACACCCAAGAGAAGCAATCCTAACGAGAACAACAATGGCCGATTTGCATTGGACCATGCCAATCGCCAGATGGACGTCGATTTCGACCGCGGGGGTGCCGGGCGTCGAAGCCCTCGATCCGATGGTGCGACGCCGCTTGAGCCGGCTGTCGCGGCTCGCGCTCCAGGCGGCCTACGATTGCGCCGGAACGGAAAATCCGTTGCGCATGGTGTTCGCATCGCGTCACGGTGAACTGGTGCGCACCACCGGCATTCTTGCCGACATCGGCGCCTCGGAACCTGTCTCGCCGACGGCCTTCAGTCTCTCGGTTCTCAATGCCGTTACGGGTATTTTCGGGATCGCCCGTCGCGACCGAACGGCAGCCACGGCGATCGCCGCCGGCCATGAAACCCTGGGCTACGCACTGCTCGAAGCCTTTTCCCAGTACGCAACGTCGCCGGGCTCGCCGGTGCTGCTCGTCTATGCGCACGAGCCAGCCGATCCCGTCTATGGCGATGTCGATGACGATCCTGAGAGCGTCGGGCTGGCCATTCTGATTGGCGCCGATGAATCGGCCGACTATCTGACCTGTGAGATGGCGTCGGGCGACGCGGGCGACGCGGGCGACGCGGACGACGCGGGCGATGCCGACGATGCGGCCGGTACGCAAAGCGAGGCGGTGCTGCGTTGCCTGTCCGCGCGCACCACGGCGTCGTGGCGCTGTCAGCACGCATCCTGGAGATGGAGCTTGCATGATCGCGCGGCTTGACTACGGCTGGCGTCTGTTCGCGACCGGTGCGAGCCTGGCGTTTTTCGCGCTGTGCGGATCGGCGTTCTCGTTGTTGGCGATCGTCGTCGGCGGATTATGGCCGCATCGGCGCTCGCGCCAGCGCGGGGTGACGCTTGTCATCCATTATTTCTTCCGCGCGCTGGTCGCGATGCTGCAACACATCGGCGTGATGAGGCTCGAGCTGAGCGGCGCGGAGCGCCTCGCAAAGGACGGCCCTGCAATCGTCGTCGCGAACCACCCGACCTGGCTCGACGTCATGGTGCTGCTGTCGCTGACGCCGAAGGCGTGCTGCGTCGTAAAGCGTGGTCATTGGGGCAACCCCTGTTTCTGGGGTATCGTCCGCGCGGCCGAGTACGTGAGCAATGCCGATGCCGTCCATCTCGTCGAGGCCGGCGCGCGACAACTGGCGGCGGGCTACACGATGATCATCTTCCCGGAGGGGACGCGCAGTCCGGGCGGCAATCGCCTGCATTCGTTCTCACGCGGTTTCGCACATATGGCGCTGCAATCCCGCACCCGGATCCAGCCGGTGCTGATCGATTGCGATCCACCGGTATTTACCAAGGCGCTGCGCTGGTATCACGTGCCGGCTCGAGCATTTCGTATGCGCATCGACGTCCTCGAGCCGATGGACCTGAACCGGCTGGCGCCGAACGTGACATCACCGTCGATTGCCGCTCGCAGCATCGCCCGCGAGGTGGAAGTGCACATTACTCAAAGCCTGTTTCAGCATGGATACTTTAAAACTGCAAATTAAGCAGCTTCTGATCGAGATGCTCGATCTCAGCGACATGGCGGTCGACGACATCGACGACGATGCGCCACTGTTCTCGACGGACGGAATCGGACTCGATTCAGTCGATGCGCTCGAAGTCGGCATCATGCTGCGCAAGAAATTTCACCTGACGATCGCGGCGAACGACGAACGCACGAAAGCGCATTTCCGTTCGATCAACACGCTGGCGGCGTTCATTGCCGACCAGCAGTCTCACCAGGCATCGCAAGAAGCCGTGCTGGAAAAAGGGAGTCACTCGTGACCGACGCAGAAATCCTGGAGCGCATCCGCGCCATCTTTCATGAGAATTTCGCGATCGAGCCGGAGCGGGTGACGCCCGATACGCACCTGTTCGAAGAGCTTGATCTGGACAGCATCGACGCGGTCGATCTGGCCATCAAGCTTCAGGAAATGACAGGCAGGCGCATCAAACCGGAAGAGTTCAAATCCGTACGGACCGTCGGTGACGTTATCGCCGCCGTTCACGTGTTGCTCGCTCGCGCTTGACGATGGTGGTGACGGGCATGCGGGCTACTACGGGCACGGTCCTGCCGCGCTGGGCAGGTGTCGCGACCAGGGCTGCACTGGTCCTTGCCTATCCGCTCGTCATCCTGTTTGCGTGGCAGAGCATGTCGCCGCGTTACGTCGGTTGCCTGTTGATCGCATTGCTGTGGCTGCAGCGCACGGTCGGCAAAGGCACGCTGGCGAAGGCGCTCAAACGCCTCACGCTACTCGACTGGGGCGTGGCCGGTGCATTGACCGTGTTGTCGGCCGCGATTGCCGTGACCGATAGCGAACGACTTCTTCATCTCTACCCGGCATGCGTGAGTGTCGGCTTGTTGGTCGCGTTCGGCGCGACGCTGCGGCACGGTCCGACCATGATCGAAAAATTCGCACGACTGACTTATCCCGAGCCGAGTCTGGAAATCGTCCGGTACACGCGGCGCGTCACACAGGTGTGGTGCGCGTTCTTTATCGTAAACGGCAGTTTTTCGGTTTATACGGCGCTGTACTGGAGCCGTGCGGGATGGGCGCTTTACAACGGGCTGATCGCGTATGTGCTGATCGGTGCGTTGATAGCAGGCGAGTGGCTGTGGCGCAGGCGCTTCATCGCCGTCGCGCGAAAGCGAACGGGTGTCGCATGATTGCGCTGCACGAGATCCTGTGTGCCGAAGCGGATAGCGGAGTGGCGGTTTGTCGCGATGGCGCCGAGGTGCTGACGCTGGGTGATCTGCGCACTCGCGCCGGCGCGATTGCGAGGGTGGTGGAAGCGAGCGGCGCGCGACGCGTCGCGATCTGCACGGATGATCCGTACGAGTTCGCGTGTTCATTGTTTGCGGTTGCGGCGGCGCACGGGGAAGTCGTGATTCCAGCCAGCAGCGCACCCGGCTATCTTGATGCACTGGCGCATGCATACGACCTCGTGCTGGATGCGCCGGCACTGGCCGCGTGCGGGCACGACACGGATGCCGGATCTGCACGCTTCACTCGTCCGATCGATGCTGTCGCAGCGGTGACGCTTTACACGTCGGGCAGCAGCGGCACTGCGAAGCCGGTGCGAAAGTCGCTCGCGCAGCTCGATGCCGAAGTGCACACGTTGCAGCGCGAATGGGGCGACCGGACAGGCGCGGCAGTGACACTGTCGAGCGTACCGCATCACCACATCTACGGACTGCTCTTCAGGATCCTTTGGCCGCTGGCGGCCGGCCGTGCGTTTGACCGGATGACGGTGCTTGAACCGCTGCAACTGCAGCAGCGGCTGGCCGAATACGGTGGCGGTGTCGTGGTCTCCACGCCGTCGCAACTGATGCGCTGGCCGGCGTTGCCCGGTTTTCCGATGCGGGCGCCCATGCCGTGCGCGTTCTTCTCGTCGGGCGGCCCGTTGCCGGCCGATGCGGCTACGGCCTATTCGAACGCATTCGGCGCTGCGCCGTTCGAGATATTTGGCAGCACCGAAACCGGTGGCATTGCATGGCGTCGCCAGGACGTCGCACACGCGTGGCAGCCGCTGACCGGCGTCGACGTGCGCTGCGATGACGATGGCGTGCTGTGCGTTCGCTCCGCCCATCTCGGCCACGATCGCTGGCACCGCACTGACGACACCGCACGATTCGACACGAACGGTCGCTTTGCACTCGCAGGACGACGCGATCGCGTCGTCAAGCTGGACGGCAAGCGCGTGTCGCTGCCGGAGCTCGAGGCGCAGATACTCGCGCATGCATACGTCGAGCAAGCGGCGGCCGTGGTGGTCGACGGCACGACGCGCGCGCACGTCGGCATCGTGGCGGTATTGACCGCGGCGGGGCGCGATGCGCTGGCGGCGGATGGACGGGTTGCCGTTGCCACGACCTTGCGGCGCGCGCTCGGTGCATATTTCGACGCGGCCGCATTACCGCGCTACTGGCGGTTCCTGCACGCGATGCCCTTCGATGCACGCGGCAAGTTGCCCGCCGCCGCGCTGGCGGCCGCATTCACGGCTACGCCGGAGGGCTTTGAACTGCTCGCGTCATGGCGCAGCGACGACGCGTTGCATTACGAGTTGCGCGTGCCGCCCACGCTCGCGCATTTCGACGGTCATTTTCCGGGGCTGCCGATCCTGCCCGGAGTCGTGCAAATCGACTGGGCTGCGCGCCTGGCTGGCCGCGAGATGCCGACCGTGCGCGAAATCCGTTCCGTCGAACACCTGAAGTTCAAGGCACCGGTGCCGCCGGGCGCTGTGCTGTCGCTGCGCATCGCGCATGACCGTGTACGCGGATCCACGCGCTTCGCGTTCCGTTGCGGCGACCGCGAATGCACATCGGGCGTTCTGGTCTATGGCACGGCTGCCCGATGAGCGACACCTGCATCGTCATTCCGATCTACAACCATCGCGCCGCGATCGGCGGCACGCTGGCGCGCCTCGCCGTGCACGGCCTGCCGATCCTGGTGATCGACGACGGCAGCGATGAGCCGACGCAACAGGTGCTGGCCACGCTGGCGACGCGCTACGCGGGCCTCGTGACGCTGCTGCGGTTGCCGGTCAACGGCGGAAAGGGTGCGGCGGTCATGGAAGGATTGCGCGCCGCGCGCGCCCGGGGCTATCGGCACGCGATTCAGATCGATGCCGATGGCCAGCACGACGCGGCCGATGTGCCGAAGTTCGTGGCGGCCGCGCAGGCCGAGCCGGACGCCGTGATTCTCGGCCGGCCGCGTTTCGACGACAGCGTCCCGAAGGCGCGCCTGTACGGCCGCTACCTCACCCATGCATGGGTGTGGATCGAAACCCTGTCGCTGGACATTCCCGATGCGATGTGCGGGTTTCGTCTTTATCCGGTCGACGTCGTCTGCGAACTGATCGACGCGGTATCGATGCCGACGCGGATGGCTTTCGACAGCGAAATCCTGGTCCGTCTCCACTGGCGCGGCCTCGCGTTCAGGACGGTTCCGACGCGCGTCATCTACCCGGTCGACGGAGTGTCCCATTTCGATGTCTGGCGCGACAACGTGCGCATCAGCCTGAGCCACACACGGCTCGTCGTGGGGATGCTCGCCCGCGCGCCGATGCTGCTGACACGCCGTCTGGTCGGGCGGCGCGGCGCGGCGCCGACGAGCCGCCCGCGCGCATGGTGGCGTATGCCGGAGCGCGGCAGCCGGATCGGCATGGCGTTGCTGGCGCTCAGCTGCCGCTGGTTCGGCAAGGGCTTCACGTCGTTCTGGCTGCATCCCATCGTCGGCTATTTCGTGCTGACGAATCGTACGGCGCGCACCGCGTCGCATGCGTATATCGCGCGCCTGCGCGATGCGGAGGCGGCGGCCGTGCCGAAGCCGGGATGGCGCAGTGCTTACCGGCACATGCTTGCCTTTGCACAGGCAGGATTCGACAAGTTCGTCGCGTGGTCCGGCCGTCTCGACGAGCTCGACGTGCGTTTCGACGATTCGTCCGCGTTCGATGCGCTCGCGGCGAGCGGGCGCGGCGCACTCGTGATCGGCGCGCATCTGGGCAACCTGGAAATGACACGGGCGCTTGCGCTGCGCGACGCACACACGAAGGTGACGGCGATCGTCTACACCGAGCATGCGAAGCGTTTTACCGGCGTGCTTGCCGGCGCGAACCGGGAATTTGGCAAACAGCTCGTCGAGGTGTCGAACTTCGGACCGGATACGGCAATGATGATGCAGTCGCGCATCGACGCGGGCGAGTTGCTCGTGATCGTCGGCGACCGCGTGCCGCCGCATGATTCCGGTAAAACGGTCGACGCCCGTTTTCTCGACGCGACTGCGCCGTTCGCGCAGGGCCCGTATATCCTCGCCCACGCCCTTGGTTGTCCTGTCTACCTGTTCTTCTGCCTGAAGGAGGCGCACGGCTACCGCCTCTATTTCGAGCCGTTCGCCGACCGGATCGAGCTACCGCGCCGTGAGCGCGCCGAACACGTCGCGGCATGGGCGCAGCGCTACGCCGCGCGGCTCGAACATTACTGCCGCAAGGCTCCCTACCAATGGTTCAACTTCTTCGATTTCTGGGCGCGGCCCGATGGAGGTCCGCGTGGCGGAGCATGACATGAACGACGTCGCGGCATGCACCGCCGCGGATCCGAATCGGCCGGCCGTGGTGGTCGGAGGCCGCCATCTGACGATCGAGGACGTCGTCGCGATCGCCCGCGACGGTGCGCCCGTCGCACTGAACGCGGGACCCGAATGGCGCGCGCGGATCGAGCGCGGTGCGACCTGGCTGCGCGCCTATCTCGCGAATGGCGGCACGCTGTATGGCGTGACCACCGGATATGGCGACGCCTGCGTGGTAGAGGTGCCGCCGTCGCTCGTCGAAGCGCTGCCGCTGCAGCTGACCCGCTATCACGGGTGCGGCATGGGTGACTGGTTCGATGCGACGCAAACGTTGTCCATCATCGTCGCCCGGCTCAACTCGCTCGCCTTCGGCTACTCGGGCGTGCGGTTCACGTTGCTGGAACGGCTGGCCGACATGGTGAATCACCGCATCCTGCCACGTATTCCATCGGAAGGCTCGGTCGGCGCGAGCGGCGACCTGACACCGCTGTCCTACGTAGCCGCGGCGCTGGTCGGCGAGCGCACCGTCGTGTTCGACGGCGCCGAGCGGGACGCGCGGGAGGTATGGCATGCGATCGATCGCATGCCGCTGACGCTCGCGCCGAAGGAAGGACTGGCGTTGATGAACGGCACGGCGGTCATGACCGGGCTGGCCTGTCTCGCGTTTGCGCGCGCCGACTACCTGACACGTGTGGCGGCTCGCCTGACGGCATTGACCACCGTCGCGCTCGACGGCCGGGCCGGGCACTTCGATGCGCGGCTGTTCGACGCGAAACCCCACGCGGGGCAGGCGGAGGCGGCAGCGTGGATCCGCGCCGACCTGGTCGGGCGCGACGAATTGCCCGGACGCCGGTTGCAGGATCGCTATTCGGTACGTTGCGCACCGCACGTGATCGGCGTGGCGCGCGACGCATTGTCGTGGATGCGCCGCGATATCGAGAACGAGCTGAACAGTGCGAACGACAATCCGCTGATCGACCCGGACGAAGGGTGCGTACTGCATGGCGGCAATTTCTACGGCGGTCATATCGCGTTCGCGATGGATGCGCTGAAGACCGCGGTGGCCAACCTCGCGGACCTGATGGACCGCCAGCTTGCGCTGCTGGTCGACGACAAGTTCAGCAACGGACTCCCGCGCAACCTGACAGGCGCCGGGCCGGAACGCGCGGCAATCAACCATGGATTCAAGGCCGTGCAGATCTCGTCTTCCGCGTGGACGGCGGAGGCGCTGAAGCTCACGATGCCGGCGAGCGTGTTCTCCCGCTCGACGGAGTCGCACAATCAGGACAAGGTCAGCATGGGGACGATTGCTGCGCGCGATTGCCTGCGCGTTCTGACCTTGACCGAACAGGTTGCCGCGGCGCATGTGCTCGCGACCGTGCAGGCTACCCGGCTGCGACTTCGCGATAATCAGCAGACGCAACTTTCGGCCGCGCTTCGCGCGTTCGTCGACGATGTGGATCGTCAATCGCCGCTGGTGGTCGAGGACCGGCCGCTCGAAGCCGAGTTGCGCGCGCTGACCGCGCGCCTTGCCGCGTGCGAGGCGATCGGCGGCGCGTACGCCGGAATCCGGCACGGGGAGGCGGCATGAACGCATCTCGTCCGCCGCTGACCGCGACGGCCCGTGTCGAGGTCCTGTTTCACGACGTCGATGCCATGAACGTCTGCTGGCACGGTCATTACCTGAAGTACTTCGAGAGCAGCCGTGCTGCGTTGCTGCGCATGATCGACTACGACTATCCCGCGATGCTGGCGTCGGGCTATATGTGGCCGGTGGTGGAGGCGCATCTGAAGTACGTTCGTCCGGCCCATTACAGTCAGCAGCTCGACGTGCGCGCGACGCTGCTCGAATTCGAGAACCGGCTGAAGATCGGGTACGAAATCGTCGACGCGGCGTCCGGCGAGCGCTTGACGAAGGGGTATACGGTGCAACTGGCGGTCGATGCGGCGACGCGCGAACTGCAGTTCGTGTCGCCGCCGACCCTGATCGAAAAGGTGCACGCACAATGGGCCTGAATTCGCACTACCGACGGTTTGCGGCGGTGACGCTGACCGTATGCATGACGCTCTCCGGCGGCACTGTGCTGGCCGCCCCGGCGCCGGTTGCGGCGTCGCGGCCGTCGAATGCCGCGCTCGTGTCCGACGTTGCGGCGCGGCTCGCGCGCGTTGGCGCGATTCGCACGGATTTTCGGCAAACTCAGACGCTGTCGGCGATGAAGCAGCCGCTCGTCAGCACTGGATCGCTGTTGTTCGATCGCAGGTCGGGCGTCGTCTGGCGAATCGAGACGCCTTACAAGGCTACTTACGTGATCACCGATAGCGGCGTGCGCGAGGTCGGCGCGGACGGGCACCTCGTCGCGCCCGGCGGCGGCCGCGGCGTCGCGCAAGTGTCACGCATGATGCGCGACATGCTCGGGGGTGACCTGTCGGCGCTGTACGCGCAATTCGACGTCGATGCGAGCGGAACGCCGGAACGGTGGCGGATGGTGCTGCGGCCGAATCAGCCGCAGCTCGCCCAGGCGATTCGTGTGCTCGAAATGAGCGGAGGCACCTATCTCGGCCGGCTCGACTTGACTTTTGCGAACGGCAATGTGACATCGCTGGAGTTCACTCGGCCGACGCCGGTCGACGCACCCGCGCCGGTCGAGCGCACGTGGCTGGAGGCCCGGTGATGGATGCGGCGCGTGATGTCGTCGACGCATCGGGCGAACGCGCACGGCGGCGCGGACTGTGTGCTGCATGGCTGCTCGTTGCGCTCGTGGCGGCTGCGTACATTCTATGGCGCTTCTCGAGCGGGGCCGCGCCGCTGCAGACGAACCTGCTCGCGTTGCTGCCGGCTACCGAGGCAAACCCGGTTGCCGAGCGAGCGGTCGACATGCTCGGAGATGCGCTCGGCAACCGCACCGTCTACCTGGTGACCGACCCGGACGCCGCCCGCGCCAAGGCCGCCGCGAAGCAGTTCGGTGCGCGGCTCGACGCCAGCGGAGCGTTTCGTTCGGTGACGGTCGAGGTGCCGCCATTCAATCTGTCGGACATCTCGGCTACCTACATGCCGGCCCGTTTCGGTCTGCTGACGGATGCGGATCGCCGGTCGCTCGAGCAAGGCGGGGCCACGCTCGACGAACGATTGGTCCGGCGTCTCTATGCACCGCCCGTGGACGGCTTGCAGACCGCCGTGGCGGACGACCCGTTCGGCTGGTTACAGCACTGGCTCGGCGAGCTGCCGCTCGCGGCGTCCAATCTGTCTCTCGAGGATGGCATGCTGGTGTCGCATCGCGATGGCGCAACTGGCGTCCTCGTGATGACGTCGTTGCCGGGCTCGGCTTACGAATCGAAGATCCAGCACGCCGTGCGCGTCGCGACGGACGATGCGGAACATGCGCTCGCGGCCGAGTTTCGGGGCGTTCGCATCGACCGCGCCGGCGCGGTCTTTCATGCGGAAGCAGCGCGTGCCAGCGCCGAGCGTGACGTACACGTGATCGGCGCGGTATCGCTGGGCGGCATCGCGCTGCTGCTCATGAGCGTATTCCGTTCGCCGCGCCTGCTGGTGCTCGCGTTCGCGTCGACGGCATTCGGCATCGTGTGCGCGCTGGCGGCAACGCTGCTCGTATTCGGCAAGCTGCACCTGTTGACGCTGGTGTTCGGTGTGAGTCTGATCGGCGAAGCCGTCGATTATTCGATCCAGTACTTCGTCGCGTATCTCTCCGCGGGGCGGCAATGGGACGCGCGTCGCGGTGCGGCGGCGGTCAGGCCGGCACTCATGGTGGCGCTGGCGACCAGTCTGCTGGGTTACGCGATCCTGATGTGGGTGCCGTTCCCCGCGCTCAAGCAGATCGCGTGCTTTGCAATCGTCGGAATCCTCAGCGCGTTCGCGGCCGTCACCGGCTTTTTGCCGCTCATGCTGACGAAGGAGCCACGGCGCGTGCCGTCCGGTGTTTTCGCGTGCGCGGCCCGCCTGCTGCGCGGATGGCAATCGCTGCTGGCCGGTCGGCGCGCCCTGATCGCTGCCATGCTGGTTGCGCTGGTTGCGATCCCGGGTTGGTCCCTCTTGAAGAGCGACGACGACATTCATCTGCTGATCCAGCGCGATGCGGACCTCGCGCGGCAGGAGAACAATATCCGCGCGGCGGTCGGGCTGGCGAACACGGCACAGTTCTTTGTCGTTCAGGGCGCGACGCCGGAGGAGGTGCTCGAGCGTTCCGAGGCACTGATCGGGTCGCTCGATCAGCAGCGGGTCGGCCGTGTCCAGTCGATCACGACGTTCGTGCCGTCGGCCAAGCAGCAGGCGCATGACCGTGCGGTGCTGGACACGCACGTGTTTGCCGATACCGCCGCACTGCGCGGGACGCTGGCGCACGCGGGCTTCCGCGATGAAGCGGTCGACGCGTGGATCAACGCGTATTCCCGCAATGCCCCGGAGACGCTCTCCATCGACACGTGGCTGGCGGCACGCTGGTCGGCGCCGTTCCGCTATTTGTGGCTCGGACGAATCGAGGGCGGCGCCGGTCCCGTCGATGCGGCGCTAGCGATTCCCGAGCGGGTCGATGCGTCGAACGCCGAAACTTTCGCCGCCGTCGCGCGCACGCTGCCGGGCGTATCGTGGGTAGACAAGGCATCGAGTGTGTCGAGCCTGTTCGGTGCCTATCGGGTCGACAGCGGCTTGTGGCTGGCTGGCGCGCTCGTCGTGGTCACCGGACTGCTGATGTGGCGCTACGGCGTGCGCGGCGGCATCGCAACGACGTTGCCGGTCGTGTTCGCCATTGCGTTGACGCTTGCGGCGTTCGGCTATGCACGGGTGCCGCTTACGCTGTTCAATTGGCTCGCGCTGATGCTGGTACTCGGCGTGGGCGCCAACTACGCGGTGTTCCTCCGCGAAGGCTGCATGCGAGACAGTGCCGGCATCGGCGCAGTGTGGACCGGCGTGCTGCTGTCGGCGGCCACGACGTTGCTGTCGTTCGGGATGCTCGGAGCGAGCGCGATGCCCGCGCTGCGCAGCTTCGGCACGACCCTCGCGATGGGCATCGTGTTTTCGGTGCTGTTCGCGCCGCTTGCCACGCCGTCCACGAAGGAGTGTTGCGCATGAATTCGAAACAGGCGCCGGTTTATCTGTCGGCACCCGGCATGATCAACGCGCTTGGCGCAACCACGGACGAAATCGTCGACGCATTGTGCGCCGGCATCGCACCGGGCATGGCGCCGCGCACCGATGTTCCCGCCGGCGGCTGGGTCGGGCGCGTGTGGTCGGCACTCGATGTCGCGCCGCCCGAATCCCTCGCGCATTTCGATTGCAGGAACAATCGCCTGCTGCTTGCGGCGCTGGCGCAGATCGGATCCTGCGTCGACGCGGCGATCGCGCGTTACGGCCCGCGCCGGGTTGGCGTCGTGATCGGCACGAGTACGTCCGGGATCCAGGCCGCAGAGCAGGCACTCGCACAGCGTGCCGCAACGGGCGCGATGCCGGCCGGATTCGATTATCGGCAGATGGAAATCGGCACGGCGGCGCCGTTCGTGCGTGCGGCGCTGGGTGTGGCCGGGCCGGCCTACACGCTGTCGACAGCCTGCACGTCGAGCGCGAAGGCATTTGCGGCCGCGCGCCGCCTGTTGCAGTTGAGGCTGTGCGACGCGGTCGTCGTCGGCGGGGCGGATTCGCTGTGCGAGCTGACGTTGCAGGGCTTCGCCTCGCTCGAATCGGTCAGCCAGGGGCGGACCAATCCGATGAGCCGGAACCGGAACGGCATCAATATCGGCGAAGGTGCCGCGCTGTTCGTGATGTGCCGCGATGAAGCCGCGGTCCGGCTGGCCGGCGTTGGCGAGTCGAGCGATGCGCATCACATCTCGGCGCCGGACCCGGCGGGATATGGCGCGGAGGACGCGCTGCGCGCCGCGCTCGCGGACGCCGGCGTGACTTCGTCCGCGATCGGCTATGTGAACCTGCACGCGACGGCGACGCGCCTGAACGACGAAATGGAAGCGAACGTGACGGCGCGGGTGTTTCCGCACGGCGTGCCGGCGAGCGGGACCAAGCCGCTGACGGGGCACATGCTTGGCGCGGCTGGCGCGACCGAACTCGGATTCGGCTGGCTGACGCTGGCCCGCGGGATCCCGCTGCCGACGCACGTCTGGGACGGTGAGCACGATCCGGCGCTGCCGAAACTCGATCTCGTCCACAGCGAGCGCCGCCTCGCGGGCGATGCAACAGGGCGCTATGTAATGAGCAATTCGTTCGCTTTCGGCGGCAGCAACGCCAGCCTGATTCTGGGAGCCTGACATGCATGCCGAACCTTTGATCGACGCGTTGCACGGCGGTGCGGATATCCCGGTCGGGAACGTGCCGGACGTATTGCCGCATCGCGGCACGATGCTGCTGCTCGATGCGATCGAGCGCTGCTCGGAAACCGGCATCGAAGTGAGCGCGACCGTGCGCCGCGATGCGTGGTATGCCGACGGCAGCGGGGCGATGCCGGCGTGGATCGGCATCGAGCTGATGGCGCAGGCGATCGCCGCGCACGTCGGCCTGCTCGCGGCACATGCGGGCGGCCGCGCGAAGCCGGGCGTGCTGCTCGGGGCCAACCGCTATGTCGCGCATCGCACGACGTTCGGCGCGGACACGGTGCTGCGCATCGTCGCGCGGGAACTGCTGCGCGGCGACGAGGGGCATGGCGCATACGAATGCGCGATTCATGCCGAAGGTCAGTGTTGCGCGGAAGCCGTCGTCAAGGTGTACCAACCGAACGATTTCCAATCTTTTATCGAAGGGAGCTTCAATTCATGACTCGGCGAGTTCTCGTGACAGGGGCGAGCCGCGGCATCGGCCGCGCCGTGGCACTGCGCGTGGCGTCCGACGGCTTCGCCGTGACGGTTCATTGCCGCACCGGGCGCGAGGCAGCGGAAGCGGTCGCCGCGACGATTCGCGCGCAGGGCGGCACGGCCAGCGTGTTGCAGTTCGACGTGCGCGATCGTGCGGCGTGCCGGCGTGAGCTGGAGGCCGACGTCGAAGCGAACGGCGCGTACTACGGGATCGTCTGCAACGCAGGCGTGACGCGGGACGGTGCATTTCCGGCGTTGTCCGAAGAGGACTGGGACGTCGTGATCGAAACCGGGCTGGACGGGTTCTATAACATCGTTCATCCGCTGACCATGCCGATGGTGCGCCTGCGTAGCGGCGGACGCATCGTGACGATCGCGTCCGTGTCGGGCGTGATGGGCAATCGCGGCCAGGTCAACTACAGCGCCGCGAAGGCGGGCCTGATCGGCGCGACCAAGGCGCTGGCGGTCGAACTGGCATCGCGCAAGATCACGGTCAATTGCGTTGCTCCGGGGCTGGTTGACACCGGCATGCTCGACGACGTGCCGCTCGAGCACGCATTGAAGACGGTCCCGATGGGCCGCGTCGGTCAACCCGACGAAGTCGCGGCGGTAGTCGGCTTCCTGATGTCGGATGCGGCGACCTACGTCACCCGGCAAGTGATCGGCGTCAACGGCGGGATGGTGTGATGAAGCGAGTGGTCGTGACGGGGATGGGTGGCGTGACCGCCTTCGGCCAAAGCTGGCCGGAAATCGAGGCGCGCTTGCGCGACGGGCGCAATGCGGTACGGCGCATGCCGGAATGGGATTGCTACGAAGCGCTGCATACGCGGCTCGCGTGTCCGTTGCCGGCCTTCGAGTTGCCGGGCACGTATCCGCGCAAGAAGACGCGTTCGATGGGGCCGGTTTCGATGTACGCGGTGCGAGCGAGCGAGCTCGCACTGGCGGATGCGGGGCTGACCGACGATCCGTCGATCCGGGACGGCCGGATGGGCGTCGCGTACGGGTCGTCGTCGGGATCGGTCGAACCGATCCGGGCGTTCGGCACGATGATCGAGACGGGTTCGATGCGGGACGTCACATCGAACAGTTACGTGCAGATGATGCCGCACACGACGGCGGTCAACGTCAGTTTGTTCTGGGACCTGAAAGGCCGGATCGTGCCGACGTCGTCCGCCTGCGCGTCCGGCAGCCAGGCGATCGGCTATGCCTACGAGGCGATCGCGACGGGCAAGCAGACGCTGATGCTGGCGGGCGGCGCAGAAGAATTGTCGGGCCCGGCGGTGGCGGTGTTCGATACGTTGTACGCGACCAGCACGCGCAACGATAACGCGAACCTGACGCCGCGCCCGTTCGACGCCGATCGTGACGGCCTGGTTGTCGGCGAAGGTGCGGCGACGCTGGTGCTCGAGGAGTACGAGCACGCGATCGCACGCGGCGCGACGATCCATGCGGAGATCGTCGGCTTCGGCTGCAATTCCGACGGTGCACATATTACCCAGCCGACGGCCGAGACGATGGCGGTCGCCATGCGTCTCGCGCTGAGTGACGCGGGGCTCGATGCCGATGCGATCGGCTACGTCAACGCGCACGGTACGTCGACCGATCGAGGCGATGTGGCGGAGAGTCACGCGACGGCATCCGTGTTCGGGGAGTGTATGCCGATCAGCTCGTTGAAAAGCTATGTGGGTCATACATTGGGCGCGTGCGGCGCGCTCGAGGCGTGGTGGACGATCGAGATGATGAAGCGCAACTGGTACGCACCGACGCTCAATCTCGAGACAGTCGATCCAGCCTGTGCACCGCTCGACTACATCGTCGGCGACGCGCGACGGATCGATGTGGAATTCGCGATGAGCAACAACTTCGCATTCGGCGGAATCAACACGTCGTTGATTTTCCGGCGGGCCGGCCGATGACGGCGCGCGTCGTCGTCACCGGGCTCGGCATCGTGTCGTGCCTCGGTAATTCGCTGGACGAAGTATCGGCCGCGCTGCGAGCCGGTCGCTCGGGCGTGAGTCACGTGAGCGCATGGCGTGAACGCGGTTTTCGCAGCCAGGTCGCAGGGGTGGCGTCGGTCGCATCGGCGGCGCGGTTTTCGCGCAAGCACGAACGGTTCATGGGCGACACGGCGCGCTTTGCGGCGCATGCGGCTGCGTCGGCGCTCGACGATGCGGGCATCGATGCCGGGATGCTTCGTTCGCCGCGCGCGGGCGCGATCGTGGGGTCGGGCATCGGATCGATGGCCGATTACGACGATGCGATGACGATTGCGCAGCATCGCGGTATCGACAAGACGCCACCTTATGTCGTTCCGAAGGCGATGGGCAGCACGGCATCGGCATGCGTTGCGCAGTTGTTCGGCATCGAGGGCGTGTCGTACTCGCCGTCGTCCGCGTGCACGAGCGCGGCGCTCGCGATTGGGCAAGCGACGCAATTGATCCGGTCCGGTTGCCAGGACATCGTGCTCGCAGGCGGGAGCGAGGCGCTGCACGACAACATGACGTTGATGTTCGACGCGATGGGTGTGTTGTCCGGCAGTTTCAACAGTACGCCGGATCGCGCGTCGCGTCCGTATGCGCTTGGTCGCGACGGCTTCGTGATCGCATCCGGCGCAGGCATTCTCGTGCTCGAATCGCTCGAGCACGCGCGTGCGCGTGGTGCGCGAATTTACGCGGAGGTCGCCGGGTTCGGCCAATGCACGGACAGCGCCGGCATGGCGACGCCTCACGCGGCGGGGATCGCGCGGGCGATGCGCGGCGCGCTGGACGGCGGCGGACGGCGTGTGGACTACGTCAATACGCACGCGCCATCGACGCCGCTCGGAGACATCGAGGAACTGAAGGCGCTCATCGACGTATTTCGGGGCGACGTTCCGGCGTTCTCGTCGACGAAAGGCATGACGGGGCATCCGCTCGGCGCGAGCGGGGCGCATGAAGCGATCTATACGATCCTGATGATGCGCGACGGTTTTGTCGCGGGCACGGCCGTCGGCCACGAGCCCGACCCGGCAATCGCCGGCATGCCGCTCGTTCGCGACGCACGCGAATGGACAATCGAGCGGGCGCTGTCGGTTTCGTTCGGATTCGGCGGGAGCTGTGCAAGTGTGTTGTTGGACGCCTGGAAGGGCGATTGATGTGAACTTACTGAGCTGAGAGGACGATAACAATGAAGCACAAACGACATCTGGCCGGCATGTTGGTCGCGGCATCGTTGCTGACGGGGTGCGGCACCGTGGTCCGTTCGCTGCCTCTGCCGGCAGCGGCGACGGCATCGGACACGAGCGGCGTCGCGATCTATTTCGGTGCGCAGCCGCACCCGGACGTCAAGACCAGCATCGGTCCGCGTTCGGAATCGGTCCGTGTGTCGCGCGGGACGCAAGCTGAACAGCCGACGTGCGACCAGGCGTTGGCCGAAGCGCTGAACCGTCTGCGCGTCTATGCGAAGAATCATGGCGGGAATGCGGTCATCAACGTGACGACACGTTTCCATGACAAGCGCTCAAATTCGACGAGCGAATATACGTGCGGCGTGAGCGGCAGTGCCGGTGCGATCGCCGTGTCGGGCGACGTCGTGCAACTGAACGCGCAATAACGGGAGCGCATGTGAAATATCGCATTGCACTGGCGCTGTTTGGCGCGATGTTCGCGGTCTCGGTTGCACACGCACGGGACACGATCAACGATTATCCGATCGAAAGCGCATTGAAGAGCGAGGAAGGCAAGCTCGACAATGGCATCGCGCTCTATTTCGGCGATCAGGCGCATCCGCGCGTCATTAAGTCGTACGGTTCGTTCGCGACCAACAAGAAGACCAATTCGGTCGGCAAGAGCGACGAGGCCGCGTGCCAGCATGTATTCCTGTCGGCCGTGATCGAACTTCAGGCGCGCGCGCGAAAGGAGGGCGGCAATGCCGTCATCGGCATCAAGAGCAATTACCGCAACGTGTTGCGATCCAGCGCGACCGAGTTCACGTGCGGTGCCGGTGCGATCGTGGCCGGGGCAGCACTGACCGGCGAGGTCGTGACGTTGAAGCCGTAATCGCCACGCGTCGGGAAGGGGCCGCCAAACGGCGGCCTTGTTCGCTCAGGCAGGTTTGCGTGCAGCGACGTTGACGAGCGTCTCGCGACGCTTGCCGGGCTTCGGTGCATACAGGCCGATGCGCTCGAGCAGGCCGAAGTCTTTCGCGCGGCTCCACCACAGGTAGGGAAACGACACGTTGCACGGTTCGAACGCAAACCCGGCGTGGCGGAGCATCGCAAGGTAGCCGTCGGCGCTTTTCTGAACCTGCATCGGGTGACGGAACAGCAGACGGATCACCCATGACTTGATGTACGCATCGGTCGATTCGGCGAACAGCAGCAGCCCGCCGGGTTTCAGCACGCGGCGAAAGTCGGCCAGTGCATGTTCCTGATCGACGAGATGGTGAAAGGTCTGATGGCAGAACACGATGTCGACGCTCGAATCGGCAAGCGGAATCTGCGTGCAGTCTGCGTGATGCAGTTCGACGGGCGTTGCGCAGCGATGCGCCTCTTCCGACGCATGCTCGAGCGAGTCATCGTGGCAATCGATACCGATGATCTTGCCGGGCGAGAACGCTTCACTCAGCAGGCGGAACGATTTACCCTGACCGCAGCCCGCATCGAGGATGACGGGCGCCGTCGGCAGCGGCGCCGCGACAAGCCGCTTCAGATCGTCGATGGCCACCCTGAGCACGTGATGTTCCCAGGTATGCGTGCGAAGAAACCAGATGCCGAATCGGGTTTCGGGAACATAGGTGGGAGCGTGCGTGCGGTAGGACGTCATGGGCCTCTCGTCGGAATCTTGGATTTGTTGAGCGCCTATTGTAATTTGCAACGTCAAATCGTGGCGTGAGAAACGTAAGATACCCAATCAATCGAAGTGAGTTGGCAAGCATGAGTGAAATGAAATCGAATTCGATCGACGTCGCGATCATCGGGGCAGGGCCGTCCGGTGCAGTCGCAGCCGCGCTGCTGCGCAAGGCCGGCCGCTCGGTGTTGGTGCTCGAACGTCAGCATTTTCCGCGCTTCTCGATCGGGGAAAGCCTGTTGCCCCAGAGCATGCGGTATCTCGAAGAAGCGGGCATGTTGCAGGCAGTGGTCGAGGCCGGCTTCCAGTTCAAGAACGGCGCGTATTTCGTTTATCGCGACAGGATGTCGTCATTCGATTTCCGCGAGAAGTTTTCCGAGGGCTGGGGAACGGCGTATCAGGTCGAACGCGCAACGTTCGACGATCTGCTGATTCGGTGTGCGGCCGAACAGGGCGCGGACGTGCGATTTGGCCATACCGTACGCGCTTTCGAGCCCGGCGATACGCCGCGGCTCGACGTCGTCGACGAGGCAGGCCAAGAATATTCCGTTCAAGCGTCGTTCGTACTCGATGCGAGCGGGTTCGGTCGTGTGTTGCCGCGCTTGCTGGGGCTCGAGGCGCCCACCGGCCTGCCGACACGCGCGGCCATCTTTTCGCACGTCGAAGATGGCTTGCCTGCCGGATCGACCGATCGAGACAAGATCTGCATTGCTGTCCATCCGGCGCGACGCGATGTGTGGTTCTGGATGATTCCGCTGACGAACGGACGTTCGTCGGTCGGGTGTGTGGCCGATGCCGGATTTCTGGACGTGCCGGAAGCGCAGCAGGAATCGCTGTTGCGCGAATTGCTGCAGAGCGAGCCGACACTGTTGCGGCTGGTCGGCAGCAAGCCCTTCGTGATGCCGGTGCGTCGCATTTCGGGCTATGCGTCGAATGTCGAGTCGCTGCACGGCCGCGGCTATGCATTGCTCGGTAACGCGGGCGAATTTCTCGATCCGATCTTCTCGTCGGGCGTGACGATCGCGCTGCGGTCCGCGCATCTGGCGGTTGCCGTGCTCGAACGGCAGTTGCGCGGTGAGACCGTCGACTGGACGCGCGATTACGACGTCGCGTTGCGCAAGGGCATCGACACCTTCCGCGCCTTCGTCGAGCGTTGGTATTCAGGGACGCTGCAAGACATCGTGTTTCATGAAGACAAGGCATCCGACGTGAAGCGCATGGTCTGCTCGATCCTGGCCGGCTACGCGTGGGACGAGTCGAATCCGTTTGTGCGGGAACCGGCGCGCGGCCTCGACGTGCTCGCCGAATTCTGCCGTTCCGGCGGCCTCGGCTGATTCACCTAAGCCGCATGTGCGATACGGGAAGCCCGGACGTCGTGAGACGTCCGGGCTTCCCGTTTCACCTGTCAGCCGAGCGGGCGGGGGTGCGCTGGCCGCCGGGCTGTCCGATCAGCTCCCCTGCAGCCGGATATCGCGCGACGACGCGCCCACATACACCGTCCCGCCCGGCACGACCTTCCATCCGTTGCGCGACGTGTCCCACACGCTCTGCATCCGCGGTGAGACGGTCACGCGGACATGCCGTGCCTCACCCGGGTTCAGCCGGACCTTTTCCCAGCCGACCAGCCGCTTCGGCGGTTCGTCCTTGTACGGCACGCCGAGATAGACCTGCGGCGTTTCCGCACCGGCGACGTGGCCGTCATTGCGCACGGTAAACGCGACGCTCAGCGAACCGTCCCGGTGCCGCGACACCGACAGACCCGAATACGCGAAGTGCGTGTACGACAGCCCGTAGCCGAATTCGAACATCGGCTTGATGTTGCGCGCGTCGTACCAGCGGTAGCCCATGTTCAGCTTCTCCGCATAGACCGGATCGTTCTCGAACGCACCGTTTTGCCCCCACGCCGGCGAATCCTGGTCGCGCGCCGGGAACGTGACGGGCAGCTTGCCGGACGGATTGACCGCGCCGAACAGCACGTTCGCGATGGCCTTGCCGCCGCCTTCGCCGGGATACCACGCCTCGACGATCGCCGACACGTTGTCCTTCCACGGCATCAGCACCGGATTGCCGCTCTGGACGACGACGATCGTATGCGGATTCGCACGCGCGACCGCTTCGACGAGTGCATCCTGGTTCGACGGATTCGCGAGGCTCAGGCTTTGCAGGTCACCGAAATCCTCGCCGGCCGGCTGCGCGACCACGACGATTGCGACATCCGAGCGGCCCGCGAGTGCCGCGGCCTGGTCGATTTCCTGCTGCGTGTACGCGCGGAACGGCGACTGCTGATCGCTGTTGCCCGCGAACGTGACCTGTGCCGCCGGCGCGAGCGCGCGGATCGCCGCGACGATCGGCACGTCGACCTTGAGCCACGGATTGCGCCACCAGCTGCAGCCCGTCGACGACCCGAACGTCAGCCCGCCGCAGCCCGCGAACGAACCCGTGACCGGATCGCGTGTGTTGCCCGAGCCGCCGCCCGACAGCACGGCCGCGTCGGCGTGGCCGCCGATCACGGCGATACGCGACAATGCCGCGGCCGCCAGCGGCAACTGGTTGCCGTCGTTCTTCAACAGTACGATCGACTGCTCGGCGACCCCCTGTGCGAACCGATTCGCCGCCGCGAAATCGAGCGTGCCGCCGCCCTTGGCCGGATCGTCCATCACGCCGACGCGAATCATCACGGCCAGCTTGCGGCGCACCATGTCGTCGAGGCGCGCGGTCGACACTGAGCCGTTCGCGATCGCCTGCTTGACGGCGGCCGGCGTCAGGTAGACCGACGGCCCGACGTCCTCTTCCTCGTCGAGGCCGGCGTTGATCGCGGCGGCCGTGCTGTGCGTCGCGCCCCAGTCGGATTGCACCTGACCCTGGAAGCCCCATTCGTTCTTCAGCACGTCGTTGAGCAGGTGATTGTTCTCGCACGCATACGTGCCGTTCAGGCGGTTGTAGCTGCACATCACGCTGCCAGGCTGCCCGCGTTTCGCGGCGATCTCGAACGGCAGCAGGTAGAGCTCGCGCAGCGTGCGCTCGTCGATCTGCGTGTTGCCGCCCATCCGGCCATGCTCCTGTTCGTTGCCGGCATAGTGCTTGATGGTCGCGATGACCTTCTGCCGCTGCGTCGCGAGTGTGCGCTCCGCGAGCAGGTCGCCGGCGAGCAATGGATCCTCGCCGAGATACTCGAACAGGCGGCCGCCGCGCGGTTCGCGAGCGAGATTGGTGCCGCCGGCGAGGCCCATGCCGAACCCTTGCGCGCGCAACTGGATCGCGACCTGCTTGCCGAAGTCGTACGACAGGCGGCGATCCCAGCTCGCGGCGACGGCGATCGTCGCGGGAAACGTCGTACTGGCCTGCGACGTGCTGCCGGAACCGGTCGCCGAGTCGACCATGTTGAGATCGGGAATGCCGAGCCGCGGCACACCCTGGATGTAGCCGGCCCCGCCGCCCGGCACCTTCGACATTTCGTATTGCGAATGGATAAACTGGAGTTTCTCGTCGAGCGTCATCTTGCGCACGAGGAGGTCGGCGCGTCGTTGCACGGCGGAAGATGCGAACGCGTCGGCGGCGTCGCCCGGTGCATTGAAATCGGCGTTGCCCGCGTAAGCGGTGGTGCAGAGGGTCGCTGCCAGCACGGCGGCCGGCCAGAGTGTGTCCCGCATGTTGCTCTCCATGATCGTATTGCCGGTTGTTCGAATGATGTCTGGAGCTGCGCACGCCCGGTGGATTCGCACCGGACGCATTCGGCTGGCGATGCAGGGTGATTGCGCGTCGGCATGCCAGGCCTGGCGGGGAATCGTTACGGCCGGTTGGGCCCGATCGAATAACGCGGACGGCGACGCGGACCGTCCGACGCTGCCGAATCGGATGTAGCGATTCTCTGCAGCGACCAATCGTACGAATGTAGTTTGACTACAGCATCGGTATTTCTACCGATACGTATGATCTTTTTTCGAGATGGTCGCGCGGTGTGGGGAAAAGGCAGTAAGCGTTCCTGATTGTGCGTATGCAGCAGGGTAAGAAGTACCTGCGCGCGAGCGTTTCGAAGGGGGGGAGCGGAGAGGCGTGTGCCCGTGCGACGCCGCTCGTTGCGTGCGCATCGAACGCGACACCGTGGGGATCCGGCCGCTTCGGCGAAATCTGGGCGGCCCGTCCGAACTCGCTAGCCGCGTCGCGCGACGGGACTGCCGGGCAGCGGTATCCCGGCGCGATAGACGACGGTTGCGAGCGCCGCGGCGACGGCAGCCTCGGCCGTCAGCACGGCAGCGGCGGCGCCCAGTTCGGCGAAGTACTTCGCGAGCACAGGCACGAGCACGATGTTCAGAATGCCCGATGACATGAGCACGCGCGTGAATTCGGACTTCATCCCGAGCGGCAGCATCGTTTGCACACCGAAGAGGTCGGTCATCCCGGCCATGAAGGGAATGAAGGCCATCCACCGCAGAACCTGGACCGTGGGTTCGTACGAAGGCCCGTACAGGATGCGCACGGCGAGCGGCGCGCCGAAGAAGATCGCGAGCGAGATGCCGAGCACCATCGCGACCTGCACGACGAACAGCTTGCGCAGGAAAGAAAACGCGTCGTTTCGCGCATGCCGCATCAGATAACTGATACGTGGATAGGTGGCGGCCTTCAGCGGCTGGAGCATGCTGAGCGCCGCGCGGATCAGCTTGTCGCCGGCGGCGAAATAGCCGGCCGCGACGTTGCCCGACACGAAGCCGAGCAGCACGGTGTTGGTCGACGCATAGAACGCGATCGACGTCGATGCGAGGAACACCTGCCAGCCGCCTTTCAGCGATTCGGCGATGTCGGCGAAACCGACGCGAACGAAGTCGATTTCGCGCTGAGCATACAGATAGACGGCCAGCACGAGCGCGGACAGCGTCGGGACGGCGGCGTTGACGATCATCGCGCGATCGATGTCCGCCGGGCTGTGCACGAGCGCGAACATCGCGGGCAGGCTCAGGATGCGGCCGACGAACAGGATCACGCTCAGCGCGCGCAACTTCTCCATGCCCTGGAAATACCAGCCTGGCGTGAACGCCACGCCGGCCACCATTCCGAAGCCGATCAGCAGCAGGTCGCGGTCCTCGCCGAAGCGGCCGACGAGGACGATCAGCCCGATCAGCACGACGAAACAGATCACCGCGATGCCGATCTGCGCATACAGCGTCGCCCAGAAGATGCGGGAGCGTTCGGCGCGGTCGTCGCGGGCGAGCGCGATGCGCGGCGTGGCGGTCAGGTCGAAGCTGTAGCTCGTGCAGTTGGTGAGATACGCGATGACCGCGAGCGAAAACGCGAGCTGCCCGTAGCCTTCCGGGCCCAGCGCATGCGTGAGCAACGGTGCGATCAGCAGCGGCACCGCGTACATCGAAATCTGCAGCGTCAGCAGCAGCAGGAAATTCTTCTTGATGTTTGACATTCGCTTGGTCGGCGCCGTGGGTGTCGCTGGGCGGCGGCGCGCGTGCCGCCGTGCGCTCGCGCGGCCGGTCGGCGCTGACCCGGCTGCGTGGGTTCGCGGCCTGTTCCGGCTGGCGCCGGTTTCATCCGGCGATGCCGGACACGGCCACATCGTATGGCGGTCATGATACGGGCCGAGCGGGACGGCAGTGTTCGCGAGCCTACCTTTCGGGGATTCGGTGCGCATGTGCGGCGCGAATCGCGACAGCGCGCGCCTCGTTGTATCGCCGCAGTGATGAATGCATTTGTAAGCTGGCGCACCGAAGAACGCTCGGGCCGAGTGCTCTAATCGAACGACTGTTTGGGTTCGCGACGGAAAGGCTTGACGACGACTCAGGCCGGCAACCTGCCGCAGCGGGACCGGGACAACGCATGGCGAAGGTCGAACGAGTCGCGCAGGGGCGCGGCGAAGGTCCGTTGCCTGAAGGCCGTGCGTTGTCGCGCAGTCACATGATCGTGGAGTGGCCGATTCCGGTGGAGCCGCCGGAACGCGTGTTCGCATCCGATAACAAATACCGATCCGAGGAGTACCGATTGAAGCCGATAACGTTCGGCGGCTGCGTGGGGTGGCTGCACGAAGGACAGACGACACAAGGCGTGATCCTGTGCGAATCGCTGGGTCACGAAGCTTCATGGACGCACAAGCTCATGCGGGCGATCGCTGAGCGGCTGGCCCGCGAGGGCGTCACGGTATTGCGATTCAGCTATCCGTGCACCGGCGACTCGGCGGGCGACGATCGCGATGCCGGTCGACATGCCGCGAGCATCGCCAGCATTCACGACGCGATCGACCTGCTGCGCGATCAGGCCGGTGTCACCGCGCTGACGCTTGTCGGGATCCGCGCGGGCGCGCTGTTCGCGATGCTGGCCGCCGCGGGTTTCGGCCCGCGCCCGGCGCCGCGTGTCGACGCACTGGTGGCGCTGGCACCCGTGGTGCGCGGCCGCGCCTACCTGCGCGAGCTGTCGTTCGTGCATCGCCAGTGGCTCGATACCACGTCGCCCGCCATCCGCGTCGCGCATCGCGACGAACCGTGCATGAACGTACTGGGGCACCGCTTTCCCGGCGATTTCGTCGACGCGCTGAAGGCGGTCGATCTGTGCGACGTCGTGCGCGATGCGCCGACGTTACCCGGCGCGATGTTGCTGATCCAGCCCGATCAGGGCGACGGGCCCGCATTGCGTGAAGCGTTGCTCGAGCGCGGCGTGGACGTGGCGAGCGATCCGTTCCGCGAATGGCCGACGACGATGCTGGACGGCACGCGCTCGCGCCTGCCGCTCGCGGCGATCGACACACTCGCGAACTGGATCGTCGCACGCGCGCCGGGTACGGCGACTGGCGTCGAGACGCCGTCGCGAGCGGATCCGACGTGGAATGGCGAATCGGCCGTCGCGCTCGACTTGCACGACATGACCGAGCAGGTCGTCGCGGTCGGTCCGGACCGGCTGGTCGGCGTGCTGTGCCGTCCCGCCGACACGCGGCCGACGAATCCGGCGGGGCCGGCGGTCGTGATCGCGAACACGTCGACGAATCCGCGCAGTGGCGAAGGGCGCTTCAGCGTGCGCCTCGCGCGCACGCTGGCACGCGCCGGCGTGACGACGCTGCGGATCGACGTGCAGGGCGTCGGCGACAGCGGGCCCGCTGCGCTGGACGATCAGTCGGGCGTCGTGTATTCGGCGCAGTCGAGCGACGACGTGGCCGCTGCCGCGGACTGGCTGCGCGCGCTCGGTCACCCGGAGGTCGCCGCGGCCGGCATTTGTTCCGGCGCCTATGCCGCGTTGCATGCGGCCGTGAAGACGCCGTCGCTCGGCGGCGTGATCGCGATCAATCTCGCCCGCTTCGTGTGGCCGGCCGGGCTATCGCTCGAGGTGGTGCAGAAGCAGCGGAACAACTCGGTGCGCGGCTACTGGCTGTCGGTGCGCGACTGGCAGAAGTGGAAGCGTCTCGTGCGCGAACGGCGCGACCTGCGGCCCATCGTGCGGGCCGTGGCCGCGAATGCGGTCGCGCGGGTCAGCGTGCCGGTGAAGGAACTTGCCGCGCGCGTCGGCTGGAAGCCGGGCATCGGCACGCCACGCGGCGTGATGCACGAGCTTGCGCGGCGCGACGTATGGACGATGCTGGTATACGGCGCGCTCGATCCCGGCATCGACGATGTCCGGCGTCACTTCGGTGCAATCGAGTGTGCGTTCCGGCGCTCGCGTCACGTGCGTCTGCACCTCGAGCCGCAGGTCGACCATGCGGTGTACGGCGCGGTCGGCACGGACATCGTGATCGACCGGTGCATGCAGGCGCTGGGCCGCGACGCGGCCCGACCGGTCGCGCGCATCGCCGATCCGGCCATACCCGAAGCGGCCGCGCGATCGTACGCGAGCGTGTCGGTCGGCCGGTCGTGATGCGTGCCGCGTCGTGCGCGTTGGGGTGCGATCCCCGTTACATATGAAGATCGGCGTTCGGTGGGGTCCCTCACAGACGCGCCGTTCGCCGTGGTGTCCAATCCCGTATCGGCGCATCGTCGGTCACGTCGCGACATGACCGGCCGGGATGTGTCAGTCCGGAACACCCGGTTGCTCATAGGGCGACTTCGCGTAGGGCGACTCGTACAACCTGTCGCTGCGCCATACGTCGTCGGCGGGTGCAACGGCCAAGTGCGAGCGATGCGGCCGCCCTGGCACGAGCGGCTGGCGCAGCATGCCACGGGCGCGCGTGTCGGGCTGGACGGCGGCGCTGGCGGCGGGACGCGCGAAGGCGGGCGTCGCGACCCCGGAGGCGGTTGCCGCGGGATCGGCGGCGTCGTTTGTCGCGGCGGCTTGCGCCGAACGTTGCAGCGGTGCCGGCGAAAGCACCGCCGACGATGCGAGCGCCGGCGCGTCGGCCGGGACGGCGGGCAACGTCTGCGCATTGACGGCGCAGGCAAAGCCGACCGAGACGATGCAGACGAGTGACGAAAGCGACGAAGAGCAGTTCATGACGAATCGTACGGAATGACGTGCGGTGTAGAGGGAGGTGCGGCACCGCGATGCGAGCCGCGCCGGCAAGCGTAATGCCGGAATTCGCCGCGTTCGGCGGGTTACCACACAGTTTTGGAAGGGCACGATGTCAATCACCACGCAACCCGAATCGACGCCAGGGACGCCGCGGCCATGCATGGGCGGTACCCGTCGCGCACCGTGGCTGTCGCGCATGGCGATCGTAGCGGCCGCGTGCGCGCTGAGCGCATGCGTGCTGTCGCCGGGCATGACGTACCGGGCGCCCGCCGACCGTGACGTGAGCGCCGATGCGTCGGGCTCGGGCGGCCTCGACGGCGTGCAGAACGTGTCGAGCGAGGAGCTGATCGAAATCACGCCGGCATTCGTCGCGCAGCAGCACGCGGGCCGGCCGGCCGATGTCGACGCGGAAATCCGTCAACTGTTCGGCAAGCCGAAGCCGTACGCGATCGGCCCCGGCGACGTGCTCGGCATCGTCGTGTGGGATCACCCCGAGTTGAATCTGCCGACGACGCAGACGACGGGGAGCGGCGACGGTGTCGGCGCCAGTTCGGTTGCGACCGGTTACACGGTCGACGCCAACGGCAACGTGCAGTTCGCGTACGCGGGCCTCGTGCACGTGGCGGGGTTGACCGAGGCGCAGGCGCGCGCGCTGCTGACGAAGCGGCTCGGCGAATACGTGCGCAAGCCGCAGATCGCGCTTCGCGTGCAGACCTATCGCAGCAAGCGTGTCTATCTCGATGGCGAGGTGCGCACGCCGGGTCTGCAGATCGTCAACGACATGCCGATGACGCTGCCCGAAGCGATCGACCGCGCGGGCGGCTTCACGCCGACGGCCGACCGCTCGCAGGTCTCGGTCACGCGCGGCGACAGGACCGTGAACGTGAGCCTGCCCGCGCTGATCGCCGCGGGCGTGAACCCGTCGAACATCCTGCTGCGCGACGGCGATCTCGTGCGCGTGCGCGCGGCGAGCGATGCGAAGGTGTTCGTGCTCGGCGAGGTGTCGCGGCCCGCGACGCTGACGCTGACCGACGGCCGGATGAGCCTCGGCGAAGCGCTCGGCGACACCGGCGGCGCGAGCCAGTACACGTCGGACGCGCGCCAGGTGTTCGTCGTGCGGCGCGGCCCGGACAACCGTCCGCGGGTGTACCACCTCGACGGCAGTTCGCCCGCGTCGTTCGCGCTGGCCGACCAGTTTCCGCTCGAGCGTCGCGACGTCGTGTTCGTCGATGCGTCGTCGCTGGTGCGCTGGAGCCGTGTCGTCAACCTGTTGATTCCGTCGTCCGCGCAGGGCGCGCTGACGGCCAAGGCGATTTCGCCGTGACCCTCGTGACCCATTTCGTCATCGCGACCGCGCGTCGCGCCTACGGGACTGATGCCGTATGACTTCTTCGACCCTGCCCGACCCGCACGGCGGGCCCGCCCTGCGGCCGTCCTATCCGGTGCGCCGCTACTGGAGCATGCTGTACGGCGGCCGGCGCCTGATCCTTTGCACGGCGCTCGCGGGCGCGCTCATCGGCGCCGTGTATGCGCTGTGTGCGGCCCCCGTCTACCGGACCGACATCCTGTTCCAGGTCGAGCAAAGCCCGACCGACTCGAAATCGACGTCGCCCACAGGCGATCCGTCGTCGGTGTTCGACCTGAAGACGGACGCGTCGACCGAGATCGAAGTGCTGAAATCCCGCGCGGTGCTCGATCGCGCGATCGACAGCACCAATCTGGCCGTCGACGCACGGCCGCACTACCTGCCGCTGATCGGCTGGCGGCTCGTGAACGCGGCCGACGGGGTGTCGTCGCCGTTGCCGGGCGGCTATGTGTACGGCACCGAGCGCATCGACGTGCCGACCTTCGACGTGCCCAAGCGCCTGCTCGGCAAGCGGTTCGCACTGACTGTCGGCGACGACGGCGCCTACACGCTGCAGCGTACCGGCTGGTTCGGCCGAAGCGGCCCGGCATGGCAGGGGCGCATCGGGCAGCCGCTGCATGTCGAGACGCCGCAGGGGCCGCTCGACATCTTCGTGCGCGGCGTAGCCGGCAAGCCCGGCGCACGCTTCGACCTGACGCGCTACAGCGACGAGGAGGCGACGGCCTGGCTGCAGAAGAACGCGCTGATCTCGGAGCGCGGCAAGCAGTCGAACATGGTCGGCGTGACGCTCGACGGGACCGATCCCGTACACGACAGCCGTGTGCTGAACGCGATCGGCGACGCGTACCTGGCGCAGAACACGCAGCGCAAGTCCGAGGCGGCCGACAAGCTGATCCGCTTCATGGACGCCCAGTTGCCGCAGCTCAAGGCGCAGCTCGAAAAGGCGGAAAGCCGCTTCAATGCATTCCGGGCCTCGCACGGGACGGTCAATACGAGCGACGAGGCGCTGGCGTTGCGCCAGCAGTCGGTCGACATCGAGACGCGTGTGCAGACGCTGCAGCAGCGGCGCGAGGAATTGCTGACGCGCTTCATGCCGAAGCATCCGGCCGTGGTGGCCGTCGATGCCCAGCTCTCCGACGCGCAGCGTTCGCTCGAGACGACACGCAAGCAGATTCAGCAACTGCCTACCGTCGAGCAGGGCGTGCTGCAGCTGCAGCGCGATGTGGCCGTCGACACTGCGCTGTACACGAACCTGCTCAATACGCGTCAGCAGATGATCCTCGCGCGGGCCAGCAAGACCGGCACCGTGCGGATCGTCGATACGGCGAAGGTCGCCGAGCAGCCGATCGGTCCGCATCGCGGGGTCGCCGTGATCGCCCTGTTGACGGTGGGCCTGCTGGCAGGCGCGGCGATCGTGATCGTCCGGCAGCGCATCGTCGGCATGATCGGCGATGCCGAGGAAATCGAATGGACGACCGGGCTGCCCGTGTTCGCGACGGTGCCGCACAGCCCGGCCGCGGCGCAAGCGGAATTGCCCCCGAAGGCCGGACGGCGCGGCGCGCGCGCGCCGGTTCCGCCGGTGGCCGTGCAGGACGCGGCGCTCGAAAGCCTGCGCAATTTCCGCGCGGCGCTGCAACTGTCGATGCCGGGCGCGTCGAATCCCGTCGTGCTGATCTCCGGGCCGACCACGGGCGTCGGCAAGTCGTTCGTCGCCGCGAATATCGCATCGCTCGTCGGCGCGGCGAAGCGACGAGTCCTGTTGATCGATGCCGATCTGCGCAAGGGATCGCTGCACGAGCGGTTCCGCTATAGCCGCGCACCGGGCCTGTCGGACGTGGTGGCAGGCACCCACAGGCTCGACGAGGCGATCAAGCGCGGCGTCGTGCCGGGTCTCGATTTCATCGCGATGGGCAACGTCGTGCCCGATCCGGGCGAACTGCTGCTGCAGCCCGCGCTCGCCGAACTGATCGAGCAGGTCGCGTCGCGCTACGACATGGTCGTGATCGACGGGCCGCCGTTGCTGCCGGTGGCCGATGCGCTGGTGCTCGGCCGCCTCGCGGGAACCGTGTTCCTCGTCGCGCGCAGCGGCGTGACGACGCTCGCCGAACTCGACGAAAGCGCGCGACGGCTCGAACACGCACATATCGACGTGCGCGGTGTGGTCCTGAACGATTACAAGGGCGCGCCGGGACGTTACGACTACGGCTATACGGATACGAACACGCATCAGGCCGCGTCCGGATATGCCGGGGTAATCGCGCCGCGTCAACGGGTGGAACGGGTGTCATGAACCGGCGAGCAGGCGGCGCACGGGGCGAGCCACGACAGCGCCCGGCGACGACGCGCAGGATGGCGCGCGTGCGCGGTGGCGTGGGCGGTTATACGGGCTATTGGTGGGAAGATCCGGCGCGCCTCGTGCTGATGTTCACCCTGCCGTTGTACGGATTGCTGTCGCTGAGCCTGCTGGGTGACCAGAAGTCGATTGCGCGGATCTACTTCGACGGCTACTACGCGTTCGTCGGCGCGCTGTTCCTGATGGTGGTGATGGCGGCGTCATGGCTCGCAACGACCGAAGTGCGGACGCGACGCGGCCCGCCGCCAGCCGAGGTCGAACTGTCGCCTCGCGTGCTCGATTTCGTGTTCGCGCTTGCTCTGTTCGGCTACGCCTTGTTACTGAGCGGCATCGTCACGCATCCTGCACTGCTGGTCGCGTTCGTCCGCGGTGAAGCGAACGCATACGACATGCTCGATCTGAAAGGGCGCATCGCGGGTCTCAGCACGTTCACGCAGGCGACCGCACCATACGTTGTCCTGTATTTCTATGTGTTCAGGACACCGGTAAAGGGCTTGAATCGTTACAAGATCTACTTCGCCGTGCTCGCGGTGCTGACACTGCTGCGCAGCTTCATCTTCGCCGAGCGGCTCGCGCTGATCGAAATGGTGATGCCGCTTGCGCTCATGGTCGTGCGATTCCGCCTCGGCGGCAGGTATTCGCGGTTGTTGACGTTCGGCCCGTATGCGGCGATCCCGTTGCTGTTCGGGCTGTTCATCGCGAACGAGTACAACCGGTCGTGGGAAGCCTATTACGTCAACATCTACGACAACCTGTTCGATTTCGCGCTCGAACGTCTCGGCCTGTACTACTCGACGTCGTTGAACAACGGCGCGGGAATACTGAGTGTGCTGGGCTGGGACCAGGGCCACCCGATGTTTACGTTCGACTGGCTGCTGCGTTTTCCGATCATCGGCGCGACGTTGCAGCCGTGGCTCGACTCGGGAGACAGCATCAACCTGTTCCTGAACGGCTACGCCGATCCGGAGTTCAACAATCCGTCAGGGATTTTCGTTCACTTCTACGAGTGGGGCTGGTTCGGCTTGTTCGACGCGCTCGTGCTCGGCTGGGCGGTCGGCCGCAGTTATGCGGGCTGGCGGAGCGGGAACGGCTTCTGGTGCTGCGTACACGCGGTGCTGTTCGTGTCGGTCATGGAAGTCATGCGGACCCCGAACCTGTTCAGCGGGCGGAATTTCGTTCCGGTCGTACTGCTCATCGCCGTATTTCACTGGTTCTCCAAGGCTCGGGCACGCGCGGCGCCCGATGTCGCCGGCGCCGGATCAGATGGAGACGGAAGCAGGCGCGCCATCGCGCGCGGGAATCGCGCCGCGGACATCGATCCAGTGTTGTCGCGATAACAGCAAGGGTCGCGCGGTACGGGGCATGCGACCGCCTCATAGATTGCCGGGTCCCAAAACCAATATTTCCCGGAGCCGCTACTTTTCATGGCTACTCACAAGCAGAAGTTTGAAATTCTGGACGGATTGCGCGGTATTGCGGCAATCAGCGTGATGTTCATGCATTTCCTTCAGGATCTGCCGATTCCGATACTGCAGAGCGCGTATCTTTCGGTGGACGTTTTTTTCATGCTGAGTGGATTCATCCTGACGCACTCTTATGGCGAAAGATTGCGTCAGGAGTCGTGGTGGGGCGAGTATCTGAAGCGACGCGTGATACGCCTGTATCCGATGATATGCATCGGGCTCACGATCGGGTTCGTGAGCCTTGTCGTCATGCGTATCCACGCGTCGGCGGCGTTTTCGTTGGGTAACCTGGCGGCAGCCACCGGCCAGAACTATTTCCTCGTTCCGTATCTCGGTCGTTTCTCGGTGTCGGGCTTCGTCGGCGCTGCAAGTCACGGCCTGCCGGCAGTCGATGACCCGGGAGTGTTTCCTCTCAATCCGCCTGCATGGTCGCTGTTCTTCGAGCTGTTCGCGAGTGTCGTCCTGATCGCGGCGATCAGGACGAATGCGCGGAATCTGCTGCGACTGGCGTATGCATGTCTCGGCGCTTTCGTCGTGTATGGATGGCTCGTAGGCCTCGACAACGACAAGCTGACCGTCATCCTGAATCAGGGTTGGTCGGCCGATAACTTCATCGGCGGGTTCTTCAGAGTCGGCTACGGATTCCTGCTGGGAGTGGCGATCGGGAAGATGCACGACGCCAGTCTCTCGGCCAGGCCCCACTGGTTTGTCGCCAGGCTCATCAAGAGCGATTACATGCTGTTTGTCGCTTTCCTGCTGGTTGTCGTGTTTCCGACGTCGATCAAGGGGATTTACGCGCTGGCCGTGCTGTGGTTCATCGCGCCTGCGCTGGTTTATCGGGGTGCCATGCTGGCTCCGAGCGGCAGGGTCATTGCCCGTATCAGTGCATTCCTCGGCTGGATCTCTTACCCGCTCTATTGTGTGCATTACCCGATCGGAAGGCTGGTGTTCGCGTATGCACCGCATGGCGACATCCACGTCGTCAGAACGGCGATGCTTGCGGCGTGCGTTTCGATCGTCTCCGCTGCCGTCCTCGCGAAATTCGTCGAGGAGCCGATCAGGTCGTATCTCGGCAAACGCCTGTTCGGAAATCGACGGGCCGCGGCCGGTAGCACGGTCAACGTCGCGTAATTGCGTCGATTTGCCGAGCATGCCGGCCGGTGGCGGCGCGACTACATGAAACTGCGAGTGTCGATCGGGGCGCGGGGAGGCGCATGAGAGAAGGGCGTGTCGATCGATCGCTTCCCGATGACGACACGCCGCGATTGACCTACAGCGACTCGAAGATCTCCTTCATCATCTCGGCACTTCGGCTCCAGCGATATTTCTCCGCGTGCAGGCTTCCCTTGCGTTTGAGCTCGGCCCTGAGTTCGGCGGAATCGAGCAGGCTCCGCAACTTTTGTGCAATGTCGTCCTGCGAATACGGGTCGCAGTACAACGCCGCATCGGCGCAGACTTCCGGCAGTGCGGCCGATTTACCGACAACCACCGGACAGCCGTATCGCATCGCCTCGAGCGGCGGTATGCCGAAGCCTTCGTAGATCGACGGGTAAAGGAAGCACGCCGCATTCTGGTACAGCGCCTTCAGTTGCTCGTCGCTGATGTAGCCCACGTACTTGATGTTCGGCTCGGCTGCCGAGAGGTGATCCTGCTTGCCGAACACGGTGGCGTTCTGCATGCCGACGATGACGAGATCGACAGACGGATCGTTGATCTGCCGGAACGCCGCGATCAGCCGGCCGAAGTTCTTGGTGGGATTCATGCTGCTGACCGCGAGCACGAACCGGTCCGGCGTCAGCGCATGCTTGTCGAGCACGCTCGTGTCCGGTTCCAGGGCGTCGAGGTGATCCGCGCCGAGCGGCACGACGCTGATCTTCTCCGCGGAAACGCCGCAGTGATGCGCGAGGCGATCCCGCGAGAAACAGGAGTTGGTCAGCACGCAAACGGAGGTTCGCGCGAGGATCCAGAACATGATTCGGTACCACGCGCGAAACGCCCTGGAGAAATGCGCGGGCGTGTCGAACACCGCCGCGTCGTGCATGTAGATGATCTGGTTGCCGATGAAAATGGATGCCGAATTGCTGAGATTGACGATGCGGCCGCGGCGCGCGAATAACGGGAGAACCAGCTGCTCCCAGACGACGCCCTTGTAAAACCCCACCTTGACCGTCTTCGCGCCGCTTACCTCGACGCTCGGCTGCGGCGGCACCAGCACGGTCACCGGATCCTGCGGCTGAAACTTGATCAGTGCGGCGATCAGTTCGCGCGCGACGCGTTGCACGCCGGTTGTTTTCTGCGTCGTGAATCGGCCGTTGTAGACGAGTTGCTTCGATTTCTTGAAAGCGGTCATGTCGATAAGGGAATGTCGAATTCGGAATCAGGCTTTGACGTGATCCGGAACAACCGGCTTGAAGTCGCGCGTGTCGACACGCGGCTCGTCGGTGTCGAGTCCGTAAAGGGCGTGCCACTGACGGAATATCGCGTTCATCGAAAATCGCTGAATCGCCCGTTGCCGGGCAGCCGCACCCATATCCTCGCGAAGCTGCCGGTCGTCGCGGAGCAGGCTCAGATATGCGGTCATCTCGTCGGCGTTCGACGCGACGTAGCCGGTCACGCCGTGAATCACCACGTCGCGATTGCCCACGACGTCCGTCACCACGGCCGGTATGCCGGCGACCTGCGCTTCGATCAGCGCGACCGGCATGCCTTCCCAGCGGGAAGTCTGGACATAGATGTCCAGTTCCGACGTCAGCGCGAGCGCGCGTGCGCGGGTTACCCAGCCGCTGCAGACGACGGCGCGGCGCTGGCCGGGGTCCGGAATTTCGGCGGCGTCGCCGCCGATCCAGAGAAACTCGACGTCCGCGCCGTGCAGCGCGTCGGCCAGACGCACGAATGCTTCGTGATTCTTCTGGAACGACGCCCGACCGCTCATCCCGATGACGACCTTGCGATCGTCGCGCGTTCGACGCAGCGGAATCTCCGCCGCATTCACGCCGTTTTCCACCAGGACGGCCGACTTCGCACGAACCTTTCCCCTGATCTCGGCGAGTTCGCTGCCCGAGCACGCGACGATGGTTCCGCCGATATGCGCCGCGATGCGTTCGAAGCTCAGATAAGCGTATTGCTTCATGCGCGATACGTCGCGGCGCAGGAACGAGAGTCCGTGCGGCGAGTAGAGGACCCTTGCGTCCGGGGCGGCGATCCGGGCGGCGACTCGCCCCAGCACGCCGGCCTTCGACGAGTGCAGATGAATCGCGGTCGGCTTGCAGTCGCGCAGGTTCCGGACCAGCGCACGCAAGCTCCGCAGATCCTGTTTGATGCTCACCTCGCGCGCCATCTCGACGTATACGAGCTTCACGTCGGGCAGGAACAGCGTCGAGAAATCGGCCGGGGTTTCCGGTCGAATCGAATGCAGCACCGTCACGTCGACACCGGATGCCGCCGCATGGTTCGCGAGATGGGTCAGCATCGAAAGCACGCCGCCGCCAAATGCCTCGGCAATATGAACGATCTTTTCTTTGGTCATCATTGGGTCTGGCGATCCGATCGCACACTCATCGCCCATCGTGACGATGAGTCGCCTGCAAATCGTGCGGTCTAGGTGTCCGGTTCGTTAAAATATGCATTCCTGATTGATAAATGCATGGTGGTCTTGACCATTGGATCCTGCAGTCGCGGTCGCATGTGTGAGCTGGCGAGGCGGCCGGGTGATTTCAGCCGATGAAATATCGGGTAGACGTAGCCGGAGAGCGCCGAACACGATGCGGCACGGAGAATCCATGCCGTGCGCTACGCGTCGGCCAGATTTCTCCGAACATCGGATGCCGACGTTCGACTACGACGACTGGAGAGAGAACACGGCGAGATCCGGTCAGCGCGCGTGAATCCACTGGTCCGGATCATTGTGCAGCGCATGCGCGGCCTACTGGGTGCGATGGCTTACCGAAGGAGCGATTTGGCGCGGGATGCGCTGGCCCGACGCTGCTATCGAGCGTCGTCGCGATGCCCGGATGACTTGCGCACGCGTGCGAGAGGGTTGGAGATGTAGTGAATCGCGCGATTGCTGAGCGTTGCCGACGGCAGCAGGCATGCGAGTGAAAGTCCGGCGACGGCCACCTTCTTGGCAGGACCCCAGAACGGGTTGCGCAGCACGGTTTGCCAGTAGCGCCCGGATTCGCACAGGAACCAGCGCCAGCGCCTCACGAGCGGCGCGTGATACAGCGTGCTTGCGAAGCGCGCCTTCTCGATCGCGAAGTCGAGCGGCGCGATCGGCAATGTTTCGTGCAGCCGCGTGCCGGCGATCATGCGCAGCGTCGACCAACGGCGTTCAGCTTTCAGCGCGCCGGTCGCGGCGTCTTCCGAATTGGTGAGGGCAAGTGACGGCGTGTCCTCGGCCGGCCGCGTATCCGACTGCTGATGCACGCGATAGCCGCCGAGCGTTGCATCGATCATGTGCACGGCGCCAAGCAACGCGATACCGTAGATCGCGTAGAAATCGGCGCCATGCAGGTTGTCCGGCGTGACGGGCACCGGAAAGATGCGCTTGAGTGCATCGACACGATACGCGTTGCCGGATGCCGGCGGCGACGGGTACAGCCAGCCCGCGCGCAACAGTCGGCCGCAATCGGAGTCGACGGCCGACTGCGGCACGCTCGCCCCGGTCACCGCACCGTCCCGCGCGATCACGTCGAGCCGGAAATGCACCTTCACGAAGTCGCCGGACGCGAACGCGGCCAGCACGCGGATCGCGGCGTCGTCATAGAGCAGGTCGTCCGCGTCGAGCAGGATGACGTAGCGCGTCGTGACGTGCTCGAGCGCGCGGTTGTACGCGGCGACCTGACCGCGATTCTCCTGAAACACCGCCGTCACCCGCTTGCCGTACGAGCGAATGATGTCGCGCGAATCGTCGGTGGAACCGTCGTCGACGACCAGCACGCGTACACCGTGCGCGGTCTGTGCGAGCGCCGAATCGATCGCGTCGCGCAAGTAAGCGCCATGGTTGTAGTTGCAGATTGCGATGGTCAGGTCGGTCATGAACGGATTCTGGACGAGCGAAGAGCGGACGATGCGGGTGGGGCGCGCATGGGACCCCGTCGGGACCACGACGCCGGATCGGCGGCGGCCGGTGTCTTTGGGTGATGCCGTACCACGGTCGCGTCGCACGATGACCATGATACGCGTCGCCGATCTGCACTCGGTTCGCGAGCCTACCGTTCGGCGATTCGCGTCACGGGAGGCGCGACGAATGATCAACGGTACGTGAGCGCACGCGGTGCAGGAGGGATGCGTCGGTCTGTTGACGCACCGAAACGCGGCTGGTTCGAATGATCTAATCGAACATATCGCGTCGCCCGCTTCGGCGGTATCACGGGCAGGCAATCCGGCTGGGATCCCGCGTTCGGCTGCGCCAGCCGACGCGCATGAAGTCATTCGAGGGAGTCGATTCGATATGTGTAGATCACCAAGCCCGTTCCTCGCATGCGCGGCGATCGCCGGCATGTGCATTGCAGGCGGGCTGGCGTGGCCGGGTAGTGCCGTGGCGGCATCCGGCACGCCCGCACCCGGCGCACTTCATGCGAGCGTACCGGATGCATACGTGCGTCCCGCCGCGGACGGTGCAGATCAGGCCGACATGCTGCAACGTGCGCTGGACGCATTGCAGCCGGGCCAGCGACTGATATTCGCGCCGGGGCGGTACGTGATCGGCCGTTCGCTGGTCGTGCGGCAGCCGAATGTGGTGTTGTCGGGCTACGGCGCGACGTTGATCGCGACAACCCCCGACGACCAGACGATCGAGATGCGCGGCGACGGTACGACACTCGTCGGCTTTCGGCTCGCGGGAACCGGCACGACTCGGCTCACGACGCCCGCATCGACGAAGGTCGAGGTCACGGGGCGCGGCGTGCAGGTGCTCGACAACGTGATCGACGGCGGCGCCGGCGCCGGCATTTTCGTGTTCGGCGGCGCGGATGTCGCGATCGTCGGCAACGAGGTGCTGTCGACGCTGGCGGACGGCATTCACATGACGCACGGCTCGCACAACTTGCTCGTGCAAGGCAACGTCGTGCGCGGCACCGGCGACGACATGATCGCCGTGGTGAGTTACCAGGCGGAAGGCGTGCTGACGCGCAACGTGCTGATTACCGGCAACTCGCTGGAGGGCAATCCGTGGGGCCGGGGCATCACGGTGGTCGGCGGCGCGAACGTCACCATCTCGAACAACATCGTGCGCAACGTGGAGGTGAGCTCGGGGATTCTCGTCGCGCAGGAAGACAGCAACCGCACCGCCGGCTCGTCCGACATCCGCATCGAGAGCAACTCGATCGCGGATATCCAGACCGCGGCGGGCCGGCCCGATCATCGCCCGATCACACAGCAGGCGGCAATCGAGGTCAGCACGTGGTCGGGTTCGGTGTCGCGCGTGACCGTGATCGGCAACCGCGTATCGCATGCGCGATTCGACGGCATTCGTCTGTGGGGAAACGTGTCGGGCGTGCGTCTTGCGGACAACAAACTATCGGAGATCGGCGGAATGCCGGTCCGGATCGATCCGGCGCTCGATTGCGCGACCAGCCGGCCGGCGATGGCATCGGGCGGGCCGGCGAAGGGCACGCCGTGTGCGGCCGGGCATCAATCGCCGTCGGCGGCGGGTGACGCGGTCGGCGCAGATGCGTCGTTGTTGCCGCGCGTGCGCGAGTCCGTCAGGCAGGCGCGCTGGTCGCAAGGCGGAATCGACTGATGATGCGTCGCATGGGCCGCCGGTCCGAGGCGACATACGGTGAGCGGTCCGCCGCCGCTTGTTCGCGCGGCGGCGCCCGTCATCGTCGCGCGCGCCGCCGCGATTCGCATGCGCCTACCGGATGACGTCGCGTTCCGCGGCTTCCTCGTCCGGTTCGCGCGAGGCGAGCGACGGTCGCTGCCGCGCGGTCTCGACGACCGGCCGCCCATACTGATCGTCGAATCGCACGATATCGTCTTCGCCGAGATAGTCACCCGACTGCACCTCGATGATCTCGAGCGGAATCCGGCCGGGATTCTCGAGACGGTGAACCTCGCCGACGGCGATGTAGGTCGATTCGTTCTCGCTGAGCAGAAAGGTTTCGTCGCCGCGCGTGACCTTCGCAGTGCCGCGCACGACGATCCAGTGCTCGGAACGGTGATAGTGCATCTGCAGCGACAGCCGCTTGCCGGGCTCGACGACGATCCGCTTCACCTGGAACCGCTCGCCGAGATCGATCGAATCGTAGTGTCCCCACGGCCGCTGCACCTTGCGGTGTTCGCTTGCCTGCGGGCGCTGCTCGGTCTTCAGGCGCGTGACGATGTTCTTCACGCGCTGGACGTCGTGCTTGTTCGCGACCAGCACCGCATCGGGTGTCTCGATCACGACGACGTCCTTCATCCCGACGCACGCGATCAGGCGGCCTTCCGAGCGCACGAGACTGTCCTGAGTGTCCTCGAACACGATCGGGCCACGCGCGACGTTGCCATGATCGTCCTTCGGCATGATTTCCCAGATCGCATCCCAGGTGCCGACGTCCGACCAGCCTGCGGAAAGCGGGACCACGATGCCTTCGATGCCAAGTTCGGGGCTCTCCGCGAGACGTTCCATGACCGCGTAGTCGATCGAGTCGGACGGACACGCGTCGAAAGCCGCCGCGTCGATGCGGAAGAACGGATCCTCGGCGGTGCCCGCGCGCCATGCTGCGTCGCAGGCCGCATGGATGTCGGGTGCGAGCGCGCCGATGGCCTTCAGCCAGATCGATGCGCGCGTGATGAAAATCCCGCTGTTCCACCAATAATCGCCCGAATGCAGGTAGCGTTCGGCGAGTGTGGCGTTCGGTTTCTCGACGAACCGCCCGATTGCATAGCCGCCTTGTCCGCCGAGGCGACCGGCGCGCGGTTCGCCGACCTGGATGTACCCGTAGCCGGTTTCCGCGCGGCGCGGCAGCACGCCGAGGGTGACGATCGCGCCTTCCTGCGCGTAGCGCGCCGCGCGTCCGATCGCTTCCTGGAATGCCGCGACGTCGCCGATCACGTGATCGGCCGGCATGACGACGAGGATGGGATCGTCCGCAAGCGCACTGGCGTCGAGCGCCGCGAGCGTCAGCGCAGGTGCCGTATTGCGCGCGGCCGGTTCGAGCAGGATACGGGGAGGCGCCGCGCGCCCGACCACCTGAGCGGCGCTCATGATGCGATGCTGTTCGCCGCATACCAGCAGCAGCGTGTCGCCGAGTGCCGCATTCGCGATGCCGTTCAGGCGGCGCGCGGTCGACGACAGCGGCGATTCGTTCGAGGTCAGCTCGATCAACTGCTTCGGATACTGCTCTCGCGACAACGGCCAGAGGCGCGTGCCCGAACCGCCGGCGAGAATGACGGGCAGGATGCAGGGCAGCTCCGGGTCGGGAACCGGGCGAAGGGTGGCGCTCATCGATTGGCTCCGGTATCGGCGGGCAGCCGTTTGTGTACGCGTCCGTCGACGCGTGCGTCCTCGTTTCGCGATCGCGGCGCGGAGATGGCCCGTGACAGGAGCTGACGCAGCGCGCCGGCGGCGCGGTCGGCCGGCCGGACGAGACCGACGAACGGCGCGCCCTGTTCGAGATAGGGGCCGTAGGCCTTGCGGAATCCGAAACGCTTGTAGAAGGACTGACGCTGTGCGGGCACGTGCGTGCGCACAGCCACGTCGGGCCATGCGGCTTGCGCGGCCGTGAGCGCGCGCTGCATCAGTTGTTCGAGGGTGCGGTCGTCGCGACATGCCTCGCTTGTCAGCACCTTGTCGATCACGACGTCCGGATCGGCGTCGTCGCCGGGGAGGACGCGCGCGTAGGCGACGACTTCCGTCGTGTCGCCCCTGTGCATGCACGCGAACACGTGCAGTGCGTGCGCATCCTTGCCGTCGATGTCGAGATGCGTGTGCGCGTCCTCGACCACCAGCACCGCGTTTCGCGAACGCAGGATTGCGTAGAGATCGATCGGGCTCAGATGTTCGAATTCACAACAATGCCATTCCATGATGCGGTCCTCGTGTGAAGCCTTCAGCACGCCGGGCCGCATGAACGCCTTCGTTCCGTGCGGCCGGACGATATTCATGATGCGGATGCGGCGTGCGGCGGTCTGTTCGAAAGCGCACTCACGCTCCCGTTATTCCTGTTTCGAGCGGCCGATGCCGGCTGCGCGACACGGACCGCGTGCCGCGAACGGGGCAATGTGCGGTAGCACACGGTGGCCGTATGGCGGCTTTCCCATAATTGAATCGTCGCGACGCCCGCTGCGAAATTCGCAGCGAGGTCGTCCGCATCGAACGCGATTGAAGAACCGGGGCCGTACTTGAAGATTGCGATCGTTCACGGCAGGCAGGTCGCGCCTCGCGATCGGCTGTCGCTCGCAAGCCAACATCCATCGCATCGCCGGTTTCCTCGCGGTGCGCACATCCTTCATCTGGCCGCGATCGTTTCGCCGCGCCGGCCAACACGCGCATACTTGCCATTTAGCGCTGCCCGGCTCTTTTCGGGCTGCATGCGGGCTTGCACCAGCGCGGTGCCTGTCGCATCGGCACGTCGGCAGCGGCAGGGGGCGCGACAGGCATGGAGGTCATGCTGCATCGCGGCAGTGGGCGGATGGTCCGGCCGGCCGCTTCGTTACGATGTTGTAACGAACACGCCCGGTTTGCCCGCATTCGATGCGTCATGCTGCGTCGCGCGCGACGCGTGATTACCGACGGACGAAACATGCTGTCCGGACTTTTTGTTCGATTCAGGCGAGAATCGCGGGCAATGGGAGGGGCCGATCTTGCAGAAAAGTGGGATTTGCCACTGATTGACGGGAATGGTCGTAGATAATCAAATCTGAGTCGCTAAACGCGCGCCGCGCAGGCGGAGCGGCACCGTAATCGGCTGAATCGATGTTTAGCTTTTGGTAACAAGGCCATCTCGATACGGGGTGTAAATTCAGGAGCGGATGAAATGAGGTCACCATTCCGAAAGCGGGTTGGCGGCCATCCGGTTCAGCATCGGGCGCGACTGTCGTGTACGACGCGACGCAAATGCGGACGGAATTCCCGTTTGCCGACGTGCTCCGCCTGACGGCGCGTCGCATGAAAGCCGGAACGCCGCGGCTCCCGCGGCCGTGCGTTCCCTTCGAGTTCGATGACAACGAGGCCGGATGACATCCGGCTCGACCTCCGGGGGCTCTCGCCGTGTGCAGTTTCGATCTTCGCCAAAGCTGCGGAAACGCAGCGCGGACAGGCGGCCATGCACCGCCGTCCGCAGCGCACGCGAACGGTTCGCGGAGTGGAGAAAGTGATGGTTCGTTATGAATATGCCAATAACGCGCGATAAGAGCGCCGGCGGGGGGAGGACTACCGGGCAGCGTCCTCTGATTTACTGGACCCGGTCGCCGTCCGTCATGCTGCGCAAGGAACTTGCCCGGCGTGACTGGAAAGTGACGGTCGTTGCGCACGCAAACGAATTGCGCGACACCTCCGGCGAAATCACCTGCGGCATCCTCGACCTGAGCGGCGGCCACGCCGACGCGATCGGATTCATCGCGTCGACCTGCGCGTCGATGCGCGATGTCGTATGGGTCGCGCTCGTCGAAACCGGTCAGACCGCTTCGCCGAACGTGCGCGCACTGTTGCGCGACTATTGCTTCGACTACATCACGTTGCCCGCGTCGCACCAACGAATCGCCGATACGGTCGGCCACGCGTACGGAATGGAATGCCTGTTCGCGCGCGATCGCGAAGCGCTCGAATCGCGGGAGCACGGCATCGTCGGCACCTGCAGCGCGATGCTGCGGCTGTTCGATACGGTGCGGCGCTTCGCGCGCACCGACGCACCGGTGTTCGTGTTCGGCGAGACAGGCACCGGCAAGGAACTGACGGCCGTCGCGATCCATCGTCATTCCGAACGGCGCAACGGCCCGTTCGTCGCGGTCAATTGCGGTGCGATCCCGCCCCACCTGCTGCAATCGGAGCTGTTCGGCTACGAGCGCGGCGCGTTTACCGGCGCGAACGCACGCAAGATCGGCTACGTCGAGGCCGCGAACGGCGGCACGCTGCTGCTCGACGAAATCGGCGACCTGCCGCACGAGAGCCAGGCGAGCCTGCTGCGCTTCCTGCAGGAGCGTGCGATTCATCGCCTCGGCGGCAGCGATCCGGTGCCGGTCGACGTGCGGATCGTCTCCGCGACGCACGTCGACCTGCGCGAAGCGATGGAAGAAGGGCGTTTCCGCGCGGACTTGTTCCACCGTCTCTGCGTGATGCGCATCGATCAGCCGCCGCTGCGTGCGCGCGGCAAGGATATCGAGCTGCTCGCGCATCACATGCTGGAACGCTTTCGTGGCGACGCGCGCCATCGCGTGCGCGGCTTCTCCACGGATGCGATCACGGCGCTCTACAAGCACGACTGGCCGGGCAATGTCCGCGAGCTGATCAACCGCGTGCGGCGCGCGGTCGTGATGACGGAAGGGCGCCTGATCACCGCGCAGGATCTGGAGCTCGAATATTGTCTCGACGCGGCGTCGCCGTCCGTTGCCGATATCCGCAAGTCGATCGAACGCGAAGCGATCGAAACCGCGCTGCTGCGCACGCGCGGACGCGTCGCCGCTTCCGCGCGCGAGCTCGGCGTGTCGCGTGCCACGCTCTATCGCTGGATGGAAGCGTACGGAATCGAGCGGCCGCGCGGCACGGGCTCGTCGGACTGACGTGCGCGGCGCGGCCGTGCGGCCGTGTGAGCGGCCCCGGCCGCGTCAGCCGGCCAACGCGGCGCGCACGGTTCGCGCGGCGTTGACCGCACGGATCTCGACGGTTGGTGGCGCGCCGGCGGCCGGATGGTCGCCGGTGTTATCCAGCGGCACGAGCGCGACGCGTGCCGGCGTGCCGGGCGCGAGATCGAACCAGTCGTCGCGCGGCACGAAGCCCGGTGCGTCGATCTGCACGTGCCGCGCGACGTGGCTCGTATCGATGTCGACGTGCCACGTGTCGCCGGTGCGCGACACGCATGCCTCGATGCCGGGTTCGCGGCGGGCGAACACGGCCGGATGCGTGCGGGACGGAAAGTAGAAGGCCTGCGACAGCAGCGTGCCGTCCTCGGCGCGCAGCGTCGCGACGACGGTATCGTGCTCGCACGGGCCGAAGCGATACGCATAGGTCCAGTCGAAAAAGCGGCCGAGCAATTCGGCCGACTCGAGCCGCACCGTGTCGTGCGCGGCGATCCGGAGGGACCCGCCAGCCCGCGCGACCGGCGTACGGCCGTCGCGCAGCGCGACCAGCTCGACCGCTGCCGACAGCGGCGCCGGCCGTTCGTTGATCACATGCACGTCGAGCCCGTTCAGCCCTTCGTCGACGAGCAGGACCTGCACCGGTTGAAGTACCTGGCGCAGCGCATACCATGCCGATTTCGGCCGATGCGTCGCATCGAGCAAGCCCCATCCGGCGCCCGCCATCACGTCCTGGAACTGCCAGACGAGCGCACCCGCGCAGCGTGAGCCGGTGCGCCGCCATTCCGAGAACGTGTCGCGCATCAGGTCCGCGATCACCGCGCGCGACAGCTCGAAGTAACGCGACGGGTCCTCGCGCCGCAGGCGGTCGGGTGCCACGTCGTACAACGTCTGCAGATAGTGATCGCGAATATCGTCGAAATCCCACGACGTGCCGGGATCGCGCGGTACGGCCGCTTTCCAGCGCGGCTCATGAACGCCCGGCCAGCCGAGGCTTGCGAGCATCGCATCGCACGGCACGTTCGCGAACGCGAGGCATTCGCTTGCGAAGCGCACGTCGGCGCGACGTGCGTCGTCGAGCGGGCGAAGGTACGCGCCGACGCCGTAGTAGTGCGACACACGTTCGCGCGGCATGAACGGCAGCACGCCGCCGTCGGGCGAGTCGGGGACGTAAACCGTGTCGGGCCGTCGCGCCGCCGCATGGCTGGCGAGGCGCTCGGCAGTCAGTTCGAGGAAGCGCTGCTTCGGCCCGAGCCCCGACATCGCGGCCTGCTGCGCGATCTCGCTGCCGCCGCACAGAACCGCGAGCGACGGCGATGCGCGGTGGCGCGTGAGGAACTGTTCGACTTCGCGATCGACGGCGTCCGCGAACGCGCGATCGTCGAGCGCGTAATCGAAATTCGCGAACATGAAGTCCTGCCAGACCAGCAGTCCGAGCCGGTCGCACCATGCGTGGAATGCGTCGGCCTCATACGCCATCGTGCCGCCGACGCGAATCATGTTGAAGCCGGCGTCGCGCGCGAGTCCGAGCAGCCGGCCATAGGTTGCGTCGTCGGCGTGCAGCGCGAGCGGTGCGGCGCTGCTCCAGCAGGCGCCGCGCGCGAACACGCGCACGCCGTTCACGCGCAGGCCGAACCCCTTGCCGTCGTCGCCCGCGTCCTGCTCGATCGTGCGAAAACCCGTCGCGCCGAGCGGTCGTCGATCGGCGCCGATGTGCAATGCGACTTCATAGAGCACCGGTTCGCCGTGCGTGTGCGGCCACCAGCGGCGCACGTTCGGCACCGCGACGGTCGCGTGCAGCCGGTCGGCGCCGCTGCGCTCGAGCGTCGCGTGGTGCTCGCCGCACGACAGCCGGGCCGTGAACGCATCGGGCAGCGGCCCGGCGAACGCGAGTTCCGCGTCGAGCCAGCCGGTGTCGCCATCGATGCGCGCATGCAGGTCGCAATGAACGAGAACGGGCCCGGCGGCCGGATCGAGCACGTCGACGGGCCGCCACGGTCCGGTCGGCACGCAGCGCGGAAACCACCCGGGCATGTGCCCGAGCAGCGACGTGCGAACGGTGCGCAGCGTCGCCGGTTCGGCCAGTCGCGTGCGCCAGCGTGCACGGCGCGGTGCGCGCACGTCGCGCAGGTGCGGCGCGAGGGCGCGGAAGCAGACGGTCAGGCGGTGTGTGCCATCGAGCGACACGGGTACGTCGTGCGCGACGAACATGCTGTCAGAGCGCAGGATCTGCGTGTCGTCGAGCCAGGCTTCGGCGAGTGTCGCGAGGCCGTGAAAGCGCAGCACGCGCGGCCCGTGCCCGTGCAGTTCGACGCGATACCAGTGGTCGCGTTCGTCGAGCGACGCTGTATCGTCGGGGCGTCCGGCCAGCGCGAGCGCTTGCGCGACCGTGCCGGGGACGGGGGCGGCGATCCAGCCGTCGGCGGGAAGATCGAGCGGCCCGCGCGTGGCGCCCGCTGCCGTGGCGAGCATCGACCACGCGAGCGCGGCGGGCGCGCGTCTCACCGCATCGACGGCACGGAGGCCGCGTCGACGCGAACGGGCACCGCGCGCTGAAGCGGCGGGATGATCTGCCGCGCGCAGTCGATCAGGTCGGCGTATGCCGCTTCGATCGCTTCGAGCGTCGCGTCGCCGCGCTCTTCCTTGCCGCGCGCGCAGGCCCGCGCCAGCCGGAACTCCAGCACCATCGCCTCGGACGCGATGCGGTCGCAGGCGGTGCGAATCTCGGCGAACGGTCCGACGCAGCCGCTTGCCTGCAGCCAGCGCGCGTAATGGCCGAACAGTTCGAAGTTCGCACCGAGTTGCCGCACCGAATTGAATGAGTACGCGTGGAACCGTTCGAGCGGCGAATCGACGAGCGATTTCGCATCGATCTGCAACTGGCGCCGGAACGCCGCGACCGGATTGACGACCGGCAGGCGGTGCAGATGGCGCTGCAGCGCCGCGAGCGAGGCTTCGCACAGCGCGCGCTCGTCGAGCGGCGCGAAACGCCGCTTCGCGCACTCGACGTACGGCGGCAGCGGCATCGGCGAGCCGCCGCCTACGAGGCCGTCGTAGTCCACATCCTCGGCCACGTAATAGCCGCTGTTGTGGAAGTAGCCGATCTGGCGGTGCGTGCGATCGATCGAGTCGATGCCGATCGTCGTCTTCGTATGCTGCGCGCGGTAGCTGCTGCCGCGCGTGTCCGGCAGGAACCACGCGTCGACCTCGACGATCATCAGGTGACCGCGCGCGACCTGCGTCTCGACGTGCTGGTCGAGCGGCTCGTAGATCGAATGCTCCTGCACGACGATTCCGTAAAGCCGCTCCAGTTCGTCGTGCGGAAACTTGAAGAACGTGAACTGGTCGCCCTCGAAATCGAGCGCGATCGTAAACGGCAGTGCCGCGTACGGATTGAGGCCCCACCAACGGAGCACCTCGAGCCACATGTCGACGTAGCAGTTGGTCTGCTTCCAGACCATCTCCTGACTGTGCAGCGGGTGCGGCCGATAGTGGCGTGCGCGATGGCGCACGTCCTCGAACGACGCATCCTCGCCGTCGCGGGACACGAATTTCATCGCGTGCCCCACAGCACGTCGCGAACGTCGGCCGGCCATGCGTCGATGTCGAAACCGTGATGACGGAACAGCGCGAGCGTCAGCCGCTCGAGGCCGAAGCCGACACAGCCCGTGTGCGCGACGTCGCCCGTCGCGGTGCGGATGTCCCACAGCAGTCCGAAGTGATCCATGTGGTAGTTGAAGCTCAGGCACGCGGTCTGGCGATCGTCGTGCTCGATGGGGATCAGAAGCTCGAACTTCAGGTTCTGCTCGCGCTGGCTGTTCGCGACGATCTTGCCGCCGCGCCCGAAGAACGGATCGTTCGCGAGATCAATCGCGTTCGGCAGGCGCAGCGCCTCGATCATCCGCGTGCCGCGCTCCATCCACGTCGCGCGGAACGCGACGATCTGCTCGGGCGTGCCGATCCGCACGTATTCACGCATCCGGAACAGCTGCATGCGGGTCGGGTCGAGCGACGGCTCGTGGCGGAAGCAATACGAGAACACGTCGACGATGCGGCCGTCGTCGGGCAGCGCACCCGCGCGCGCGACGACCGGATAGACCGGGTAGCAGGCGGCCGGCGTCAGCACGACGTAAGTCGGCTTCTGGCTTTCGGTCCAGTCCTCGCCGCGGTCGAGGCACTGCAGCACGCGCTGGTGGCGCTGCTCGTCGCCGCAGAACGCATGCACGCTGCCCGCGAGCTGCGGGAAGCTCTTCATGTATTCGCTGCGCTCGAACTCGGTGCGGCTCATCGCCGGCGGGAAGCGCAGCACTTCGGCCTGCTGGTCGGCGCCGAGGCGCGTGACGAAGGCGTCGAGCGCTTCGACGACGCGCTCGAACCGTTCGCTGCGGCCGAACAGGCCCTGGATGCCGGTCGACACGAGCAGGCCCGCATCGATCAGCGCGTCGCGCAGCGGATTGACGCCCGCGCGGTCGAGCGGTGCGTCGGACGGGGTGGCGGCAGAGGGCACGGACAGGCGGTCGTTCACGAATGTTTCTCCAGCGTCGCGGGACGCAATGCGAGCAGCAGGCTCGCGGTATTGGCGGCAATGCGGTCGTTGCTGATCATCAGCGGCGCCGCGTGCAGGTCGCGCAGGTGGCGGCCGATGCTGAACGGCGTGCCGTGCTTGTAGCCGGCCATTCCGCAGATCATCATCGCCTGCTGTGCGACTTCGAGCGCGGTCGACGACACATAGGTTTTCAGCGTGTTGATCTCGGCGGCCCAGGCCATGCCGGCCGACCACGAGCGGGGCGACGCGCTGGCATGGAGGCGCAGTACGTTGTCGACGCGGGCCTGCATCGCCTGCATCAGCGCAAGCGATTCGGCGATGCGCCGCGACGCGGGCGACGGCGCGCCGTCGGTCTGGCGCGCCTGCGCGCGGAAAAACTGATGCGCGCGATGGAACGCATCGCCGGCCACGCCGATCCACACCGCCGCCCACAGGATGTGCGAAACCGGCACCATCGTCTGTTCGGCGATCTGCGCGAACGGCACGGGCAGGCATTGTTCGGTCGCGCCCTGTGCGTCGAGTACGAAGCCGTTGCTGCACGTTCCGCGCATGCCGAGCGTGTCCCATTCGCCGCGGCGCGTGAGCGTGTAGCCGTCGCGCAGCAGCGTGACGAGCACCTGCTCGGACGCCGGCGCGTCGGCGTCGCGCCGCGCGGTCGCGAGGATGCCGTCGGCATAGTCGCCGTACGAGATCGTCGGTGCGGATTTGTGCAGCCGGAATGCGCCGCCGTTGGTCTCGAGCGCGCACTGGCTCGCGCGCAGGTTGCCGCCGACGCCGTCTTCGGATGTCGCCGACGCGAGCAGCCACTGATGGCGCACGAGCTGCTGCAGGAACAGCTTGTGCCAGCCCTGGTCGGCGGCGTGATTGACGATGCAGGCGACCTGGATCTGGTGCATCGCGAACACCATCGCCGACGATGCGCACGCTTGCCCGAGGATCGAGCATGCCGACGCGATGTCGGCCAGCGACGCGCCGGCACCGCCGAGCCGGGCCGGGACCATTGCGCTCAGCAGGCGGCGCGCGCGCATGGCCTCGATCGCTTCGACGGGGCAGCGCGCGTCGCGATCGACCGCATCCGCATGCTGGGCGGCGATATGCGCGACAGCATGCGCGGCCTCGTCGAGCCGGCGTGCTTCGTCGTCGGCCGCGAGTTCGGGAAGCAGCGCGCTCATGCGGAATGCTCGGAGCGTTGCAGGGTCGCGATCGTATCCGCGAGCGCGTCGATGCTGCGGAACAGATTGCGGTTCAGCATCTCGTCGGGAATCTCGATGTTGAACTGCTTCTCGATCGCGAGCATCAACTGGATCGTGTCGAGCGAGGAGAGGCCCGCTTCGTAGAGGTCGTCCCCGTCACCGATCGAATCGATCGCGGCTTCGAGGTGGGCGACGTGCTTGAGGATGGTTCTGATTTCGTTTTTCACGTGCTGCTCCGGCGTGTGTGGTGTCGTCCGCACGGGCGGACGCGCGCAGCGCGCTGACATCCCCCCGGCAGTCCGGCATCAGTAGACCATTCGCAAGCACGGCGTTCTGTTCGCCACCCTACAATCGGCTGACTCGGATCGCACGCGTGCGCCGAAACGACGTGCGTATCACGCGCGTGCCGCAGCGGTCACGCTCGAGTCGGCCGACAGGATGCGCTTCATCTCGTCGCGCACGATCGCGCGGCAGCCGCACGACATTTTCTCGAGGCCCGCAAGGTCGGCAAGCTCGATCGAGCTCCGGTACTGGCGGATCAGGCCGAGTTTCTGGATCTCGCCGGCTGCGTCCGTGACCGTCTCGCGCCGCACGCCGAGCATCTGCGCGAGCATGCTGTGAGTCACCTGGATCTCGATGCTGCGCGACCGGTCGTAGGCAAGCAGGAACCATCTGCATAACTGATGTTTGAGCACATGATGGCGGCTGCAGAACGTGATCTGCGATACCTGGGCCATCAGCAGCCGCACGCAGACGAACACCAGGTGGCGAATCACCGGTGACGCATCGAACGCGGCGGCGAAGACGCGTCGGTCCAGCCGGTAGACGAAGCCGTCGCGGCATGCGACGGCACGGCAGGGCATCCGGCCGCTGCCGCCGATCACGTCGTCGCACACGACGCTCTCGCTGCCGATCTCGGCCACTTCCAGCGTCATGCCGCCGGACGATACGTACTGCAGCGAAATCGCCGTCGTGACGGGCAGATAAACCGCGGTGAGCATTTCGCCGGGTTCGCACAGCACCTGGCCCGATTTCAGGTGAACGAGCTGAAGATTGGCAATCAGCGTGGCGCGTTCCTCGCGGTCGAGGGCCGCGAGGAACCGGTTGGCGTCGAAACTGTGGGAGAGCTCGATCATGCCGCTCGCGTGGGCGACGGCTTCATTGGCCTGGTGGGTCACGGCGCATCCTCGTAGGGGGCGGTCGCACGTCGCGCGGCGGCATCCACGGGGATTTAGCACGCGCGTGCGGATTTGAGTTCGTCGGAATTCGAATGCCGATGGCGGGAAAAGGCTAGCACGCAATTGAATTCGATAAATTGCGCACTGCGCAACTTCACAAAGTTTGACGATTCGGGATAAATGAAAACGTTATACGGATTTGAAGATCATGTTTTCGCGAGTTAATCGCCTTGATATGGATCGACGGTTAAGTCGGGAATTCGATGATGATCTGGAATCAATCGGGAGTCGATGCATATCGTACAGGTAAAACATTAAGAATGCATTGAACATTATTTGACAATTTGGATTTCTGTCGTGAATTTGTCAATTGAATCATATGGTTACGGTGGTTGTGTGCGTTTGCTTACAGAGTCGTAAATTAATATGCCGATTCATATTTGAGACAGTTTCAAACGATCACTCGAGGTGTCGTGCGCCGCTCGGGTGACGCGCGGGACATCACGGAAACAATTGAAAACGGGCCGTAAGTAGTTGAACGATAAGCTTCGTGGCCCGGCTGTCGGAGCCGCCGCATACTCGGTGGCCATTGATCAGTCGAATCGCCGGCGGTGTCCGCTGCGGCAGAGGGTGTCCGAAAATGAGACGCTTTTTGCAGTTTTCAGTCGGCAATTCGGGGGTGCAAAATCGCGGGTCATTTATATATTAAGGATGAGGCGGGTATTGGCACGTAAATCGCTTATTGAGATGGGCGCATCGAAACGGGACTGCCGATTCGATCCGGCGGCGTGAAGCTGACGGTCGATTGGAAGGAGGGTTGTGGGCCGCAACCCGCGTCGCCGTCGGGACGCGCATCGCGATAACGAGTTCCGCTGACGCGGCTGCATGCGGCGCGGACGACAAAATGGGATACAGACATGCTTCATCTTCACTCGAGCTACTCGGCGAACGCCATCCTCGATGCCCTCCCGGAGGACAGCATCCGTGCCATCGCACCGCACCTCGAACTGGTCAGAATCAAGGCCGGCATGCTCGACCGTGTCGGGGAACCGATGCGCCACCTGCATTTCCCGACGACCGCCATGATGTCGGTGCAGCACCTGATGGAGGACGGTGCGATGGTCGAGGTCGCCGTGGTCGGCCGCGAAGGCGTGGTCGGTCTGGCGACGCTCGTCGGCGGTACCGCGATATCGAACCGCGTCGAAGTCCGTATCGGCGGCATGGCCTATCGCGTGCCGACCTGCGTGATGCGCTCGGAATTCGAGCGTTCCCCGGCGACGTATCGGCTGCTGCTGAACTACTGCCAGGCGACGATGGCGCAGATCTCGCGCAGCGCGTTGTGCAACCGGCATCACTCGGTCAGCGAGCAGTTGAGCCGCTGGCTGCTGCTCGCGCATGACCGGATCGACGGCGACGAACTGGCCGTCACGCAGCAGACGATCGCGAACATGCTCGGCGTGCGTCGCGAAGGCGTGACGGAAGCAGCCGGCCACCTGCAGGAAGCCGGACTGATCCGTCAGCGTCGCGGCCGCATCACGGTGCTCGACCGCGACGGCCTCGAGCGCCAGGCGTGCGAATGCTACGAGCTGATTCGTGCGGACTATCGCCGGCTGCTCGGCACGCGGAACGGCGCGCGATCGATGCCGGTGCGACCGCGCATGCACGACGTGCACGGCGGATTTCCGGTGCATGGTGCGTGACGATGCACGCGACGGCGGGTGGAACGAATACGATGCGGCGCGCCGCGATCGCTGCGGCCGATGTCGCGCTCGTGCTGGCAGGCGCGCTCGCCGCGCAGGTTGCGATGGGGCTCGCGTGGCGCGATCTGTCGGATGCGCAGCGCGGCGCGATTGCATTGCTGTGTGCGCTGACGGTCGCGTTGTTGCCGCGCAGTGTGCGCGTGTCGCGCGGGGCGTCGTCGTCGCATGACAGCGGAACCGTGCTGACGCGCACGGTGGTGGCCGTCGTGTGCGCGGGCACGCTGACGGTGGCCGGTACGATGTGGATCATGAACCGCGGCGGCACAGTCACGACGCGCTGGATTGCGCGGACGGTGCTGTCCGGCGACGCGGCACTGCTGCTCGGCAGGCTGGCACTGGGCGCGCTGGCGATGAAGCGCGGCGATCCGCGCACACGGCAGCGGCGGGTCGCAATCGTCGGCGCGACCGCTTACGGACGGGTGGCGATCGAGCGCATGCAGCTCGAGCCGACCGGCCCATTTGCGGCGGCCTGCGTGTTCGACGACGACGCGCCGGCCGCTGCAGCCACCGCCGGGATCGGCGGCGTGCCGGTGATCGGCGACTGGGTCGCGCTTCGGCGCATGATCCGCGGCGGCGAGATCGACGAAGTGTGGCTCACGCTGCCGATGTCGCATGAGTCGCGCATTCAGCGCATCGTGCGCGAACTGCGCGACGAGTTCGTCGAGTTGAGACTGTTGCCGGACGTGCGGCAGATGGCGGTCGTCGAGCGATCTGCGACCGATGTACTCGGCATGCCGGCAATCAACCTCGCGACTACGCCGCGTTCCGCGCCGGAACTGTGGGCGAAGTTCGCGTTCGACCGGCTGTTCGCGGTCGCCGTGCTGATCCCGCTGCTGCCGCTGCTTGCGGTGCTGGCGATCGCGGTGAAGCTGTCGTCGCCGGGGCCCGTCTTGTTCAGACAGCGCCGCAAGGGTGCCGACGGCCGCGAGTTTCACATCCTCAAGTTCAGGACGATGCGCGTGCATCGCGCACAGCCCGGTGTCGTGCGGCAGGCCTCGCGCAACGATGCGCGCATCACGCCTGTCGGTGCGTTTCTGCGGCGCACGTCGCTCGACGAGCTGCCGCAGTTCTTCAACGTGTTGTTCGGCCAGATGTCGGTGGTCGGTCCGCGTCCGCATGCGATCGAACACGACGACTTCTACCGGCAACTGGTCGACTGCTACATGTATCGCTATCGCATACGGCCGGGGATCACGGGATGGGCGCAGGTAAACGGCTATCGCGGCGAGACGCGCAAGGTCGAGGCGATGGCCGCGCGCGTGAAGTTCGATCTGTTCTACATGCAGAACTGGAGCTTCTGGTTCGACATGAAGATCATCCTGATGACGGTCGTGCGTGGCTTCGTCGGGCGCAATGCCTTCTGACGAAGAGGATTGCGAAGTATTCTGCGCGGCGTTTTCGTCGTCGATGCGATGCGCCCCGCAACGGCGCACCTGAAACCGCGTGTCAACCGTCCGACGGCGGCTGAGCGGCCGCCGGCAACGCAGCGGGCGTGGCGGCGGGGCTGGCGTCGGGCGCGGCTTGCGCGCTCGACGGCTGGATGGCGTGCTGGATCGTCGGCACGACCATCGTCGGGAACAGGGCCGCAAGGGCCACCCAGATGACGACGCCGAACAACATGACGTTCTCCCTCAAAGCAGCGGATTCGCCGCGCATGTTTTCAATCTATGTCGCAACTTTTTACAGGGGATTGATCGACCTCAACGGCGGCTGCGTCAGACGAATGCGGGCATGCGGGATTATCGCGTCGGTCCCCCGTTTTCGCGCGCACGAGGTGGGCGCTGACGCCGGTCAACACATGCGTGTGCATTGGGTTTATGCTGCGTCGAAGGCGTCCGGCGCTTCGTGCGGCCGGGCGTGCATCCGGGCGCGGCGAGCCGGGGCGTTCCGGCCCGCCGCGCACCGGCGCGACAACCGCGCGCCGTATGCTCGTTGCGCGGAACCCGGAAAAGGAGAGACGGCGATGGCGCTCGATCAAGAACAACGGCGAACGCTGCAGCAGCGACTGACCGAGAGCGAGCAGGCGTTGCGGGCGGATATCCGCACGAGCGAGGATCAGCGCGCGTCGGAGTCCTACGCGGAGCTTGCCGGCGCGGCGCCGGACGAGGGCGACGAGGCGAACGCCGATCTTTTCGTCGACATGGATCACGCGCTGATCGGGATGAAGCTGGCCGAGTTGCGTGCGATCAGGCGCGCGCAGCAGCACATGCGCGACGGCAGCTACGGCGAATGCATCGATTGCAATGCGCCGGTCGGCTACGAGCGGCTGCTCGCACGCCCGACTGCCGAGCGTTGCACGCATTGCCAGTCCCTGTACGAGCGCCGCTACGCGACGACACCGCGCGCATCGCTCTGAGGTATCGGCGCAGGCGCCGCGCAAGCCGCATGTCCCGCGCGACATGACACGGGCAATCGGTGCAGGATGACCAACGGGCGCCCGCCGTCGTCGACATGCGGCGCCGGGCGGGCAGACGCCGGCGCGCCGGCGCACGGCGCCATCCACGTGGAAGGGAGCCACGCCGACCATGCCGATCCACAATGCCGAGTGTGCGGCCGTCTTCGCCGAAATCGCCGACATGCTCGAGATCCAGGGCGCCAATCCATTCAGGGTGCGCGCTTATCGCAACGCGGCCCGCACGATTGCCGACTACGGGCGGGACATTCCCGCGATCATCGCGAGCGGCGGCGATCTCGGCCGGATTCCATCGATCGGTGCCGATCTCGCGGCGAAGCTGCGCGAGATCGCGTCGACCGGCACCTGCGAACTGCAGCAAACGCTGCGCCATGCGCTGCCGGGCGCGATCGTCGAACTGCTCGACGTGCCGGGGCTCGGCGCGAAACGCGTCAAGGCGCTGCATGACGCACTGCACGTCGACTCGCTCGAACAGCTGCGCGCCGAAGCGAAGAGTGGGCACATCCGTGCGCTGCCGGGTTTCGGCGCGAAGACCGAAGCCCATCTGCTCGACGCGATCGACGATCGCCTGAAGCGCGAGCCGCAACGCTTCCTGCTGCCGGATGCCGCGCAATCGCTGATGCCGTTGCTCGAGCGTCTGCGCAAGGTGGCCGGCGTCGGCGAAGCGGTGCCGGCCGGCAGCTTTCGCCGCAGCCGCGAGACGGTCGGCGATCTCGACATCCTCGTGACGGCCCGCGATCCGGCCACGGTGGCCGATGCGTTCGTCGGCTATGGTGAAGTCGCGCGCGTGCTCGCGAACGGCAAGACGCGTTCGAGCGTCATGCTCGGCAACGGGCTGCAGGTGGACCTGCGCGTCGTCGAGGCCGACGCGTTCGGCGCGGCGCTCGTCTATTTCACGGGATCGAAGGCGCACAACATCGCACTGCGAAGGATCGCGCAGGCCGGCGGGCTGAAGATCAACGAATACGGCGTATTCCGCGGCGACGAACGAATCGCGGGCGCGACGGAGGCATCCGTCTACGAGGCGATCGGTCTTCACTGGGTGCCGCCCGAGTTGCGCGAGGACCGCGGCGAGATCGACGCGGCGCGCGCGGGCACGCTGCCGGCGCTGGTCGAGCGTAGGCACGTTCATGGCGATCTGCACGCGCATACCGCGGCGTCGGCCGGGCGCGACAGCCTGCGCGCGATGGCGGATGCGGCCAGGGCCCGCGGACTCGCTTATCTGGCCGTCACCGATCGCGCACCGGATACGAAAGGTCACCGCGCCGATGGCGACTGGCTCGTGCGGCAGATCGACGAGATCGATCGCCTCAACGCGTCATTCGACGACTTCGTGCTGTTGAAGGGCGTCGAGGCCGGCATTCGCGAGGACGGCAGCCTCGACGTGCCCGACGACGTGCTTGGCCGCCTCGACCTCGTCGTCGGCGCGGTGCGCGACGGCTTTGACCTGTCGGGCGACGCGCAGACCGCGCGGATCCTGCGTGCGATGGATCAACCGTATTTCACGATCCTCGCGCATCCGACCGGCCGGCTGCTCGGCGAACGCGACGCATGCGAACTCGACGTGCCGCGCGTGCTCGCCGCGGCCGCCGCGCGCCACTGCTTCGTCGAACTCGACGGCGATCCGCGGCGGCTCGATCTGCCGGACGTCTGGTGCCGCGAGGCCGCGAAAACCGGCGTCGCCGTGGCGATCGGCTCGGACGCACTGTGCGCGAACGATCTGGACAACCTCGGATACGGTATCGGCCAGGCGCGGCGTGGTTGGCTCACGCGGCAGGACGTGCTCAACACGCGCACGCTCGCGCAACTGCGGCCGCTGCTGGCGCGCACGATGCGCGCGAGCGGCGCGTCGAAGCGCGGCCGCCCGAAGGGTGCGTGACGGCGCGCGCCGAAGTCAGGCCAGCACGTCTTCCGCCGGGACGTACGGCAGGCCGAGCGCCAGCGCGACGGCCTCGTACGTGATGCGGCCGTCGCATACGTTCAGGCCCGCGCGCAGATGCGGATCGTCTGCCATCGCGCGTTTCCAACCCTTGTCGGCGAGCGCGAGCGCATGGCCGAGCGTCGCGTTGTTCAACGCGAACGTCGACGTGCGCGCGACCGCGCCGGGCATGTTCGCGACGCAGTAGTGCACGACGCCGTCGACGACGAAAGTCGGCTGCGCATGGGTCGTTGCATGCGATGTCTCGAAACAGCCGCCCTGGTCGATTGCGACGTCGACGACAACCGCCCCCGTGCGCATCGTCGCGATCATGTCGCGCGTGACGAGCCGCGGCGCCGACGCGCCCGGCACGAGCACCGCGCCGATCACGACGTCGGCGTCGCGCACGGCTTCGTCGATCGTGTGCGCGTTCGAGCAGACGGTCGCGATCCGGTTCGCGAAGACCAGGTCGAGCTGGCGCAGCCGGTCCACGTTCGTGTCGAGCACGGTGACGCGTGCGCCGAGGCCGACCGCCATCTGCAGCGCACCGGTGCCCACCACGCCCGCACCGAGCACCACGACGTGCGCGGCCGGCACGCCGGGCACGCCGGCCATCAGCACGCCGCGGCCGCCGCGCGGGCTTTCGAGGTGCGTCGCCGCCACCTGGATCGACATGCGTCCCGCGACCTCGCTCATCGGCGCGAGCAGCGGCAGTCCGCCGCCGGGGCCCGTCACGGTCTCGTACGCGATGCACACCGCACCGGACTTCACCAGCGCGGCCGCCTGCTCGGGATCGGGCGCGAGATGCAGATACGTATAAAGAATCTGTCCGCGCCGCAGCATCGCGCACTCGGCCGCCTGTGGCTCCTTGACCTTGATGATCATGTCGGCGCGCGCGAAGACGTCGCGCGCGTCGTCGCACAATGCCGCGCCGGCGGCCGTGTAGTCGTCGTCGAGCAGGCCGATCGCGGTGCCCGCGCCGCGCTGCACGAGCACGCCGTGGCCATGCCGCGTGAGTTCGCGTGCACCGGCCGGCGTGAGGCCGACGCGGTATTCGTGGTTCTTGATCTCCTTCGGCACACCGATCAGCATGAGTCGTCTCCATGGGTATTCATCGTTGTCGTCGTGCCCGAGTGTGCGGCGATCGTCCGATCGTGCGTGCCGGCGAACGGCACGTGTGCGACGGTCGCGCATGCACGGTTCGAGTGCCGTACTGGAATAAAAGGGTAGTGGTGCCCGGAGGGAAGTCAAGCGGCGGCCGGTGAGACGGCGCGCGCGCACTGCACCGCAGCACGCGGCACGGCGCATTGCGACCGGACGTCGCAATGCATGCGGCACGTGGTTTGGGTATCGTCTCGTGTTGCGCGGAACGGGGCCGCGCGCGGCCGGAGCCGTTCCGGCCGGATCACGACACGACGACACGATGAGACAAGGAACCTTACCGAGATGACCGGCGCGTATTTCAGCGTGCCGACGCTTTGTGCGATCGCACTCGTTCACGTCTACTGGGCGTTCGGCGGACGGCTCGGCAAGCGCGCGGCCATTCCCGAACAGGACGGGGTACCGCTGCTGCGGCCGACCATGCTCGGCACGCTCGCCGTCGCGACGGCATTGCTGGCCGGCGCATGCGTGGTGGCGTCGCGCGCGGGCTGGCTGTGGCCGAACCTGTATCCCGGCGCGATCGCGTTCGCGATCGTTGCGCTCGCATTGATCTTCGCGGTGCGCGCGGTCGGCGATTTCCGCTACGTCGGCTTCTTCAAGCGGGTTCGCGGGTCGCGTTTCGCGCGGATGGACAGCGTGTGTTACTCGCCGCTGTGCGTGGCGCTCTCGTTGTCGATCGCGTCGATGCTGTGGCCGTGGTGAGCGTCGCGCCCGGCGCGGCAGGCCGTGTGCAGCGACGGGAGCCCTGACGCTCGTCGCGGCGTCGAGATGGAACGCGCAGACAGGGAGGAGTGGGCGAAGCCCGCGCGCGCATCGCGCCGGCGGGGTAAGTGACGACGCGACCGCACCACGGCTCTTGCGCAATCCGGAAAACGATTTCCCCATTATTGCGATTTTCGATGTAATGAATTGCATTGAACCCTTTGGAAATGGAACCGGTTCCATTTATAATTCGCGACGTTTGTCGCCGGGCCCGGAATGAGGGTCGTGCACGATGCGCTTGCCGCCGGCCAGCGCGGCGTCTAAGTTGGATAGGGCCATGGCGATGCAGGGCAGATGCGGGCGGTAAGCCGGTATTTGTCCGACGATGAGACCCACGAAGAGGTCGACTCCATGCAGCGCGCCGACAACCGGCGCGCTGCACGGCTGCATGACGGCGCCACCGCGCAACGCGCGGCGCGCCCGCATCGAGGTTGTTCGCAACACCGCAAGAACAGGACGGCCAGCCGCGCGCGGCATGGCTGCCGTGCCGGGCATGCCGCATGCGGAATGCGCGCCCCGAACCACGTTCCCCAACGATCACCATCCGACCATGTCCACGCCACCCGACAAACCCAATTCGCGTCGCCGTTTCCTGCGCACGTCGGTCGCGCTCGTGCCGATCGCGTCGGCCGCCGGTTGCGACCTGCGCTCGTCGTCGTCCGCGACCACGGCCGGCAATGCGTCCACCGCATCGGCCAGTGTCGAACGCGCGCCGTACAAGCCGACCTTTTTCGATGCGAAGGAGTGGGCGTTCGTCCAGGCCGCCGTCGATCGCCTGATCCCGGCCGACGCCGAAGGCCCCGGCGCGCTCGAATCCGGCGTGCCCGAATTCATCGATCGCCAGATGGAAACCCCGTACGCGCACGGCGCGACGTGGTACATGCAGGGGCCGTTCCAGCAGGGCGTGCCCGAACTCGGCTACCAGCTCAAGCTCGTGCCGCGCGACATCTACCGGCTCGGCATTGCGGCCGTCAACCGCTACTGCGAAAAGGCCCACGGCAAGGTGTTCACCGATCTCGACGCGCCGACTCGCGATACCGTGCTCGGCGCACTGGAGAAAGGCGGCGCGCAGATCGACGACGTGCCGTCCGTCGTGTTCTTCGGCCAGTTGCTGCAGAACACGCGCGAAGGCTACTTCTGCGATCCGGTGCATGGCGGCAATCACGACATGGCCGCGTGGAAGATGATCGGTTTTCCGGGCGCGCGCGCCGACTTCATGGATTTCGTCAACCAGAACGGCAAGCCGTACCCGTACGGCCCGGTCTCGATCAATGGGGAGCGCACCTGATGGCAGCGGAAAAGAAGCCGCACGTCGATGCGGTGATCGTCGGTTTCGGCTGGACCGGCGCGATTCTCGCGAAGGAACTCACCGAAGCGGGCCTGAACGTTGTCGCGCTGGAGCGCGGCGAGTATCGCGACACTTATCCGGACGGCGCGTATCCGAACACGATCGACGAGCTGACCTACAACGTCCGCAAGAAGCTGTTCCTCGACCTGTCAAAAACGACCGTGTCGATCCGCCACGGCGTGCAGGACACCGCGCTGCCTTACCGGCAGCTCGCCGCGTTCCTGCCGGGCGAGGGCGTTGGCGGCGCGGGGCTGCACTGGTCGGGCGTCCATTTCCGGATCACGCCGGAAGAGCTGCGCCTGCGCAGCCACTACGAAGAGCGCTACGGCAAGAAGTTCATCCCGGAAGGGATGACGATCCAGGACACGGGCGTCAGCTACGACGAGCTCGAGCCGTATTTCGACTTCGCCGAGAAGGTGTTCGGCACGTCGGGGCAGGCATACAAGGTCGGCGGCAAGGTGGTCGGCGACGGCAACGTGTTCGAGGCGAACCGCAGCGACAACTTCCCGCTGCCCGCGCAGCTCAACACGTATTCGGCGCAACGCTTCTTCGATGCGGCGAAGTCGCTCGGGCTGCATCCGTACCGGCTGCCGTCGGCGAACACGTCGGGTCCGTACACGAACCCGTACGGCGTGCAGATGGGGCCGTGCAACTTCTGCGGCTACTGCAGCGGCTATGCGTGCTACATGTACTCGAAGGCGTCGCCGAACCTGAACATCCTGCCGGCGCTGAAGCAGGTGCCGAACTTCGAGTTGCGCTCGAAGTGCCACGTGCTGCGCGTGGACCTCGACGACACGAAGAAGCGCGCGACGGGCGTCACCTACATCGACCCGGCAGGCCGTGAAGTGCACCAGCCGGCCGATCTCGTGATCGTCGCGGCGTTCCAGTATCACAACGTGCACCTGCTGTTGCTCTCGGGCATCGGCAAGCCGTACGACCCGATCTCGGGCGAAGGCGTCGTGGGCCGCAATTTCGCGTACCAGAACCTGTCGACGATCAAGGCGTTCTTCGACAAGGACACCTTCACGAACCCGTTCATCGGCGCGGGCGGCAACGGCGTCGCGGTGGACGACTTCAACGCGGACAACTTCGACCATGGCCCGCTCGGCTTCGTCGGCGGTTCGCCGCTGTGGGTGAACCAGGCCGGTGTGAAGCCGATCAGCGGCATCGCGACACCGCCGGGCACGCCGCAATGGGGCGCCGCGTGGAAGAAGGCCGTGAAGGACAACTACGCGCATACGATCTCGATGGACGCGCACGGCACGAACATGTCGTACCGAGATGTCTACCTCGACCTCGATCCGACCTATCGCGATTCGTACGGCCAGCCGCTCTTGCGGATGACCTTCGACTGGAAGGACAACGACATCAAGATGGCGCAGTACGTGACCGGGCAGATGAAGAAGATCGCGGAGGCGATGGGGCCGAAGGCGATCGGCGTGTCGACGCGCGAGTTCGGCAAGCACTTCGATTCGCGCGCGTACCAGACGACGCACCTGGTCGGCGGCGCGATCATGGGCACCGATCCGAAGACGAGCGTGCTGAACCGCTACCTGCAGTGCTGGGACGTGCACAACGTGTTCGTGATGGGTGCGTCGGCGTTGCCGCAGGGCATCGGCTACAACCCGACCGGGATCATCGCGGCGCTGGCCTACTGGTCGGCACGCGCGATCCGCGAGCAATACCTGAAAAATCCCGCCCCGCTGGTGACCGCATGAAGAGGACAGTGAACCACCACAACGCCGCGCGCCGAATTTCCCCGCTGCGGCGCGCACTGGCGATGGGCACGGCATGGGCGGCGTTCGGTCTCGCGGGCGGCGCGGCCTTCGCGCAATCGGCGGCGCCAGCGGCACAGTCGGCCGACGCGAACCTCGTCAAGCGTGGCGAATACCTCGCCCGCGCGGGCGATTGCATCGCGTGCCACACCGCGAGCGGCGGCAAGCCGTTCGCGGGCGGGCTGAAGTTCGACACGCCGATCGGTGCGATCTATTCGACCAACATCACGCCGGACCCGAAGACGGGCCTCGGCGGCTGGACGCTCGACGACTTCACCCGCGCGGTGCGCGAGGGCGTCCGCAAGAACGGCGACACGATGTATCCGGCGATGCCGTATCCGTCCTACGCGCGCCTGAGCGACGACGACGTGAAGGCGCTGTATACGTACTTCATGCACGGCGTCGCGCCGGTCGAACGCGAGAACCGCGCGGTCGACATCGTGTGGCCGCTGTCGATGCGCTGGCCGCTGACGTTCTGGCGCAAGATGTTCGCGCCGGCGCCGAAGCCGTTCGATGCGGCGTCGTACACCGATCCGGTGGTCGCGCGCGGCGCGTATCTCGTGCAGGGTCTCGGCCATTGCGGCGCGTGCCACACGCCGCGCGCGGTGACGATGCAGGAGCGCGCGCTGACCGATGCGGGCGGCCTCGACTTCCTGGCCGGCGGCGCGGCGATCGACGGCTGGGTGCCGACGAGCCTGCGCGGCGAGGCGCGCACCGGGCTCGGCACGTGGAGCGAAACTGAGATCGTGCAGTTCCTGAAGACCGGCCGCACGCTGCGCACGGCCGCGTTCGGCGGGATGACGGACGTGGTCGGCCACAGCATGCAGCACATGACCGACGACGACCTGACCGCGATCGCGCGCTACCTGAAGACGCTGCCGCCGCGCGTGCAGGGCGAGCAGCCGCACGTCTACGACGCGGCCGCGGCGAAGGCACTGCAGACCGGCGACGCGAGCAAGCCGGGCGCCGCCGTCTATCGCGACAACTGCATGGCGTGCCACCGCAGCGACGGCCACGGCTACACGCGCGTGTTCCCGGCGCTTGCGGGCAACCCGGTCGTGCAAAGCGAGGACCCGACGTCGCTCATCCACGTCGTGCTGGAAGGCAGCGCGCTGCAGGGTACGCACACCGCGCCGTCGACCTTCACGATGCCGCCGTTCGGCTGGCGCCTGTCGGACCAGGAAGTCGCGGACGTGTCGAACTTCGTGCGCACGAGCTGGGGCAATACGGGCGCGGCGATCACGGCCGCGCAGGTCGCGAAGGTGCGCAAGAGCACGCCGTCGACGCGGCCGGAGCCGCCGCCGGGCCCCGCCCGATCGATCCGACTCGCGCTGCCGGCCGGCTCGTGAGGCGCGTTCCGACTGCCCGGGGTAGTACCCCGCAATGGCGGGCCATCGCGTGAATTTTTCGCGGTGGCCCGCCATTTTTCCATCTCATCCCTTATCCTTCCATTCTTGAACCTTACTAAATAGTTACAAGAACTCGGGAGGGGGGATGCCTCATGACGTCAGCCTGATTGCGTTGCTCGCGGCCGGTTTCGGTCTCGCGATGATCTTCGGTTACCTCGCGTCACTGCTGAAAATGCCGCCGCTCGTCGGCTATCTGCTTGCCGGGATCGTGATCGGCCCCGGCACGCCCGGTTTTGTCGGCGACCTGTCGCTCGCGCAGCAGCTCGCGGAAGTCGGTGTGATGCTGCTGATGTTCGGCGTCGGCCTGCATTTCTCGCTCGGCGACCTGCTCGCGGTGCGCAAGATCGCGCTGCCGGGGGCCGTCGTCCAGATCACCGTCGCGACGTTGCTCGGCGGCGGGCTCGCGCTCACATGGGGCTGGAGCCTCGGCGCGGCGCTCGTGTTCGGGCTCGCGCTGTCGGTCGCGAGCACGGTCGTGCTGCTGCGGGCGCTCGAGGGGCGCGGGCTCGTCGAGACGGTGAACGGGCGCATCGCGGTCGGCTGGCTCGTCGTCGAGGATCTCGTGATGGTGCTCGTGCTCGTGCTGCTGCCGCCCGTCGCGGGGCTGCTCGGCGGCACGCCGCCCGGCGACGCGCACGCGGCCGGCGGCAGCGTATGGGGCACGCTCGGCGTCACGATGCTGAAAGTGGCCGCGTTCATCGCGCTGATGCTCGTGGTCGGCAAGCGCGTGTTTCCGCGCATCCTGTGGCTCGTCGCGCGCACCGGTTCGCGCGAGCTGTTCACGCTGTGCATGATTGCCGCGGCGGTCGGCATTGCGTTCGGCGCGGCGAAGCTGTTCGACGTGTCGTTCGCGCTCGGCGCGTTCTTCGCCGGGATGATGATGCGCGAGTCGGAGTTCAGCCGGCGCGCGGCCGACGAGACGCTGCCGCTGCGCGACGCATTCTCGGTGCTGTTCTTCATTTCGGTCGGGATGCTGTTCGACCCGACGGTGCTGCTCACCGAGCCGCTGCACGTGATCGAGGTCGCGGCGATCGTGCTGGTCGGCAAGACGCTCGCGGCGGTCGCGCTCGTGATCGCGTTCCGCTATCCGCTGAACACCGCGCTGACGGTCGGCGCGGGCCTCGCGCAGATCGGCGAATTCTCGTTCATTCTCGCGGGGCTCGGTCGTGCGCTCGGGCTGCTGTCGGCCGAAGGGCAGAGCCTGATCCTCGCGGTCGCGCTGATCTCGATCGCAATGAACACGCTGCTGTTCGCGATGATCGATCCGGCGCTTGCGTGGATCCGCAAGCATTCGGCGTTCGCGCGCAAGCTCGAGGCACGCGACGATCCGCTCGCCGCGCTGCCGATGTCGACGCCGCAGACGCATCTGACCGGGCAGGTCGTGATCGTCGGCTACGGCAAGGTCGGCACGCGGATCGCGCATGCGCTGGACGAGCGCGGAATCGCGTATGTCGTCGTCGAGCAGAATCGCGAGCTCGTCGAGAAGCTGCGCGCGGACGGTGTCGCTGCCGTGTCGGGCGATGCGATCGAGCCGATCGTGCTCGTCCAGGCGCACATCGCGCGCGCCGGGATGCTGGTCGTCACGCTGCCGGACGTATTCGACGTGCGGCAGATCGTCGAGATCTCGCGCACGCTGAATCCGACGCTGGAGGTCGTGCTTTGCACGAATAGCAGCGACGAGGCCGCGTTGCTCTCGAGCGAGGGCGTCGGCACCGTGTTCATGGGCGAGAGCGAACTCGCGCGTGGAATGACCGAGCACGTACTCGGCAGGATGGTGAAGCCGGTGGCGGCCGCGCACGCGCACTGACGGTCGTGCGGCCGGATTCGCGCGGATAGAGGGGCGTGTCGGCCAGCGGAAAGCGGGCGTGCCGGGCATTCGACACCGCGAACGATTGACCTGTTCGCCGCGTGCGGTGCCGAGCGCGCCCCGGCGGCTTCAGCCTGCCGCCGCCTTCGCCTGTACGGCCGCGCCGGATTGCGCGGCCGTTTTCACGGGGGCCGATGCCTTCTGCTCGGCCGCCGTCTTCGGTTGCGCCGCGGCCTTCGGCGCCGCGACGGTCTTCTGCGGTGCGGCCTTGACCGGCGCATTCGGCGTCGGCTCGACCGGTGCGTCGGGCGGCACGCCGAGCAACTGCAGCGAGCCGCTCGTGACCGACGAGAACACCGGGCCGGCCACCGTGCCGCCGTAATAGCCCTTGCCGCGCGGCTCGTCGATCATCACCGCGACGATCAGGCGCGGGTTGCTCATCGGCGCCATCCCCGCGAACAATGCGCGGTATTTGCCCTTCGCATAGGTCGCGCCGACCTGCTTGCGCGCCGTGCCCGTCTTGCCGCCGATCCGGTAGCCGTCGACCCGCGCGCGGCGCCCGGTGCCGCCTTCGCCGACGGCCGACTCGAGCATCGCGCGGATCGCCGCCGCGGTTTGCGGCGACGTCACGCGGTGGCCGCGATGGGCATTGATCGTCTGCGGGTCGGAGCCGTTCTTCAGCAGCGACACCGGGTGCAGCGTGCCGTCGCCCGCGTAGGCGGTGTAGGTCTGCGCGATCTGCAGCAGCGACATCGACAGCCCGTAGCCGTACGCCATCGTCGCCTGCTCGATCGGCCGCCAGCGCTTGTAGCCGCGCAGGCGGCCCGACGCGACGCCCGGGAACGTCAGCTCCGGCGCGCGGCCGATCCCGTATTCCTGGTACTTGTTCCAGATCGTTTCGGCGGGCAGGTTCAGCGCCAGCTTCGCGAGCGCGACGTTGCTCGACTTCTGCAGCGCTTGCGAGACGGTCAGCGAGCCGTGGTTCGACGTGTCGTGGATCACGGCCGGGCCGATCTTGTAGGTGCCGGGCGACGTGTTGATGATCGTGTTCGGTGTGACCTTGCGCTCGTCGATCGACAGCGCGACGACGAGCGGCTTGATCGTCGAACCCGGCTCGAACGTGTCGATCACCGCGCGGTTGCGCAGCTGCTGGCCCGTCAGCCGGGCGCGGTCGTTCGGGTCGAAGGTCGGGTAGTTCGCGAGCGCGAGGATTTCCCCGTTCTGCGCGTCGAGCACGACTACGCTGCCGGCTACCGCGTTGTTCTCGAGCACCGCGGCCTTGAGCTGGCTGAACGCGAGCTGCTGGATCCGCCGGTCGATCGTCAGTTCGATCGTCGCGCCGTGCTGCGCGGGCACGAGCGGACGCGTGTCGGACACGATGCGGCCCAGTCGATCGCGGATCACCTCGCGCTGCCCGGCGGTGCCCGACAGCCGCCCGTTCGCCGCGAGCTCGACGCCTTCCTGGCCCTTGTCCTCGACGTTGGTGAAGCCGACCACGTGCGCGGCCGATTCTCCCTCCGGATAGAAACGCTTCGAGTCGGCGATCTGCGTGATGCCGTCGATCTCGAGCTTGTCGAGCCGGCTCGCGGTGTCGGCGTCGATCTGCCGCTTGAGCAGCACGAACGTCCGGTCGTTGCGCAGGCGGCGCTTCACTTCCACGAGCGGCATGTCGAGCAGCTTCGCGATCTGCGGATAGTCGATTTCGGCGACCTGTTTCGGATTTGCCCAGATTTCATAGGTTGACAGGCTGACCGCGAGCATCGCGCCGTTGCGGTCGACGATGCGCCCGCGCATCGCATCGAGCTCGATCGTGCGCTGGTAGCGCTTCTGGCCTTGCCCGACGTAGAAATCCTGGTTCGCGACCTGCACCCAGAAGGCGCGTCCGATCAGCGCGGCGAAACCGAGGGACACCATGATCACGACCAGCTTCGAGCGCCACATCGGCAGGCGTGACGCGAGCATCGGATGCTTGGTCGCGGCGGCGTATGGATCGGCGGGGTGGGTCTTCTTTTTCACGCTCATGCAAGGGCCGGGTCGGGCCGCCGGACGGCGGCAAGTCAGTCGGAATAATGCGATTGTAATAAATGAGTAAACATCATGTGGGGAAAGTGTGTTTCGGCCCCGTAAAAGATTGGCGTTTCCGCCCGGGCACGGTCGGGAAAAGGTGGGGGCGGGGCGAAATGGCGGCGCCGCCTGACGTGCTGGCGCAACGGAGCCGGATTGGAGGGGGCGGATCGTTACCGTCGCCGCGGTTCGATTAACCCGGCCCCGATTAATTCAGGGGCCGGAAAATAAAAAGGCGCCTTGAAGAGAGGCGCCTTATTGGTGAATATCGAAATGAATATCGCGGAAACTGGAATAAACCCGAAAACCGCAGAGGATTGCCCTCAAAAATACCTATCGCGCGACGGAAATAAATTCATGGTATTCCGGCTCCGCAGTGGAACGATCGACCGCTTGCAGACGCCATGCACCGTCGGGGTGCTCGCCGGCGAGCACCGCGGGACCTTGTTCGCGCTGCGTCGCGCTGAACGACAGCCCCTTCAACTGGCACACGGCCTTCCCGCTGTCGGCCGCGCAGAGGGCCATTGCGCCTTCCACGTCCCGAACCTTGCCCCAGCTCGGAAGATCGATCCCCTGGTGAGCCTCGCGCGACCACAGCCCCTCGTCGGTATCGACCCAGAGCACCGCGAAGGAGTGACGGGTTGCCGACTCGCTGCCATTAATCCGAATAGTGAGGCGCATTGGATCGTCTCCTGAAGAAAATGACACATTCGACCGTTTTGGTTTGACCAGTCTAGATAGACTGCCGTGAAACGCAAGTGATAATCCGCAATAAATCCGAATTGCGCCTATAGGCGTTTCCCGATGAAACGATGTCTGACGATCCGCCGCGATCGTGACGGCGCGCGCAAACGCAAGCGCAGCGTGATCCGCGCACCGCGATCGGACCCTGGCGTGTCCCGGACATGCGATGACCCCGTGAGAGGCCGCGTCGAAGTGTCGCGCTGAAACGAGGGCTCCACGCGTATCGGCGGGCTGGCCGCTGACGCATCCCGAATGCTGCCCGCCCGGACGTTTCGACGATTTGATCGCCCGGCCGGCGCGACACACTCCGACATTCGCGTACAAATCCTCACACTTTCACGAAACTTTCAGGACAGACTTGCGGGCGATCAGGCCCCACACTTGGATATTCCGATCCTGCGCCGTGGACGCCTGTCCGCGGCGGGCCGCCGCCGCCTCGTGCCAGAGACGCGATCGACGCGATCGCGGGCCGCAGCCCGATCGGGATTGCCGGGGCGAGCGTCGGCCCCGGCCCCGGCCGACAGCCGTGCGCCGCTCCGCGATCCGGGGCGGCCGCGCCGTCCGGCCGATTCTTCGAAGGAGACTATCGTGCTGATCTGGAAAACCGCGTTGTCGCTCAACTGGCGCACGAGCCTCGTGTCGCCGGCCAGCGCACCGGTCGCGGCGGCCAACGTCGGACGGCTGGTGCTTACCGGCGCCACCGGCTTCATCGGCAGTACCGTACTGACGGCGCTCGTCAACGCCGGGTTGCTCGAGCGCATCGTGTGTGTCGTGCGTGCGGAGAATCGCGGCCACGCGGTCGCGCGTTTGCGTGAAGCGGCGTTGCGCGCGGGGCTCGCGCCGTACTGGGCATCGCGTCTCGGCGACGCGAACGTGGTCGTCGGTGCGCTCGGAGACGTGTGGCAGGGCACCGACGCGTCGCGTCTCGCCGGCGCGACGCACGTGATCCATTGCGCGGGCCATGCGTCGCCGGCCGACGGTTCGCACCTGCAGGCCGACATCGCCGATTCGCTGCGCTTTGCCGAACGGTTCGCGCACGCGCCGCAATTGCAGCGTTTCGTGTACGTCGGCACCGCCTATGCGCACGCGGGCCGCGGCGGGATCGTGTACGAGGCGACGGCGGGCGCGTCGGCGAGCGACGCGGCGCAGGGCGGCGACGGGTTGCACGGCGCGGTGCTCGCGGCGGACTACCTGCAAGCGAAGGCGGAAACGGAGCAGCGCCTGCGCGCGCTCGGGCTGCCGCTCGTCATCGTGCGTCCGTCGCACGTCGTCGGCCATACGGTGCTCGGCACGCGGCCCGCACCGAATTCATTCTGGATGTTCCGCGTGGCGCACGCGGCGCGGCGCTTTACCGCGCGGCCGATGACGCGCATCGACATCGTGTCGGTCGACGACGTCGCGCGCGCGACGATGCTGCTGGCCGTGAAACCGACGCTGATGCACGACGTGTACCACGTGTCGGCCGGCGAAGAGGCGCCGCAGGTCGCGCAGATCGTGCGCGCGATGGACGAGGCGGCCGGCATGACGGGCGCGCCGCGCTACGTGGCCTGTGCGCCGGCCGAACTGCCGCTCGTGGTGCGCGACGTGCTCGGGCGGTCCGATCCGGCGCTTGAACGCGTGATCGGGCGCGCGTTGCAGCGTTGCGCGGAGTTCGCGATGGTCGATCGCGTGTTCGACAACCGCCGCGTGCGCGACGAAATCGATTTCGAGCCGCTGCCGTTCATCGATTACGTCGAGGAGTGCATGCGCACGTCGCGCGGCGTCGCGGTGACAGAACTGATGCGTGGCGCGCTGCACTGAGAGCCCGCGCGATTCGGGGCCTGCCGATTCCCGGCGGCCGGTTTGCCGCCGCTCGCGGCGGTCCGGCGACGGCAGGCCCTACGACGCGCTGCCGAGTTCGATCAGCCGGTCGAGCGCGCGGTAGATGTCGTCCAGGCCGTCCTGGCCGAAACGCGCTTCAAGCTGACGATACTGCTCGTCGATGCGCGGACCGATTTCCGTGACCAGTTTCCTGCTTTGCGGCGTCAGGCTCACCAGCAGCCGGCGCTGATCTTCCTGCGCGCGCGTGCGCGTAATCAGGCCGTCGCGCTCCATCCGTTCCAGCACGCCCGTGAGACTCGGGCTCAGGATGCAGCAGCGGCGCGCGATCTGTCCCGCTTCGAGCGCGTGCGCAGGCTCGCCGTCGAGCACGCGGATGATCCGCCATTGCTGTTCGGTCAGCGCGAATTCCTTGAGAATGGGGCGGAACAGGCCCATCAGCGTTTCGCGGGCCTCAAGCAGCAGCATGGCCAGGTTGCGATGGTCGAGCGTACGGTTCATCGGGGTGGGTAGAGGTGCAGAGGACGGGGACGCATCAATCTTAACAGCCGATGGTGATGAATTTCGCGTATCAGGGTAATCGAGGTTGCGAGCATTCGATTGTTTACTTAAGATGTTAAGTATTGACGATGCGCCGCGATGCGCGGCAGGGGAATGACGCATGGAGCTGTCCTGCATGACCGCCGCGGCACCGCCGCTGCCGGTCGCCATCGGTACCGTCTACGGTGCGCTGCTCAACGAGCGCGCCGCACTCGACGCGCTCGGCGACGCCGTGCACGCGCCGCCTTACGGCCGTCCGCCACAGGCACCGATCCTTTACATCAAACCGGCCAACACGCACGCAGCCGACGGCGCGGCCGTCGTGGTGCCGGCGGGCGTCGATGCGCTGGAGATCGGCGCATCGGTGGCCGTCGTGTTCTCGCGGCGCGCGACGCGCGTGCCGGCCGCGCAGGCGCTCGACTACGTGCATGGCTTCACGCTCGCGAGCGACGTGTCTGTTCCGCATCCCGATTATTATCGTCCGGCCGTGCGCTTCAAATGTCGCGACGGTTTCTGCCCGCTGGGCCCGATGATCGTGCCGGCGGCCGCGCTCGGCGACATCGACGCGATCGGCCTGACGGTACGGATCGACGGCCGCACCGCGGTGTCCGCATCGACCGCCACGCTGATCCGCCCGGTGCGCGAGCTGATCGCCGACGTGACGGCGTTCATGTCGTTCGACGCGGGTGACGTGCTGCTGCTCGGCGTCGCGGGTGGCGCACCGCGTGCCCGCGCGGGCAGCACGGTCGAGATTGACGCTGCCGGCATCGGCACGTTGCGGCATACGCTGATTGCGGAGGAAGCACGATGAAGACGGCGCGCGTGATCTACAACGGCGCACTGCATGCGGCCGAACCGGCCGGCGACGGCGCGATCCGTCTCGACACGGGGCGCGTGCTTGCCGAGGACGCGGTGACGTGGCTGCCGCCCGTCGCACCGCGCACGACTTTCGCACTCGGCCTCAACTACGCGGACCACGCGAAGGAACTCGCGTTCAAGGCACCGAGCGAGCCGCTGATTTTCCTGAAGGGGCCGAACACGTTCATCGGCCATCGGTCGCACACCGTGCGCCCGGCGGACGCGACGCACATGCATTACGAGTGCGAGCTGGCCGTCGTGATCGGTCGCCCGGCGCGCAACGTGAGCCGGGCGCGGGCAATCGACTACGTTGCCGGCTACACGGTCGCAAACGACTATGCGATCCGCGATTACCTCGAAAACTACTACCGCCCGAACCTGCGCGTGAAGAACCGCGACACCTGCACGCCGCTCGGGCCGTGGTTCGTCAGCCGCGACGAGATTGGCGATGCAGGCGGCCTCATGCTGCGCACGACGGTGAACGGCCGGGAGACGCAGCGCGGCAGCACGCGCGACATGATCTTCGACGTACCCGCGCTGATCGAGCACATCAGCGGTTTCATGACGCTCTCGCCGGGCGACCTGATCCTGACTGGCACGCCGGAAGGGCTGGCCGACACGAAGCCGGGCGACGAGGTGGTGACCGAAATCGAAGGGATCGGCCGGCTCGTGAACACGATCGTCGGCGAAGCTGACTACTATCGCGCCGGCTGAGCCCGTCGCCCAAGGAGAGCACATGACCATCAAGCACTGGATCGACGGCCGCGAAGTCGAAAGCCGAGAGACGTTCACGACGCTGAACCCCGCGACGGGCGACGTGATCACCGACGTCGCGTCCGCCGGCGAGGCCGAAGTCGACGCGGCCGTGCGCGCGGCGAAGGAAGCGTTCCCGAAATGGGCGAACACACCGGCCAAGGAGCGCGCGAAGCTGATGCGCAAGCTCGGCGAACTGATCGAGAAGAACGTGCCGATGCTCGCCGCGCTCGAAACGCAGGACACCGGCCTGCCGATCGCACAGACGAGCAAGCAGCTGATTCCGCGCGCGTCCGAGAACTTCAACTTCTTCGCTGAAGTGGGCGTGCAGATGAACGGCCGCACGTATCCGGTCGACGACCAGATGCTGAACTACACGCTGTACCAGCCGGTCGGCGTGTGCGCGCTGGTGTCGCCGTGGAACGTGCCGTTCATGACTGCGACGTGGAAGACGGCGCCGTGTCTCGCGCTCGGCAACACGGCCGTGCTGAAGATGTCGGAGCTGTCGCCGCTGACGGCCGACCAGCTCGGCCGGCTCGCGCTCGAGGCCGGCATTCCGCCGGGTGTGCTGAACGTCGTGCAGGGCTACGGCGCGACCGCCGGCGACGCGCTGGTGCGCCATCCGGACGTGCGCGCGGTGTCGTTTACGGGCGGCACGGTCACGGGCAAGCGGATCATGGAGCGCGCGGGCCTGAAGAAGTATTCGATGGAGCTTGGCGGCAAGTCGCCGGTGCTGATTTTCGACGATGCCGATTTCGACCGCGCGCTCGACGCGTCGCTGTTCACGATCTTCTCGATCAACGGCGAGCGGTGTACCGCGGGCTCGCGGATCTTCGTGCAGCGCACGATCTACGATCGCTTCGTGCAGGAATTCGCGCGCCGCGCGAACAACCTGGTGGTCGGCAACCCGACCGATCCCGCGACGCAGCTCGGCGCAATGATCACGCGCCAGCACTGGGAGAAGGTGACGGGCTATATCCGGATCGGCGAGCAGGAAGGCGCGCGCGTGGTGGCAGGCGGCGCGGACAAGCCGGCCGGTCTCGCCGACCATCTGCGCAACGGCAACTTCGTGCGCCCGACCGTGTTCGCGGACGTCGACAACCGGATGCGCATCGCACAAGAGGAAATCTTCGGGCCGGTCGCGTGCCTGATCCCGTTCGAGGACGAGGAAGAAGGGCTGCGGCTCGCGAACGACACGTCCTACGGGCTCGCGTCGTATATCTGGACGCAGGACGTCGGCAAGGTGCATCGCCTCGCGCGCGGCATCGAGGCCGGGATGGTGTTCGTGAACAGCCAGAACGTGCGCGACTTGCGCCAGCCGTTCGGCGGCGTGAAGGAGTCGGGCACCGGGCGCGAGGGCGGCGAATACAGCTTCGAGGTGTTCGCGGAAATCAAGAACGTATGCATCTCGATGGGTTCGCATCACATTCCCCGTTGGGGCGTGTAACGGGCGCGGATTGTTTCGCCGCAAGAACGCCGTCAGAACGCCAGAACGATACGGAGACTTAACGATGGGAAAACTGTCCCTCGCCGCGAAGATCACGCACGTGCCGTCGATGTACCTGTCGGAGTTGCCCGGCAGGCATCATGGCTGCCGCGAAGCGGCGATCCGCGGCCATCAGTTGATCGGCGAGCGCTGCCGCGCGCTCGGCGTCGATACGATCGTCGTGTCGGACGTGCACTGGCTCGTCAACGCCGGCTATCACGTGAACTGCAATGCGCGGTTCGCAGGCACGTATACCAGCAACGAACTGCCGCATTTCATCCGCGACATGGCGTACGCGTATCCGGGCAACCCGGCGCTCGGCCGCCTGATCGCCGAGACGGCCAGTGCGCGCGGCATCGCGACGCGCGCGCACGAGATCGACAGCCTCGAACTCGAATACGGCACGCTCGTGCCGATGCGCTACATGAACGGCGACCAGCACTTCAAGGTCGTGTCGATCGCGGGCTGGTGCATGTGGCACACGCTCGACGAAAGCCGGCGTTTCGGCGAGGCGCTGCTGGAGGCCATTGAAAAGAGCGATTCGAACGTCGCGTTCCTCGCGAGCGGTTCGCTGTCGCACCGCTTCAACGACAACGGCAGTCCCGAGGAATCGATTCACCAGATCAGCCGCGAATTCTTCAGGCAGGTCGACCTGCGCGTGGTCGAGCTGTGGAAGCAGGGCGACTTCAAGACCTTCTGCGCGATGCTGCCGGAGTACAACACGCATTGCCACGGCGAAGGCGGCATGCACGACACGGCGATGCTGCTCGGCCTGCTCGGCTGGGATCGCTACGACAAGCCCGTCGAGATCGTCACCGACTATTTCGCGAGCTCGGGCACCGGGCAGATCAACGCGATCTTCCCGCTCGCCTGAGCGTCGCATCACCTATCCGGAGCGTTGCCATGCCACACATCGTCGTCGAGTACACCGCGAACATTCGTGACGACGCGCGCATTCACGCGCTGCTGCGCACGATCAACGCGACCCTGATCGCGCAGGGCGGCGTGTTTCCAACGGGCGGCATCCGCTCGCGCGCGATCGAGTTGCAGGACTATTGCATCGCCGACGGCACCGGGGACGACGCGTTCGTCCACGTGACGCTGAAGATCGGCTCGGGCCGCAGCGACGAAACCAAAAAGGCCGCGTGCGACGCATTGTTCGACGCGATCAAGGCACATTTCGCCGAGCTGTACGCGAAACGCTATCTTGCGTTGTCGATGGAGCTGACCGAGTTCAGCGAAAGCGGTTCGTACAAGCACAACAACATCCACGCCCGCTACAAGCGGGCCGGCTGAACACCATTCCCGATCCGACCATGCTCGAACCCGCCATCATCGACCAGCTTGCGCAGCGTCTGCACGACGCCGAGCGCGAGCGCAAGCAGATCCGCCAGATCTCGCTCGACCATCCGGACATCACGATCGACGACGCGTACGCGATCCAGCGCGCGTGGGTGACCCTCAAGCTCGCGGAAGGCCGCACGCTGAAAGGGCACAAGATCGGCCTCACGTCGAAGGCGATGCAGAACACGTCGCAGATCGACGAACCCGATTACGGCGCGCTGCTCGACGACATGTTCTTCGACGACGGCGGCACGATTCCGACCGGCCGCTTCATCGTCCCGCGCGTGGAAGTCGAACTCGCGTTCGTGCTCGGCAAGCGGCTCACGGGCCCGAACTGCACGATCTTCGACGTGTATGACGCGGTCGACTATGTGGTGCCCGCGCTCGAGATCATCGACGCGCGCAGCCAGTCGATAGACCCCGATACGAAGCGGCCGCGCAAGGTGTTCGACACGATCGCCGACAACGCAGCGAACGCGGGCGTCGTGATCGGCGGGCGGCCGGTGCGGCCGCAGGACGTCGACTTGCGCTGGGTCGCGGCGATCATGTCGCGCAACGGCGTGGTCGAGGAAACGGGCGTCGCGGCTGGCGTGTTGAACCATCCGGCCAATGGCGTCGCGTGGCTCGCCAACCGGCTGTCGCGCTTCGACGTCGCGCTGGAACCGGGGCAGATCGTGCTCGGCGGTTCATTTACGCGGCCGTGCGCGGCACGTTCGGGCGATACGTTCAGCGTCGACTACGGTCCGCTCGGGACGATCCAGTGTCATTTCGAGTGAGGTGAGCGAACGATGCAGATTCCGTCGAATGTCTTCAAGGCCGCGCTCGCGCGCGGCAATGCGCAGGTCGGACTGTGGCTCGGGCTCGCGAATCCGTACAGTGCCGAAGTCGTCGCGGGCGCTGGTTTCGACTGGCTGCTGATCGACGGCGAACATGCGCCGAACACGGTGCCGACGATCCTCGCGCAGTTGCAGGCGATCGCGCCGTATCCGACGCATCCGGTCGTGCGCGTGCCGTGGAACGATCCGGTGATCGTCAAGCAGGTGCTCGATCTCGGTGCGCAGACGCTGCTTGTGCCGATGGTGCAGAGCGCCGAGGAAGCACGCGCGGCGGTGGCCGCGACGCGTTATCCGCCGCATGGGATTCGCGGGGTCGGCAGTGCGCTCGCGCGCGCGTCGCGCTGGAATCGCGTTGGCGACTACCTGCATCGCGCGAACGACGAGATGGCCGTGCTCGTGCAGGTCGAGACGCGCGCCGGGCTCGATGCGATCGACGCGATTGCGCGGATCGATGGCGTCGATGGCGTGTTCATCGGGCCGGCGGATCTGGCGGCCGACCTCGGACATCTCGGCAATCCCGGGCATCCGGACGTGCAGATGGCGATCGACGGCGCGATCCGGGCGATCAAGGTGGCAGGGAAGGCGCCGGGCATTCTCAGCGCGGACGAGGCGGCGGCGCGGCGGTATCTCGAAGCGGGTGCGCTGTTTGTTGCGGTGGGAGTCGATACGACGCTGCTGGCGCGGAGTGCGGAGCGACTGGCGGCGCGGTTCAAGGGGAACGGTGGGGAGGCGGCGAAGAAGGGGGATGGGACGTATTGACGATACGGCGGCGGGCGGCCGTTCTCTGGGTTGCTTTATGGTGGTGATATTAAATATAGCGGTCATCCGAAAGATATGCCGGATGCATTCAGGAATTGGAATCGACGAATGAGCAAGAATCAAGATATCCAGCAAGCGGGTACGCAACCGATGACAGGGTTTTTGCTGCCATTTGTCGAGCATCGTTCGACCACGACGCTATACGGGTCGATCTCCGTGCCAAATGGTGGTGGTATCGGTGGCCATCCTGAAAATGTGTACGCATGAAAACTTTTATCTACGTATTGCGTTTTGCCTTTGCCTTTTTGTTCCTAACAACTACGGCGCACGCAGGCATCCTGACTTCTATCGGTAATAAGTTAACCACTGCTATGTCTGATCTGCCACGAAACGAAAAACTGCCACTGTTTGATCCACATCGAAAAGATTTTACCTGCGTGTATGAGGCGCAACGAGTGCCGCCCGTCGATCCGCAGGCAGAAATGTGGTTCCAGCAAGCGTTGAAGTTGGACGACCCTGCTGTAGCTGTCGATAACATCGATTATGCAAAGGTGTATCAGCTCTATTTGCAAGCAGCTGAGAAAAGCCATTGGAAAGCAATGCTGAATCTGGCGTCGTTGATCTTGAGTGATCATTCCGGCGTGCCGGAACACAATCCTGAAGTGGCAATTCAATGGGTGGAGAAGGCGATGAGACTCGATATTCCCGACGCGTACGACAGAATGGGTGTATACCATCTCAACGGCGTAGTGAAGGAGGGAGACGCTACGAGCGCTTACGCGTTTTTCCAGCGAGCAGCGGATATGGGTAGTCCGGCCGCAATGGCGTTCCTGGGATACAAGCTGGCCGCGTCTTACGATAACCCCAGTGAGGGCTTTTGGGCCAACCAAGCGGTGGGAACCAAGATGCTCGAATGTGCTTTTGCACAGGGAAATGGAGATGCCGCCGAGAAGCTGGGTTTGATCTATGCACGTCCCAATACACTCGAGGCGAAGCTCCGCGCGCTGAAGGTCTTGCATGAAGGTGTAAAGCTCGGGAGCTCCAAGTGTGCAGATAGCCTCGTTTCGGAGTTTGACGGGATGGATCTCGACAATGGAACTAATCTGGTAGGCCATATCGACAAAGCGCGTGCTCAACGCTACGGAAAAATTGCCGATATCTTGAAGCTTTACGATGGTCGATTGAAGCTTCCCAACTTGGACAAGATACTGCCATTACCGCCGACGCCGCTACCCAAATGGAACGGTGACGGACAAACGCTCATCAATGCCGCGAAGGCGGTTACTCCGCCGGTCAGGCGACAAAAGAGCGGTGCGCTTCAGGGGCGTTCTTTTATACCCGATGGCTACGCGGTCGCCGCACTGGGAGCGAGCACGCTTGCAGTTGGTGGTGATCAAAGCGTACCCAAAACGGGATACTGGCTGGCACTGTACGGTTCATCGAATGAGCCCAATGGACGGTTGATGGCGCGATCCGGCTCGCCAGAGCGTTTTGAAACCGGCGAGCGGTTCGAGCCGCCGTTCCATGAATGGCTATCGCGGGATCGCGTGCAATGGTATTTCCTCGGCGAAGCGTACCGCCTGCCGCCACAGCGTGCAGATTTTCTGGCGAATATGGTCGAAGCGGGATTGTTGCGCGAAGTAGCGGCGCAGCCGTTGGTGGTGAAGTGCTCAGGTGATCGTCGCTGTACGGAGACAGGCGTGTGGGAGGGCCGCGTTGCAAATGACCACCCGATGGCCGCCTTGTTTAACCAATGGGATCAGCAAGCGTTTGTCGAGAAAGGGCAGGCGTTTCCATCACCGGCCGAGCAATTCATCGACATTGCGAATGATGATGTTCAATGGACCGATTTGGGGAGCCCGAATGCAGAAACGGGCACCGCCGGTATTTACACCATTAATCTATAAAAGTGGTGTGGCGTTGCATTCGACGTAGCCAGATGCGGTCATCGTTGACGCCTAGCCGATTGTTCGCAAGTGCGACACCGCCGAGTGCAGCGCGCACGATAGATGAGATATCTTGAAACCGGACGACGGTAGTGTTCTGTCATTGACAGGCAGGTAGACCCGAAGGAACGATTTCGAATCGCGGCGCAGCGTGACAACTATGTGTGCTGTTCAGTTCGAAAATCCGACATATCAGTAAGTGGGCCGCGACCGTTCACGCCTGCGGGCGGCCGCACCTATCCCTCCGCTCGCCGTTCCGTCTCCATATACTTCCCTGGCGTCGTCCCCATCGCCCGCCGGAACATGTCGATGAAACGCGCTCATGTTGTCGTATCCGAGATCGAGCGCGATCGTCGGCAGGCAGTACGGTCGCAAACCTCTATGAACCGGGGAAGATTTACTATCCGGTCCGGAATCGCTCGTTCCGCGAGTGGCAAGCACGGTACCATCGAGGCGGCGACTTCATCATATTTTCCGACTATAGGCCAATCATGTTAGCTAAACCCATAACGGTGTATTTCGAATGAATGGACTGGCGATAGGTATGCAAGGTGCAGGAATGGTTGCACTTGCAGCACTCGTTCTGGCCGGAACCGTTGTCTGTCTGCTGATAGTCGTTTTATACAGCCTCTCGCACAAGGAGGGGCGCGTTGAACGAATGAAGTCGGGAATGAAGGCACTGGGTTCCGGTCTGGCAATTGTCACTTTGTTGTTCTGCGCCGGTTCTTACTACAAGGATGCGCGCGTACGCTCACAGGCGATGCGGTTTGATACCGAGCTTTCCAGGAACGATGGGGGGCGCTATACGGCGCAATACGCCTACCTCGGAGCGGATCGAATCCTTTTACGCCTCTATCGGACATCCGACATGCGATTGCTTGCCGAGCGGACTTACGAGTCCCCGGATTCTGTTCGTTTGGTATGGACCAAGAAATCCCTGATCTTTGATACCGCCGTTGATAGTGAGGGAGAGATCAGGCTGCCGCCTACTCGGTTTGATCGATTCAAGGCTATGTTGCCGTAGCAGAGAGTGATCCATGCGTGTGCGACGTCGTGCTGCGCGTTAGGCTCGGCGCACGATGGCGAGCGAGTGCTGCCAATGACCGCATCGCATGGAGGCGGGCAGGCGGCGCGTGCCGCCGCCTGTCGTCAAGCCAGGACTCAGAACCGCTGCTGAATCCCCGCCGTCACGCCGACCTGCGTGGTGCCATACCCGGCGAAATCGCGCGACACGCCGACCTTCTGGTCATGCTTCGCGATCGCGAACGCACCGGCCGCGTAGAGCACCGTGCGCTTCGACAGAGCGTAATTCGCGCGCACCGACACCAACGTCGGATCGGCATCGCTGCCACCCTTGACGTTCTGGTGATAGACGGCCGCGATCAGCGAGAACGTCGGCGTGAACTGGTACGATCCGCCGACCCAGTACGTGTCGCTCAACTGGTTCGCCGCCGCAGTGCGAAACGTGCGCTTGTAGTTGCGATAGCCGGCCATTGTCTTCAGGTCGCCGAAGTCGTAGCTCAAGCCCGCGTGAATACCCTGGATGTAGTTGACGGTATCGGCCGGCGTGACGCTGTCGGCCGCGCCGTTCTGTCGATCGAACGTGAGCACCGCCGCGAACGGGCCGGTCTCGTAGCCGAGCGCGAAGTCGTATTTCGAGCTGGTCTTCACGCTGCCCGGCACATTGCCGAAGCCGTACATCGCGCCGAACTTCACGCCGCTGAATTCACCGTCATAGCGCACCGCGTTCGACGAGCGCGTGAACATGCCGTCCTTGCGGCCACCCGTCGCCATCGACGATGTCGCCCACGAGTAGTTCTGCGCGTAACCCATCGGATCGAACGGCAGCATGTAGTCGTACGTGACGGTGTAGTTGCGGCCGAGCGTCAGCTCGCCCCATTTGCCTTTCAGGCCGACCGTCGCGCGACGCGCGAAGATCGAGTCGGGGCCATCGTCGAACGCACCGTTCGCGAGATCGATTCCGCTTTCGAGGCGGAACACGGCCTTCAGCCCGCCACCGAGATCCTCGACGCCGCGCAGGCCCCAGCGCGACGTATTCTTGTTGCCCGACTTCAGCTTGACGGAACTGCCGCCCTCCGGCGCCGCATGGTTCGTGTATTCGATGCCGGCATCCATGATCCCGTACATCGTGACCGACGACTGCGCGTGCACGACGGGGGTTGCGATGCAGGCCGCGGCGGCCGAGCTGGTGAGGACTGCTGCGCGAAATTTCATTGACGGTGTCTCCTGATTTATTGTGGGTTGGGTAAAACGGGTGTGACGCGGTCGAGGCCAACGCCGGAAAGCGTTCGCCGGACGGTCTGTCATTGCCTTGCTCGACGTGCGCGGCGCACAGAGCACGCCGCGCCCGGGTCAGCCCGCTTTCGCGAACGCCCAGCAGTCGTTGGTCGGGAATTCGATCCAGTGCTTGCCGGCCGCGCGCGGCACGTGGCCGAACGCGCGCAGGCGCATCTCGCCGCAATGGAACAGGTATTCCCAGCGATCGCCGAGATACATCGACGTGACGAGATCGGCCTGCAGCCGGTTCGCCCCAGGGCCGTCGGTGACCTGCACGCGTTCGAGACGGATCACGGCCTGTGCGTCCTGGCCCGGTGCGAACGTGTCGCGGGCCAGCGCCTGCAGTTCCCAGCCGTCGCCGGCGAGCGTCACGCATTCGCCGTCGACGGCCGCGACGCGTGCGTCGATGCGGTTGTTGCTGCCCATGAACTCGGCCGTGTACAGCGAGCGCGGCGCACCATACAGCTCGGCCGGCGTGCCTTCCTGTTCGATGCGGCCGTTGCGCAGCAGCAGGATGCGGTCGGACATCGCCATCGCTTCGGTCTGGTCGTGCGTCACGCAGAGCGCCGACAGCCCGAGCGACACGATCAGCTCGCGCAGCCACGCACGCGCTTCCTCGCGCAGCTTCGCATCGAGGTTCGACAGCGGCTCGTCGAGGAGGATCACGGGCGGGTTGTAGACGAGCGCGCGTGCGATCGCGACACGCTGCTGCTGGCCGCCCGACAACTGATGCGGAAAGCGTTCGGCGAGATGGCCGAGGCCGAGCTGATCGAGCGCGGTCTGCACGCGGCGCTTCTGTTCGGCCGGCGCGACGCGGCGCAGCTTGAGACCGTAGCCGACGTTGTCGGCCACGGTGCGGTGCGGCCACAGCGCGTACGACTGGAACACGAGGCCGAGCGAACGCTGTTCGACCGGCAGGTCGACATGCCGCGCGCCGTCGAAGAACACGCGGTCGTCGAGCTGGATGCGCCCGTCGGACGGCTGTTCGAGGCCGGCCACCGCGCGCAGCAGCGTGGTCTTGCCGCTGCCCGATGCGCCGAGCAGGCACACGACTTCGCCGGCCTTCAGTTCGAACGACACGCCCTTGAGGATCGGGTTGGCGCCGTAGCTGAGATGCAGGTCGTCGACGATGAGCTTATCCATGAAGTTTCACTCCGAAGCGCAGGGCTACGCCGAGACCGGCGCCGACCATCGCGATGTTGATGACAGAGAGCGCGGCCACCTGGTCGACGGCGCCGGTCGCCCACAGCGACACGAGCAGCGCGCCGATCACTTCGGTGCCGGGCGACAGCAGGTAGACGGCGGTCGAGTATTCGCGCTCGAAGATCATGAAGATCAGGAGCCACGCGGCGAGCAGGCCGAAACGCACGAGCGGCAGCGTCACGTCGAGCGACACGCGGCTGCGCGTCGCGCCGACGCTGCGGCCGGCTTCCTCGAGTTCGGGGCCGACCTGCAGCAGCGCGCTTTGAATGAGCCGCATCCCGTATGCGAGCCACACGACCGTGTACGCGATCCAGATGCTCCACATCGAGTTCTTCAGCTCGCGCAGGCCCGGGACGAACAGGAAGATCCACAGAAACGCGAGACCGGCGAGCAGGCCGGGCACCGCGCGCGGCAGCAGCACGAGATAGTCGAGCAGTTTCGTCGCCCAGTCGTGCCGGCGGTGGCCGGCGAACGCGACGAGCGAGTAGAAGCCGATCGCGAGCGCGCCGCCGATCACGCCGATGCCGAGCGTGTTGACGATCGCGCGCACGAGGTTGTCCTGCTCGAACAGCTCGATGAAGTTCGACAGCGTCAGCACTTCGGCGAGCGCGACACCTTCGCCCCAGTTGGTCACGAATGCACGCAGCACGATGCCGGAAATCGGCACGATCACCGTCAGCATCAGCCATAGCGCGACGATCGCGAGCGCGACCCAGCGCCATACGCCGAGCGGCAGCACCGTCGCGCGACCGGCCTTGCCCTTCACGGTGACGAAGCGATTCGCGGTCTTCAGCAGGCGGCGTTGCAGCAGCACGAGCGGGAACGTGATCGCGACGATGCACACCGCGACCGCGGCCATCAGGTGATACGACGGCACGCCGAGCTTGTTGGTCAGTTTGTACAGGTAGGTCGCGAGCACGAGGTGGCCTTCGGGATCGCCGAGCACGAGCGGCAGCCCGAACACCTCGAAGCCGAGGAAGAACACGAGCACGCCGGCGAACAGCAGTGCGGGCATGGTCATCGGCAAGCTCACGTCGAGCGCGACGCGGAACGGGCGCGCGCCCGTCACGCGCGCGGCTTCCTCGACGTCCGAACCGAGGTTGCGCAGCGCGGCCGACGAGTACAGGTACACGTGCGGCACGTGCGTGAGGCCGACGATCACCGTGATCGCGAAGATCGAGTAGACGTTCCAAGGCACGTTCTGCACCCCGAACAGTTCCTTGAACCACACCGAGTAGAAGCCGACCGGGCCGGCCGCGACCACGTAGCCGAACGCGAGCACCATCGGCGATACGAACACGGGCGTGAGCAGCAGCGGTTCGAGCCAGCGGCGGCCGGGCAGGTTGGTGCGCACCATCAGGAACGCGAGAATGCCGCCGAGCGGGATCGAGATGAACAGCATCCCGCCGGCGATGATGAACGAGTTCTTCACGGCCGACCAGAAGTCCGGGTCGGTGAAGATGAAACGGAAGCCTTCGATGCCGAGCGTCTTGTTCGCATCGAAGAACGGCGCGGACAGCAGGCTCTGGAACAGAATGAAGCCGAGCGGCAGCGCGACCGCGACGGTGAGCACCGCGACGACGATCCAGCGCAGCATGCCGGCGAGCGGCTGCAGGCCGTTGGCCGGAAGCGCGGGGATCGCGCCGCCCGGGCCGGTGGTGGGCGGAACGGCCGGCGCCGCCCCGCGTGTGCTGGTTGAAAGCATGAGTTCGCCCCTGCGGCCATCCGGATGGCCGCCTCTAGGAAGTCGGTAAGGGGAAGGGGCCGCCCGCGCGGCGTGCGGCGGGCGGCCGTCGGTCGGCCGAAGCCGATCAGCGGATCAGCTCTTGATCGCCTGCTGCCATTGCTTGAGGAATGCGAGCCGCTTCGACTGGTCCAGATAGACGAGCAGGCCGGTGCCGATCGGGATCGGCTTCAGCGAATCGCCGAGTTCCTTCGTGAGGCTCGCGACCGACGTTTCGCCGGTCACGTCCGTGCGAATCGCGTACAGGTTCGCCTGGTTCGCGATCAGCGTCTGGCCGCGCTTCGACAGCAGGTAGTCGACCCACAGCTTCGCGGCGTTCGGGTTCTTCGCCTTCTTCGAGATCGTGGCCAGGCGGCTCACGACTTGTGTGTAGTCCTTCGGGAATACGTAGCCGATCGACTTGTCCTTCTTCGCCTTCGCGTACGCATACGAGCCGATGATGTTGTAGCCGATCAGGTTCTCGCCCGACGAGATGCGCTCCATCATCGCGCCGGTGCTCGACTGCAGCTTCGGACCGGTCGCGCCGATCGCCTTCACGAGCTCCCACGTGACCTTCTCGTTCAGGTGCGCGTCCTGCGTCAGCGCGTTGAAGCCGACGCCGGATTTCTCGACGTCGTACGTCGTCAGCTTGCCTTTGAATTTGTCGGGTTGCGACGTGAGCAGCTTGATCAGGTCGGCGCGCGTCTTCGGCACCTCGTTCTCGGGAATCAGCCGCTTGTTGTAGACGATCGCGAGCGGCTCGAACGTCGTGCCGTACGCCTGCTTCTGGTATTGCGCCCATTGCGGCACGTTCGCGCTTTCGGGCGAATCGTACGACGTCATCAGGCCGTCGTTGACGAGCTTGACCTGCAGGTCCATCGCCGAGCTCCACAGCACGTCGGCGCTCGTGCTGCTCGCCGCGTTCTCGCTGATGTAGCGGTTGTACAGCTCGGTGCTGTTCATGTCGTTGTACTCGACCTTCACGCCGTACAGGCTTTCGAAGTCCTTGATCAGCGGGCGCACGAGGCCCGTGTCGGTCGTCGAGTAGACGATCAGCTTGCCTTCCTTCTTCGCGGCGTCGACGACGCCTTGGTAGTTACCCGGATATCCGGCCGGAACCTGCGCGACGGCGGCGCCGGCGGTGGTGCCCAGGACGATCGCCAGCGCGGCGGCGAACTGCTTCGGTGCAAACGGCATGTCTTCCTCCAGTGATGCGTGTGTGTTGTTCGAGTGACGCGGATGTTAATTGCGAGGCACTTTCAGCCTGCTTTCATTTCGGTTCACAATAGCGTCCTTTGTGTCATGGATTTCCCGAGGTCCCCATGCGTGTGCTGCTCGTCGAAGACAACCCGAACCTGGCGCAGTCGCTGAACGACGCGCTGAGCGCCGCGCGTTTCGCGGTCGATCACATGGCGGACGGGGAGGCGGCGGATCACGTGCTGCGCACCCAGGACTACGCGCTGGTGATCCTCGATCTCGGGCTGCCGAAGCTCGACGGGCTCGAGGTGCTGCGGCGGTTGCGCGCGCGCCGCAATCCGGTGCCGGTGCTGATCCTGACCGCGCACGGCTCGGTCGAGGACCGCGTGAAGGGGCTCGATCTCGGGGCCGACGACTATCTCGCGAAGCCGTTCGAACTGACCGAGCTGGAGGCGCGCGCCCGCGCGCTGATCCGGCGCAGTCTCGGTCACGAGCATTCGCGGGTCGAATGCGGGCCGCTTTCGTATGACAGTATCGATCGCAGCTTCCACCTCGCCGGCGAAGCGTTGCCGCTCACGCCGCGCGAGCGCTCGGTGCTGGAGGTGCTGATCCTGCGCAACGGGCGCGCAATCAACAAGGAGACGCTGTCGGAGAAGATCTTCGGGCTCGACGAGTCGGTCAACGCGGACGCGATCGAGATCTACGTGTACCGGCTGCGCAAGAAGCTGGAAAACACCGGCGTCGCGATCGTCACGCTGCGTGGGCTCGGGTATCTGCTCGAAGCGAAGGCCGCCGGATGAATCAACCCTACGCTCACCGGCCTTGCACGGGACCGGCGTATGCGCTGAAGCGCTATTCCGGATCGACACGTCCGCTGCCCGCCGAGGGGGCGCATGCCGCGCTTGGGGCGGCCCGGTGGCGGACATGAGGATCCGCCGTCCGAACCTGCGCACGCAAGTCGCGCTGTGGCTGCTGCTGCCGCTGCTCGGGCTGCTCGCGCTCGACTCGTGGCTCACGTACCAGCGCGCGATGAGCGCCGCGCACGTCGCGTTCGACCGCACGCTGTCGTCGTCGCTGAAGTCGATCCGCGAAGGCGTGCGGCTCAACGACGGTGAGATCGAGGTCGACCTGCCGTATCTCGCGCTCGAGATGTTCGAGTCGGGCGACGGCGGCAAGATCTATTACCTGATCCGCGAGGACAACGGCCACACGATCACCGGCTATCCGGACCTGCCGCTGCCGCCGGGCGACGGCGCGCTGTTCGTCACGCGCTACTACAACGTCGTCTATCGCGGCGAACAGTTGCGCATGGCCGCGTTGCGCGTGCCGGTGCACGACGTGCCGACCGCGCAGACGCGCATCGTATGGGTGATGGTCGGCGAAACGATCGAGGGGCGCCAGGCGCTCGCGCGCGAAATCCTGATGGGCTCGCTGCTGCAGGAAGGCTTGCTCGTCGTGCTCGCACTCGGGATCGTGTGGCTCGGCGTCGGGCGCGGGCTGCGGCCGCTGAACCGGCTGTCCGCGAAGGTCGCCGCGCGTACCGACGGCGATCCGACGCCGCTCGACACCGGCGGCATGCCGAGCGAGCTCGCGCCGCTCGTCGAGTCGATCAACCAGTACATCGGCCGCACGCAGCGGATGCAGGTCGCGCGGCGGCGCTTCTTCGCGGACGCGGCGCATCAGTTGAAGACGCCGCTCGCCGCCGTGCAGGCCGGCGTCGAACTGGCCTTGCGGCCGGACGAGCAGCCGCGCGTGAACGTGCATTTGCGGCGTGTGAACGGTGCGGTGCGCCAGGCCGCGAAGATCGTCCAGCAGCTGCTGTCGCTGTCGCGGCTCGATTCGGACAGCGGCCATGCGGTCGCGCACCAGCCGGTCGCGTTGCATCGGCTGGCGCGCAGCGTGACGCTCGACTGGTCGCCGGTGGCGCGGGCGCGCGACATCGATCTCGGCTTCGAGCACGAGGCCGACGTCGAAGTGCACGGTCAGCTGGACCTGCTCGGCGAAATGGTCGGCAACCTGATCGACAACGCGATCCGTTATTCGGGCGACCGTGCGGTGATCACGGTGCGCGTGTCGCGCGACGGCGAACATGCGCGGCTCGACGTGATCGACAACGGGCCGGGCATTCCGGCGGCCGAGCGCGACGCGGTGTTCGAGCGCTTCCATCGCGGCAGCAAGACGCAGACGGTCGAAGGCACGGGGCTCGGGCTGTCGATCGTGCGCGAGATCGCGCGCGTGCATCAGGGCAGCGTGACGCTGACCGATGCGGCGGGCGGCGGGTTGGTCGTGACGGTGATGCTGCCGACGGTTCCGGCGGCGCAATAGAAGGCGGGCCGCGCTCGACGCAACCGCAGTGAGTGGCGACGGCGAAAGCGATACGCCGTCGCGCCGTTTCGACCGATCCGCTCAGTCGCCGAACCCGATCTCCGCTTCGAGCGACTGCCCGACCTCGAGCCACGCGCCCGCGCCTTCGACGACGATCGCGTTGATGCCGAACGTCAGCGCGTCGTCGTAGTTCGGATGCGCGCGATAGGTCTGCATCGTGTCGGTCGGCTCGTGCGGCCATTCCGGGTTCGGCGCGCCGGTCACCTGGTCGATCGTCGGCATCGGGCAGCGCGTGCACAGCTTCACGAGGCGCAGCCGCACGGGCGTGTCGCCTTCGGCGTCGAGATGCTCGACGAAATCTTCTTCGTATGCATCGAGATCCGACACGACGATGTTCGGGCGGAAGCGGTTCATCGGAATCGCCGGCGCGCCTTTCGCGACGAGCTTCGCGTTCAGGTCGTCGAGCGACGACTGGCCGATCACGAGCAGCGGATAGCCGTCCGCGAACTGCGTGTGCGTGTCGATGTCGCCGGTCCATTTGCGGTTGCAGCCGCGGCGCGACTCAGCCCCGAAGCGCGCAAGCTTCAACGGCACGCCGAGGAATTCGGTGAGCCACGCGGCCGTTTCGGCGCCCGTGTCGATCGCGTCGACGGTGTCGCGCCAGACGGTCGCGGCCATCTTCGGTGTGGCGGGCGTCGCATCGCCGTCGAGCGGCGTGCGGATCTCGGGCATGCCCGGCGCGTTCAGCACGAGCGCATCGTGCTCGAGCGCGGTGCGGATCAGCGCGAGGCGCGGGTGCGTGCGCTGTGTGATCATCATTCCGTCCGGCGTGGTGATCAGCCAGTGGCGGTCGTACGCGAGGCCCGTTTCGAGCAGCTGCGCACGCGACAGCGCGATGCCGGCGCAGGATTTGATCGGATAGACGAAGAGTTCGGAAATGGCTGGCATGACGCTGGCTGAAGGCGGGATGGTCGAATCGCGATTGTGCCAGATCATGCGGAAGCCGTTTGGGCGGTTGCAGGCCATCACGCCGCGCCGCGCGTCGCGTCACGCCAGCGGAAAGCCGAGGTCGAAGGTCGTGCGCACGTCGAGCGGCTGGCGCAGCAGCCCGGCCTTCAGGTAGAAGTCGGCCGTGCGTTGCTGCTCGGCGATCACCGTCGCGTCGATCGGCTGCCAGCGTGTGTTGCGGCGCTCGAACTGCAGCTTCGCGGCCGCCGGCGGGATGCCGACGATGCGAGCGAGCGCGGCCGAATACGCGTCGACGTGCCGGTACGACCAGGCCTGCGCGCGCACGACGCGTTGCAGGAAGTCGCGCAGCACGTCGCGCTTCGATGCGATCGCCGCGTCGGTCGCCGCGACGTAGCTGAGGCCCGACCACAGGCCGCGGCCGTTGACGAGCACGCGCGCGCGGCCGCTCGTTTCGGCGAGCGCGGTATAGGGCTCCCACGTCGCCCACGCGTCGATCGAACCGGTTGCGAGCGCAAGCATCGTGTCGGCCGGCGGCAGGAAGCGGAACGATACGGCGTCGGGCGGCAGGCCTGCGGCGTCGAGCGCCTTCAGCGTGACGAAATGGCCGATCGAGCCGCGCGTGGTGCCGATGCGCTTGCCTTTCAGGTCGGCGGCGTCCTTCAGGGCCGCGTCGGGCCGCACGAGCACGGCGGTGCCGTACGGGTCGGAGCGGTTCGCGCCGATCACCTTGATGCGCGCGCCCGATGCGAGCGCGAAGATCACCGGTGCGTCGCCGATCGGTCCGCAGTCGACGGCCGCCGCGTTCAGCGCTTCGGCCAGCGGCGCGGCGGCCGGGAATTCGGTCCATGCGATGTCGTATGCGAGGCCGTTCAGTTCGCCGGCCGCTTCGAGCAGCGCGCGCAGTCCGCCTTTCTGGTCGCCGGCACGCAGCAGCGGTCGCGTGCCCGATTGCGCGTGCAACGTGGTCGGCGCGACGGCGAGGGTGGCGGCGGCGAGGGCGCTCGCTTGCGCGAGAAAGTGACGTCGGGTCGGATTCATCGTGAAGTTCGGTCGATCGGAGGAAACGGTTCAGGGATTCAATGCGGGAGCCAGGCCTGCACGTCGCGTACGGGTTCAGCGTCCACACGCAGCAGCAGCGCGGTCAACGGATCGACGTTCGCGGGGGCGGCGGACGGACGTGCGGTCGCATCCGAGCGGCACAACAAATCGTCGGCCGACCAGCCCGCGCTGCCCGGCAATGCGCGCGCCCGCAGCCTTCCGCGCCGGTCGGCGAGCAATTGCGTGCCGCCGAACGTCTCGGGCGGCACGCCGGCGATCGTCGCGAACGCTTGCCAGGCACCCGGCGTCGACGCGACGCAGTTTGCGCGCGGGCCGGTTGCTGTTGGCGCGGGCGTGTCGTCGGCGGTGACGAGCAGCGTCTGCCAGCGCGGATCCTCCGTCGGCAGTGCGCTGCCCGGCGCGAGCGCAACGACGCGCACGCGCTGGCCTTCGCGCCAGCGCTCGAGCGGCTGCGGCGCGGCGCTGCCGCAGCGAACGTCGAGCGCAGGCAGCGGAACCGGCACGGGCCACGCACCTTCGGCCCGTGCGCCGCTGCCCGCCGACAGCGCCTTCAGGTAGGCAAGCACGGCCCACGTGTCGGCCGGGCCGAGCGTCGCGGCAAAGCCCGGCATCGACGCCGCGCCGCGCGCGTCGTGCATACCGTGCCGCACGCGCCAATACAGTTCGCCGTCGAGCCGGCGGGCGAGCAGCGCGCCCGCGAAGGTCGGCGGCCAATGCGCGAGCGTTGCCGCGAGCGGCCCTTCGCCGCGACCGTCCGCGCCGTGACACGCCGCGCAATGCCGCGCATACAGGTGCGCGCCGTGCATCACGTTCGTGACGGAAAGCGGCGCGGGATTGCGCTGGAAACTGGTCGGCACCGCAGGTGCGAGCCACAGCGATGCCGGCGGCCACGGCGCGAACCACGCGACGGCGAGTGCGGCGATCGCCGATGCCGCCCGCCACTTGCGCGAAACGAGCGCGATGGCGCCCAGCGCCACGGCGAACGCGGTAGCCGCGCAAGCGACCGCAAGCTGTCGCGTGAGCCCGGCATCGATGCGCAGCGTTTCGAGCGCGATCCGGTGTGCCCAGGGCCACGCGGCCTGTCCGTCGGCGTCCCCGGTCAGGCCCGCCGCATGCAGCGCCCGGACGAACGCGATCTGCGCGCGATACAGCAGTTGCAGGAACAGCAGCGCCCAGTCGGCGAACGGCGGTGCATTCATCGGCGCGGCCTTTGCCGTGCGCGGGCCATCCTGCTAGCGGCACTCGGCATCTACCAGCTCGCATCGAGTCCGAGATGCCGCAGCGCTTCGTGGCGCAGTTCCGCGAGACGCGGATCGCCGCGATGGCGCGGATAGGGCAGGTCGACGCGCAGTTCCGCGACGATCCGCGCGGGACGCGGGCCGAACACGATCACGCGCTGCGCGAGAAACAGCGCTTCCTCGACATCGTGCGTGACGAGCAGCGCGGAAAAGCCGTCGCGTTGCCACAGCGCGGTCAACTCGGCCTGCATCGTCAACCGCGTCAGCGAATCGAGCTTGCCGAGCGGCTCGTCGAGAATCAGCAGGCGCGGATCGTTGACGAGCGCGCGTGCCAACGCGACACGCTGCGCCATCCCGCCCGACAACTGATGTGGAAACACGTTCGAGAATTCCTGCAGCCCGACGCGCGCGAGCGCATCGTCGACGCGATGTTGCGCGGTGCGAGCCACGCCGCGCGCCTCGAGGCCGAGCGCGACGTTCGCGCGCACGCGGCGCCACGGGTAGAGCGTCGGATCCTGGAACACGACGATGCGCGACGGATCGGGCCGCTCGATCGGCACGCCGTCCTGCGCGATTCGGCCTTGTCGCGCGGCGTCGAGGCCCGCGACGAGCCGCAGCAGCGTCGATTTTCCGCAGCCGCTCGGGCCGAGCAGCGCGACGAATTCGCCGGCCGCGACCGACAGCGTGACGTCGTCGAGCACCGGCAGCGGGCCGCCGGGGCCGTCGAACGCATGGCTCACGCGGCGAATGTCGATGCGCGCGCCGCGCGGCGCCGTGGCATCGGGCGTGGCGGGCGCCGTGGAGACGGACGATTCGGGAACGGCGGCGCTTACCATTTGACGGTTCCTTTCTGCCACGCGAGCACGCGGTCGCGCACCGCGAACAGCAGCGCGATCAGCCCGGAAAACAGCAGCGCCATCACGATCAGCGCCGCATACATGTTCACGTACGATGCCCAGCCCTGCGCCCAGCTCAGGTACCAGCCGAGCCCCGACTTGACGCCCATCATCTCGGCGACGACGAGCACCGTGAACGATGCGCTCAGCCCCATGAAGATGCCGACGAACACGTGCGGCAGCGCGGCGGGAATCGCGACGCGCAGCACCAGGAAGCGCGCGTTCGCGCCGAGCGTGCGCGCGACGTCGTAGTACTGCCGGTTCACGCTCGCGACGCCCGACCACGTCAGCACCGCGACCGGGAAGCCGGTCGACAGCGCGATCAGGAACGCGGCGGCCGAATAGCTCGTCGGGAAGAAGTAGAACGTGAGCGGCAGCAGCGCGGTGGCCGGCACCGGGCCGAGCACGCGCAGCACCGGATGCACCCAGTAGCCGATGCGGCGCGACCAGCCGATCGATACGCCGACCGCGAACCCGACCGCGACGCCGTACGCGAACCCGAGCGAAAGCAGCTTCAGCGTATTGCCGGCGCTGCCGGCGAGGCGCGGCCAGTCGTCGACGTAGACCTCGATCAATGCTTGCGGCGGCGCGAAGAACGGCGTCGGCAGCCAACCGGTTTTGGCCGTGACGATTTCCCACGCGGCAAGCACGAGCGGCAGTGCGACGAGCCACGGGCCGGCCGGGCGCACGCGGGCAAGCCGCGCGCGCGTGGCCGGCACGCGATGGCCGAGCGTCGCGGCGACCAGCAGCAGCGCGGCGATCGCCCACGCGGCGATGCCGAACGTGTCGGTGTATGCCCAGTCGGTGAAACCGACGACGCGGTTCGGCCACACGGCAGTCACCGCGCCGAGCGCGGCCCACGCGAGCGCCGCGACGACGCCGGTCGGCCAGGTACGCGCACGGCGGGCTTCGGCGGCGAGCGTCGCTTCGCAGGCCGTGCACGCTGCACGGGACGTGCCAGTCGCGCTGGCGGTGCTGCCGGATGCGGATGCGGTGCGCGCCGCGGACGCGTGTTCGATCGTCGACATCGCGTCACCCCAGCACGTTCGCATAGACCTGCTGCGCGAAGCGCTGCGGGTCGGTGCTCTTCTTCAGCACGCTGATCCGGCGGAAATCGTCCGCGTAGAACGCGATTTCCTGCTGCAGATCGACGTTGGTCGGGTGGTGCGTGTAGGTCAGCGTTGCATACAGCTTGCGCAGATCTTCCGGATTGATCTTCGGCGAATACTTCGCGAACGCCTTCGCGGCTTCGTTCGGGTTGTCGTGCGTGTATTCGGTTGCCTGCACGATCGAGCGCGCGAGCGCGGCGGCCGCCGGCCGGTCGTTGCGCACGAGGTCGCCGCGCGCGCCGATCACGCAGCACACCTTGCGCGCGTATTCGCCGGACAGGTTCGTCGCGAGTTCCGTATATGCGCCGTTGCTGCGCTTCTCGAGCAGATAGAGATTCGGGTCGCCGTCGGCGATCGCCTGGATCTCGCCCTTGTCGACCGCGACGCCGAGCAGATCGGCCGGATACTGCCGCCACGTGATGTCGCGTTCGGGATCGATGCCGTTCTTCGCGAGCAGGATCGAGAAGAAGTGCTTGCCGGGCGCCGCGAGATCGCTGACGCCGACCGTCTTGCCCTTCAGCGCCTGCAGCGTCGTCACGCCGGCCGTCTTCGCGCCGAGCAGCCGCACGCACCCGCCGTGCGAGCTGCCGATGATCTTCACGTCGAAGCCGGCTTCGAGCGGCTTCAGCCAGCGGTGAATCATCCCGACCGCCGCGTCGGCCTTGCCGGTCGCGATCGATTCGAGCAACTGGTCGGTCGATCCGCTGTAGTTGATCAGCTCGACCTTCAGCCCGTTCTTCTCGAAGAAGCCGTTTTCCTGCGCGACGACGATCGGCGTCAGGCAGAACGCGTTCTGGTTCCACGCGAACGTGAGCTTCTTCAGCGGCGGCGCGGACCATGCTTTGCGGCCGAGCGTGATCGCCGGCGCGGCGAGCGCGGCGGCGCCGGCCGCGCGCAGCAGCCGGCGGCGCTTGTCGTCATGGGCGCCGGTCGGCGCGGGTGCGGTGGGTTCGGTCATCGTGTGGTCTCCGGTTCCGGTCGTGCGGCAGGGCGCTCAGTCGAGCAGGTCGGGTTCGTCGGCGACGACGCGTGCGAACAGGCTGTCGAACGCGTGCAATGCGCCGTCGGGGCCGCCGATCTGGCCATGCGTGTGTCGCGCGGTCGCGCGATCGATCGGTTGCGGCGTGCCGGCCGCTTCGGCCAGCAACTGCGTGTGCGCGGCGTTGTCGAGCGCGATGTACCACCACGCGGCGGCCTCGACCGTCGGGCCGGCCGTCAGGATGCCGTGGTTCTTCAGGATCACGCCCTTGTGCGTGGTGCCGTCGGGCTTCGCGAGCGCGTCCGCGATCCGCGCGCCTTCGCTCGTGTCGACGACCATCCCCGTGAAGTCGTCGAACAGCGCGTGATCCTCGTAGAACACGCACGCGTCCTGCGTCAGCGGGTCGAGCGGGCGGCCGAGCGTCGACCACGCCTTGCCGTAGGTCGAATGCGTGTGCGCGGCGGCGACAATGTGCGGATGCGCGTCGTGAATCGCCGCGTGGATCGCGAACGCGGCCTTGTTCAGCGGCCGGTTGCCGATCGCGGTTTCGCCGCGTGCGTTGACGAGCAGCAGGTCCGATACCTTGATCCGCGAGAAATGCACGCCGAGCGGATTCACCCAGAAGTGGTCGGGCAGTTCGGGGTCGCGCGCGGTGATGTGGCCGGCGAGGCCCGACGCGAAGCCGAAGCGCGCGAACAGGCGGAACGCGGCCGCGAGCCGCTCCTGCCGGTGGCGGCGCTCGGCGGCGACGTCGACGCGCGGCGCGGGCGGATCGAACCAGAAATGCTGGCGCGGCGTGTCGGCGAGGACGAGGCCCGACGCGGTGCGCGCGGGCGATGACGAAGCCAGGACGGCGGACATGATCGGCGTCTCCCTTTGCGTCAGGCCGCGCGGCGCGCCGCGTCGCGTGCGGCGACGGCGCTGCGCACGCGCGGAATCAGTTCGCGACCGTAGTCGATCGCGTCTTCGAGCGGATCGAAGCCGCGGATCAGGAACGTCGTCACGCCGAGGTCGTAGTAGTCGAGCAGCGCGTCGGCGACCTGTTCGGGCGTGCCGACCAGCGCGGTCGAATTCGAGCGTGCGCCGGTGAGCTTTGCGATCTCGGTCCACAGCCGCTTGTCGACGCGCGAGCCGCGTTCGGCCGCGGCGAGCAGGCGTCGCGCGCCTTCGCTCTGCTGCGGGCCGCCGCTGCCGAGGCCGGCCGCTTCGCGCAGCCGGCGCGTTTCGTCGAGGATCCGGTGCGCGCGCGCCCATGCTTCGTCTTCGGTCGCCGCGAGGATTGGCCGGAACGACACGGAGAAGCGCACCTGCCGGCCGTGCTTCGCGGCTTCGGCGCGCACGCGGGTCGTCAGGTCGCGCACCTGGTCGAGCGATTCGCCCCACAGCGCATAGACGTCCGCGTGCTTGCCGGCGACTTCCAGCGCCGCTTCCGAGGCGCCGCCGAAGTAGATCGGCACGTGCGGCTGCTGGAACGGCTTCACTTCCGAAAAGCCCTGCGTGAAGCGGTAGTGCGCGCCGTCGTGATCGAACGGCTGCGTTTCGGTCCAGATGCGGCGCAGGATGCCGAGATATTCGTCGGTGCGTGCATAGCGTGCGTCGTGGTCGAGGAAGTCGCCGTCGCGCTGCTGCTCGCTGTCCGAGCCGCCGGAGATGAAGTGCACGGCGAGCCGGCCGCGGCTGAACTGATCGAGCGTCGCGATCTGCCGCGCGGCGAGCGTCGGCGCGGTGAAGCCCGGACGATGCGCGAGCATGAAGTGAATGCGCTCGGTCGCGGCGGCGGCGAACGCGATCGTCAGCGTCGCGGACGGGCCGGTCGAATGGTGCGGGACGAGGATCCGGTCGAAGCCGGCCGTTTCGTGTGCGCGGGCGAAGTCGCGCACGTAGTCGGGGTCGACGACGGGGCCGGCAGGTGGATGGATTTCCGACTGCTTCTGGCTCTGGATCATGCCGATGAATTCGACGCTCATCTGGGTCTCCGATACAAGGACGGCCCCACGCGGCCGGCAACGGCCGGCGGGGGCGGGAATGGAGCGCAGATTACCGCCGGGATCATGCGGAACGGAAATAATCAATCCCGATTTGAATATCAGATTTGCATGGTTTGGCCGCGTGTGCGTTGCGCATACGCTGTGGGCTCGCGATGGCGTCGAAAGGGCGTCGGGGCGTGTCGGGCGGGGCTTTCGCGCCGGGCGGGAACCGGCTCGGCATGCGCCCCGGGATGCGCGGCGCGGTGCGAATGCCGATGCGTGCGCACGCATTCGCGGCAAACGTCCGCGAACCGGCACGGCGCGCGAGTGCGCAACCGGTCGCCGCCGGCTTCACGCGCCGCCGCGCCATCCACCGATCGATCTCTGCCATGAGCGCCGATCCGTTAGCCAGCTACCCAGCTACCCAGTCACCGAGGGAATCCGTACCGATGTCCGCCAGCCTTGCCGCTTCCTCGCCGCTACCGCCGCAGTCGTCGCTGCGCCACCTGCCTGCCGACGATGCGCGCGTCGCGGCGCTGCTCGAGCGCCTCGCGCCCGAACTCGCCGCCGACGCCGCCCGTAACGACGTCGACGGCCGCTTCCCGCACGAGAACTTGGCGCGGCTGCACCGCGCCGGGCTGATCGCGCAGGTCGTGCCGCGCGAGCATGGCGGCGCGGGCGCGACGCTCGCGCAGGCGAGCCGGATCGTGGCCGCCGTCGCCCGCGCCGATCCCGCGACCGCGCTGGTGCTGACGATGACGTATCTGCAGCATCGCGCGCTCGGCCGTGCGGACAACCGCTGGCCCGCGCGCGCGCGGCGTGCGGTGTTCGACAGTGCGGTCGCCGAAGGCGCGCTGATCAACGCGTTGCGCGTCGAACCGGCGCTCGGGTCGCCGTCGCGCGGCGGCCTGCCCGAAACGATTGCGCGTCGCGACGGCGACGGCTGGCGGCTGTCCGGCCACAAGCTGTACAGCACCGGCATTCCGGCGCTGCGCTGGCTCGCCGTATGGGCACGCACCGACGAACCCGAGCCGCGTGTCGGCGTATTCCTCGTGCGGCGCGAGCGCGATGTGGAAGACGACGCAGGCATCCGCGTGATCGAAAGCTGGAATCACCTGGGCCTGCGCGCCTCGGGCAGCCACGAGGTCGTGTTCGACGACGTGCGGCTGCCCGCCGATCATGCGGTGGACGTGCGCGCGGCCGATGCGTGGGCCGTATCGGCCGCGAGCCATGCGGATGTCGACGCGCAGGCCGACCAGCAGGCGTGGATGGTCGCGCTGCTCGGCAGCCTCTACGATGCGGTGGCGCGCGCGTCACGCGACTGGCTGCTCGCGTTCGCGACGACGCGCGCGCCGAGCGGGCTCGGGGCCCCGCTCGCGACGCTGCCGCGCATTCAGGAGGCCGTCGGCGAGATCGAAGGGGGGTTGCACACAAACCGCGTGCTGCTCGACGAGCACATCGCGCGCACCGATGCGGGTGACGCGCCGACGGTGACGACGAGCGGCCTCGTCAAGCGAACCGTGACGGAGCAGGCGATCCGCACGGTCGAGCACGCGTTGAAGCTGTCGGGCAATCACGGGCTGAGCCGCCACAATCCGCTCGAACGTCATTATCGCGACGTGCTGTGCAGCCGCGTGCATACGCCGCAGGACGATGCGATCGCGGTCGCCGCCGGGCGTGCGGCGCTCCACGCCGCGGCGCGAAGCGCGAACGCGGAGACTGGCGGGACGTCGCGCGATGCACCGGCATCCGGTCGACGCGATGCGTGAGCGGGACCGCAGGACGGTCGGCGCAAACGGGACAGCGCGGTGCCGGCGTCGCCGGCCTCGGTCAAGCGGCCTCGTCGTGCGCGGCGGCATCCGCGGGCAGCGCCAATGCCGCGCGCGCATGCGCGCCCAAGGCCGCGAGCGGCGCCTTGATGCGCGCGGCGTCCTGACGGTGCAGCAGCCACAGATCGATCTGCGGCTTGAAATCGGCGAGCGGCACGATCTCGACCGCGTCGCGCAGCGGGCTGCCTTCGACGAGCGGCAGCGGCATCAGCCCGATGCCGAAGCCGTTCGCGACGCTCTGCAATTGCAGGTCGCGACCATACACGTCGAGCGTGACGGGCATCGGCAGCCCTTGCGCGTCGAGCGCGCGGCGCAGGCCCGCGCGAAAGCCGCAGCCGTCGGGATTGAGCACCCAGCCGCGCGCTTGGCAGTCGGCGAGCCGGTAGCTGCGGCGCGGCCAGTCGCCCTTGCGGCCGACCGCGACGAGCCGGGTGGCCAGCAGCCGCTCGCCCTCGACGTGCGGCGGCAGCACCATCTCGCGGGCCAGAAACACCAGCGCCGCATCGAGTTCGCGGCGCGCGACGCGCTCGACGAGCATGCCGCCCCAGGCGGTCGTGACCTGCGTGGCGAGTGCGGGCCATTGCCCGGCGATCCGCGCGATCAGGCCGGGCAGCATCAGTTCGCCGAGGCCTTGCGTGAGGCCGACGCGGAATTCGCCGGCGGGCGGCCGCTGGCCGGCCGTCAGTTCGCGCAGCGCATCGACCTCGCGCAGGATCGCGCGGCACTGCTCGAACACCTGCAGGCCGATGTCGGTCGGACGCGGCGGTTTCGTGTTGCGGTCGAGCAGCGTCGCGCCGAGCGCTTCCTCGAGATTCTGCACGCGCCGCGTGATCGCCGGCTGCGTCATCCCGAGCTCGGCCGCGGCCTGGCTCAGCGTCTGGCAGCGGACGACCGCTGCAAAAGCGTCGATATCGCTAATTTTCATGTTTGTTCTGCATGGTATTTCGGGTGCATCATGACGATTCATCATATTCGAGGAGGCAGCCGATGAGTACGCTTTCGTTGCATCAGACGCCGCTGCGTCCCTTCGTCGACGGGCTGGGCGCGCTGCTCGCGTCCGGCGCGAACGAGGCGCGCATTCTCGACGAGGGCGGCGCGCTGCTTGCCGCGCTCGTCGCGCACGACGACTGGCTGCCCGACGCATTCGCGCAGCCCGATCCCGAGCGCTACCGCCAATACCTGCTGCATCTCGATCCCGACGAGCGGTTCTCCGTCGTCAGCTTCGTGTGGGGGCCTGGCCAGACGACGCCGATCCACAATCACACGGTGTGGGGGCTGATCGGCATGCTGCGCGGCGGCGAGTTTTCGCAGCCGTACCGGTTCGACGCGACCGGCAAGCCGGTGCCGTCGGGCGATGCGGTGCGGCTGCAGCCGGGCGACGTCGAGGCCGTGTCGCCGCATATCGGCGACGTGCATCGCGTGACCAACGCGTTCGCCGACCAGGTGTCGATCAGCATCCACGTGTACGGCGCGAACATCGGCAAGGTCGAGCGCGCGGTGTTCCTGGACGACGGCACCGTGAAGCCGTTCGTGTCCGGCTATTCGAACGTGTGATCGAACGTGTGACACCGCAACGCGCGGACATCCCGTTGCGAGCACACACGCCCGCAGCCCCGAGCTTCTTTGCTTTCTTCACCGACTTCAACAGAATCCGACAGAGACATCGTGACGCAATCCGTTGATTCCACTTCCCGTTTCCCCGTCGCGTCGTACCAGGACGTACGCGCACGCCTCCTGGCCCGCGACGAGCTCGCGCTGATCGACGTGCGCGAGGAAGATCCATACGCGCAGGGCCATCCGCTTTGGGCCGCCAACTTTCCGCTGTCGAAGCTCGAACTCGACGCGTGGACGCGCATTCCGCGCCGCGACACGCCGATCGTCGTGTTCGGCGAGGCCGATGGCGAGGATCTCGCGCCGCGCGCGGCCGCGAAACTTGCGCAGCTCGGCTATACCGACGTGCGGCTGCTCGACGGCGGTCTGGCGGGCTGGCTTGCCGCGGGCGGCGAGCTGTTCATCGACGTGAACGTGCCGAGCAAGTCGTTCGGCGAATGGGTCGAGGCCGAGCGCCATACGCCGTCGCTGTCGGCGCAGGAAGTGCAGGCGCTGATCAACGAGAAGGCCGACGTCGTGATCGTCGACGCGCGCCGCTTCGACGAGTATCAGACGATGAACATCCCGACGTCGACGAGCGTGCCGGGGGCGGAACTCGTGCTGCGCGTGCGCGCGCTCGCGCCGGACCCCGCGACCCGGGTCGTGGTGAACTGCGCGGGCCGCACGCGCAGCATCATCGGCACGCAGTCGCTCGTGAACGCGGGACTGCCGAATCCGGTCGCGGCACTGCGCAACGGCACGATCGGCTGGACGCTCGCGGGCCAGACGCTCGAGCACGGCGCCGCGCGACGCTTTCCCGACGACGTCGAACCCGCGCAGCGTGAGGAAGCCCGGCGCGCCGCGCGCGCGGTGGCCGAGCGCGCCGGCGTGCCGCGCATCGCGCTCGCGGACGTCGCCGCGCTCGACGAGCCGGGCCGCACGCTGTATCGCTTCGACGTGCGCACGCCGGAGGAATACGAGGCCGGCCATCTGCCAGGCTTCCTGGGCACGCCGGGCGGCCAGCTCGTCCAGGAGACCGACCATCACGCGGCCGTGCGCGGCGCGCGCATCGTGCTCGCCGACGACGACGGCGTGCGCGCGGACATGACCGCGTCGTGGCTCGCGCAGATGGGTTGGGACGTGCGCGTGATCGAGCCGGCCGGCACGGCGGCCTTCACCGAGCGCGGCCAGCCGCCGCGCAACGTGCCGGCGACGCCGCAGGTGGCCGAGGTGTCGCCCGCGCCGCTCGCGGGCTGGCTGAAGGAGGCGGGGCCGGGCGAGGTCGCGATCGTCGACGTGACGACCAGCGCGAACTACGTGAAGCGGCATATTCCCGGCGCGTGGTTCGTCGTGCGCGCGCGGTTGCGCGACGCGCTCGCCGCGATTCCGCCGGCGAAGCGCTATGTGTTCACGTGCGGATCAAGCCTGCTCGCGCGGTTCGCGGCAGACGACGCGCGTGCGTTGCTGCCGGCTTCCGCGGCGATCTCGGTGCTGACCGGCGGCACGGCCGCGTGGATCGACGCGGGGCTGCCGCTGGAGCACGGCGAGACGCATCTGGCGTCGCCGCGCGTCGACCGCTACCGGCGCCCGTATGAAGGCACGGACAACGCGGCCGCCGCGATGCAGGCGTATCTCGACTGGGAATACGGGCTGGTCGACCAGCTGAAGCGGGACGGTACGCACCACTTCCGCGTGATCTGAGCGCGGCGCGGCATCCGGTGTGCGGCACGACATGCGCCGTGCCCGGTTGCCGCGCGTTCAGCGGCGCATCGCATCCGACGCGTTCGGTACGCTCACCGTTTGAACGTATCGACGGCCGTGCGGCCGACGGCCGGATCGTCGGTGAAGAAGCCGTCGATGCCCGCGCGCAGGTACGCCTGGATCTCGCGCACCGAGCCCGCGGTGTTGCGCGTGGCCGGCGTGCCGCCGTCCTTCAGCGACGCGGGCAGGAAGTTGTTCTCCGGACGGAACGTGTACGGATGCACGACGAGGCCGGCTTCGTGCGCGTAGCGCACGTACGGTGTCGGCTGCTGCAGCGTGCCGTCCGCGGCCACGGCGATGATCGACGTCTTGTACGGGCCGACACCGTTCGCATAGGACGCGATCTCGCGCATTCCGTCGCGCGTCGACAGGTCACCGTAGGTGCGCTTGTCGTTCGCCATCACGAAGTCGTACGGACGCAGGCCGGCTTCGTCCATCAACTGCACGAGCTTCCAGTTCGGCTGGCTCGACTTGATCCGGTTGCGGATCGCCTTCAGGTTCGCGACCTCGAACGACTGGATGTAGACGGTCGCCGTGCGTGCCGTGTACGGATCCTTCAGAAGCGCATCGACGAGACGGTCCTCGAGCGGCAGGCCGACCGACTGGAAGTAGGTCGGGTGCTTGGTTTCCGGATACAGGTGGATCGTGCGGCCGGTCTGCGCGGACATCAGTTTCGCGAGCGCGACGATCTCGTCGAAGGTCGGAATCTCGAACTGGTCGTTGTACGCGGTGTTCGCCGGGCGGACCTGCGGAATGCGCTCGCGGGCACGCAGCGTCTTCAACTCGGCGAGCGTGAAATCCTCGGTGAACCAGCCGGTCAGCTGCGCGCCGTCGATCGTCTTGGTCGCCTTGCGGCTCGCGAACTGCGGCAGCGTCGACACGTTCGTCGTGCCGGAGATTTCATTCTCGTGGCGCGCGACGAGCACGCCGTCGCGCGTCGAGACGAGGTCGGGCTCGATCACGTCCGCGCCGTCCTCGATCGCCTTGCGGTACGACGCGAGCGTGTGTTCGGGGCGCAGCGCGCTCGCGCCGCGATGGCCGACCACCTGGACCTTCGCGGAGATCGGCTGCGTCGGATCGGATGCCGACACGTCGTCGCCGCCGCAGGCGGCGAGCAGGAGGGCGGCGGCACAGGCGAACGGGATGCAGCGCAGGGCGGTCGGGCGCGTGAAGAGCATGTCGGTGAACCTTCGAAACGGAAGTCGGTGAAAGGGGCGTCGTTCCGGCGCTGCGGCCTGTCTCGGCGGGCCACTCGGGATCGAACGGGACGCGATCGTCGCATCGAATAATTACATATGTATTACTTGGGCCTTTCTTTTGTGTTGCCGCGTGAGACGCACGGGACGGGCGGATTGCGCGACCGTGCGAGCGGCGCGATCCGGCCGTCGCCGGGAGCCGGCGCGCCGGATGCACTAAACTTGCGGGACTTTTGCATCGCCGCGCCGGGCCGACGCCGGCCCGCGCGACGATGCGGCGACTCGCGGGCCGGCGCGGGCGCCCGGCGCCCGTGTGCGTCCGGGGCCCGCGCCGGCCGATTTTTACCGACCCATGACGACTCATACCGATCCCGCCTACCTGCTCGGCGACCTGCTGAAGAACGTTTCCCGCTCCTTCTACCTGACGCTGCGCGTGCTGCCCGACGGCATGCGCGACCCGGTCGGCCTGGCCTACCTGCTCGCGCGCGCGGCCGACACGATCGCCGACACGGCGCTCGTCGCACCCGATCTCCGCGCGGCGTTGCTGACCGACCTGCGCGACGAGGTCGAGCGGCTCGGCGACGGCGCGGCGCTGTCGCGTGCGCTGGAGGACGTGACGCGAATGCAGACGGATTCGCACGAGCACGTGCTGCTCGGCTCGATGCAGCCGATGCTCGCGCTGCTGCGCGCGCAGCCGGAGGCGGATCGCGCATCGATCCGCAAGGTCGTCGCGACGCTGACGTCGGGGATGGAGTTCGACCTGCGCACGTTCCCCGACGAACAGTCGGGAGAGGTCGCGTCGCTGCCGGACCGCGACATGCTCGATCGCTACACGTATCTGGTCGCCGGCTGCGTCGGCGAATTCTGGACCGACATGACAGGCGCGCACACGCGGGCCGCGCGCGGCTGGGACCTGGCGGACATGCGCGAGAAGGGCATTCGTTTCGGCAAGGCGCTGCAGATGACCAACATCCTGCGCGACTGCGCGAAGGACCTGCGGATCGGCCGCTGCTATCTGCCGGACGACGTGCTGGCCGCGCACCGCGTGGGCGTTGCCGACCTGATGTCGCCCGACGCGTCGGCGCGCGCGCGCGGCGTGCTGGTCGACCTGCTGCGCGTGGCGCTCGATCAGTATCGCGACGCGTGCCGGTACACGCTGGCGATTCCGCGCCGTTTCGTGCGTCTGCGGCTCGCGTGTCTGTGGCCGATCATGATCGGCCTCGAAACGCTCGAACGGCTGGCCGGCCATGACGCGTGGCTCGATCCGGCGAGGCCGGCGAAGGTGCCGCGCAAGCGGATCTACCGGATCATGGCGTCGTCGCTCGCGCTCGTCGGCTCGAACGCGGCGATCCGTGCGCGCATGAACGCGCTCGTCGACGCGGTGAACGCGCGGATCGAGCAGCCGGCCGCGCGCTGATTCTCGCTGAACGATGCCGGCGCGACAGGCGCGGGCATCGCCCCTCGGCCCGCATTCGCCGGGCCGCTTCCGTCCGATTCTCCCCACACGCACTGAAACGTTTTCACGATTTCGCTTTCCGAAACGTGGGTGTCATGAATGTCAGCGATCCTGCGCGGCGGCGTTGAATCGTGGCAGCCGCCGCGGTCGCGCATTTGTAAGAAGGATGTTGCCGAAGGCGTCTGACGACATTGGACGGTCGCGATGCACCAGTAAAAATGTAAAGCTAGGGTTTTCACCGGGAAATGCCGGAAAGGCCCACCGCGTAAGCGTTTTCAGGTGTTATGTAACCGTTTGGTGAACCCCTGCGTTGCGTCGATCATACGATGACCGACTGCACATGTTGGGAAACGATTGGTAATCCGTCAGAATCGCACCGGCATGTACTCGCACATGTGTCAGTCATAAAACCACACCAGAAAAGAAATCATTCTTTGAGGACGGAGAATCAATGAAAAAGCGCGTCGCTTTCGCCATGACGGCAGTGGGTCTCGCAGCCGCTACCGCCGCCCACGCCCAGAGCAGCGTGACCCTGTACGGTATCGTCGATAACGCCATCGCCTGGCAGAACAACTCGTCGGCGACCAGCGCGGTTTCGGGCGGTCACTCGAAGGTCCAGATGGCCACCGGCATTTGGGCAGGCAGCCGCTTCGGCCTGAAGGGCAGCGAAGATCTCGGCGGCGGCACGAAGGCGATTTTCCAGTTGGAAGCCGGCTTCAACGCGAACAACGGCTCGTCGCAATGGACGAACGGCATCTTCACGCGTCAGGCGTGGGTGGGTCTGACCAACCCGACGTACGGTACGCTGACGGCCGGCCGCCAGTACACCGCGTACTACACGCTGCTGTCGCCGTATAGCCCGACGACCTGGCTGACCGGTTACTACGGCGCGCACCCGGGCGATATCGACTCGCTGGACACCAGCTACCGCGCGAACAACTCGCTCGTCTACATGTCGCCGAAGTTCTACGGCTTCACGGTCGGCGGTTCGTACTCGCTCGGCGGCGTGGCAGGCAGCTTCAACCGCGGCTCGACCTGGAGCGCGGCGATCCAGTACCTGAACGGCCCGGCAGGCATCGCGGTCGGCTATCAGCGCATCAACAACGCGACGCTCGGCGGCGGCGTGTGGGGCGCGAACTCGACCGCGCAAAACGGTCTGGATTCGAACGGCAACGGTGCCGAGCAGGCCGTGTCGTCGATCAACGGCGGCTACAAGACGGCACAGTCGCAGCAACGTGTCGCCGTGACGGCCGGTTACCAGTTCACGCCGGCGTGGGACATCTCGGTGTCGTACTCGAACGTCCAGTACATCCCGGGCAACCTGTCGGCATTCCACAATACGGCGATCTTCAACACGGCGGGCGCAGTGCTGCACTGGAAGGCAGCGCCGCAGTGGGACTTCGCGGCAGGCTACTCGTACACGCGTGCGACCCAATCGAACGGCGTCTCGAGCGCGGCCAAGTACCACCAAGTCACGCTGTCGCAGTACTACAGCCTGTCGAAGCGCACGGGCCTGTACGCGGTTGAAGCGTACCAGCACGCCAGCGGCAACACGATCAGCGGCCTGACCGGCGGCATCGTCAACGCAACGACGTCGATCGGCGACGGCGTGGGCGCAGGTTCGAAGCAGAACCAGATCGCTGCAGGCGTTGGCCTGATCCACCGCTTCTGATGTCGCGCGGCGCGCGAGCGCCGCTCACGGCATGCGGTATGAAAAAACCGGCCTTCGGGCCGGTTTTTTTTCGTGGGTGCGCGCCGCACGCGTGGCGCGGGTGCCCTCGTCGACCGAGCAGCGTCCGACGACGTGTGCGCAAGCCGTCCCGATCGTCAGCGGCTCGAATCGTCCGACCAGTTCCCCGCCAGCGACTGAAACAGCGCCGCCGTATCGGCAAGTCGGTCTGCCTGTGCACGTGTGCGATCGAGCGCGGTTTGCAGTGCCTGCCGCTGCGCGTCGAGCAGCGCGAACGTGCTGATTCCGCCTGCCGCGTAACGGTCGACGGCAATCGCGTTGCCTGCCGCCGCTTCCCGTGCGGCCGTGTCTCGTGCCTCCAGCTCCGCCGCATCGTGCTCGACTGCGCGCATCGCGTCGGCGACCTGCTGGAGCGCCAGCAGCACGGTTTCCCGATAGCTTGCGAACGCGGCGTCGTATGCGGCTTCGGCCGCGCGCTTTTTCGCGCGCAGTTCGCCACCGTGAAAGAGCGGCTGCGTCAGGCCGAGACCGACATTCCAGACATTGAGCCCGCTCACGATATCCGCGATGCGCGTGCGTTCCGAACCGATCCCCGCCGAAATCGAAAAACGCGGATACAGGTTCGCGGTCGCCACGCCGACGTTCGCGCTCGCCTGGTGCAGCACGGCCTCCGCCGCGCGGATGTCGGGCCGTTCGCGCGCAAGCGTCGACGGCAGCGCGACCGGCAGCGTGCGAGGCAGCGCGAGCGCATCGAGCGTGAGGTCGGGCAGTGCGGCGTCGGACGGCGGCGCGCCCAGCAGGATCGCGAGCCCGTGGCCGGCCTGCGCGAAGCGGGCCGCGAGCGGCGGCAGCGAGGCCTGCGTCTGCGCGAGCAGCGTGCGCTGCGCATGCACGTCGGCCTGCGATACGCCGCCCGCCGCGAAGCGCGCTTCGACGACGCGCAACTGCCGCGCCTGCGCGTCGACGAGCTGGCGTGTGAGCGCGATCTGCTGCGCGAGCGACGCGCGCAGGATCGCGGTCGCGACGACGTTACCCGCGAGCGTCAGGCGCGCGGCGTCGAGCGTATATGCCTGATAGTCGACCTGGGCGCGCAGCGCTTCGAGCGCGCGCCGGTTGCCGCCGAACACGTCGAGGACGTACGACACGCTCACCGACGCGTCGTACAGCGTGAATGGCCCCGGATTCGGCACGTTGGCGGGCAGCCCGAACGCGGCGACGTCGACCTTCTGGCGTGTGGCGGACAGGTTCGCGTCGACGCGCGGCAGCATCGTCGCGCCGGATTGCGCCGCATGGTTCTGTCGCGCTTCGTCGAGCCGTGCGCGGGCCTCGGCAAGCGTCGGGCTGTTTTGCCACGCGGTGTCGACGAGCCGGTTCAGCGGCGCCGAATCGAACCGCGTCCACCAGCGTTGCAGCGTGTGTGCGGCCGGCGCGAACGTCTGCGCGTCGCTGGCCGCCGCCGTCGCCGCGGGCGCTTCGTCGCGTGTGTAACGCTGCGTGGCCGGCGCGTCCGGCGTGCGGAAATCCGGCCCGACCGCGCATCCGGCGACGAGCAGCGCAGCGGCCGCCAATGCGCTGCCGCGGGCGGTGTGGGAGGCGTGACGCGAAGCCGGTTTCATCGCGCGGCCCTTAGTCGAGCGTGCGCCGGTAGAAGCGCAGCGCGATGCCCATCACGACGAGCGTGAAGAGCGCGACCGGCCACACGGACGGCCACAGGTCGGCCCAGCCGTTGCCTTTGAGCAGGATGCCGCGCACGAGGCGGTTGAAGTAGGTGAGCGGCAGCAGGTTTCCGATGAATTGCGCCCACCGCGGCATCCCGGCGAACGGAAACATGAAGCCCGACAGCAGGATGTTCGGCAGGAAGTAGAACACCGCGAGCTGCATCGCCTGCAGCTGGTTCTGCGCGAGCGACGACAGCGTGATGCCGACCGTGAGGTTCGCCGCGATGAACAGCAGCGCGGACAGGTAGATCGCGAACGCGCCGCCGACGAACGGCACGTCGAACACGTAGCGCGCGGCCGCGAGGATGATCGACACCTGGATCAGCCCGATGAACACGTACGGGACGATCTTGCCGGTCATCACCTCCAGCGGCCGCACGGGCGTCGCCAGCAGATTCTCCATCGTGCCGCGCTCGCGTTCGCGCGTGATCGCGAGGCCCGTCATCATCACCATCGTCATCGTCAGGATCACGCCCATCAGCCCCGGCACGACGTTGTACTGCGTGATGCCTTCGGGGTTGTACAGGCGGTGCAGCACCACGTCGAACGCGGCCGGGCGGCCGTTCAGGTGCGCGAGCGGGCCGGTCAGGTCCTTGTCGGCGACGGGTTGCACGAGGCCCGGCAGCGCGCCGATCGCCGACGCGGTCGCGACGGGATCGGTCGCGTCCGCCTCGACGAGCAGCGCCGGGCGCTCGCCGCGCAGCAGCCGCTTCGAGAAATCGGCCGGCACGCTCAGCACGAACTGCACGTCGCCACGGGCAAGCGCATGCCGGCCGGCCGATTCGTCGGGCAGCGTCGCGACGATGTCGAAGTACGCGGAATTGCGCATCGCGGCGATGAAGCTGCGCGCGAACGGGCTCGAGTCGGCGACGATCACCGCGGTCGGCAGATGCTTCGGGTCGGTGTTGATCGCGAAGCCGAACAGCGCGAGCTGGATGATCGGCACGCCGACGATCATCGCGAACGTCACGCGGTCGCGGCGCAGCTGCAGGAATTCCTTCAGCACGATGCTCCACCAGCGCGCGACCGAGAAGGATTCGCGCAGGCCCGTCCACGCGTTCATGTCGCCGCTCCGCCGGGCGGCCCGGACGCGCGGCCCATCATGTAGATGAAGACGTCTTCGAGCCCGGTGTCGATCGGCGCGACCTGCAGCGGTGCGCGACCGTCCGTCTGCGCGTCGGCTTGCGATGCGATCTGCGCGAGCGTTGCATCGAGCAGCGCGCGATCGCGGCCGCTCACGTGCAGCGTGGAACCGAACACGACCGTCTGGTCGACGCCCGGCATCGTGCGCAGGCGCGCGGACAGTTCGGCCAGATGCCCGCCGGTGACCGAGCGTGTCGACAGGTGCTGCGACGCGACGATTTCCTCGGACGTGCCCTGCGCGAGCAGTTCGCCGGACGCGATGTACGCGAGCTTGTGGCAGCGTTCGGCTTCGTCCATGTAGTGCGTGCTGACGAGCACCGAGATGCCTTGCGCGGCCAGCCGGTGCAGTTCTTCCCAGAAGTCGCGGCGCGCGGCCGGATCGACGCCGGCCGTCGGTTCGTCGAGCAGCAGCAGTTCCGGCTCGTGCAGCATGCACGCGGCGAGCGCGAGACGCTGCTTCCAGCCGCCCGACAGCGCGCCCGTGAGCTGGTCCGCGCGGCTCGCGAGGCCGAGCCCGTCGAGCGCGCGCGAGACGGCCGCCCGGCGATCGGGCATCCCGTACACGCGTGCGACGAAATCCAGGTTCTCGCGGATCGACAGGTCTTCCCAGTACGAGAAGCGCTGCGTCATGTAGCCGACACGCCGCTTGATCTGCGCGCTGTCGCGCACGATGTCGTAGCCGAGGCAGGTGCCGCTGCCCGAGTCGGGCGTGAGCAGGCCGCACATCATGCGGATCGACGTCGTCTTGCCGCTGCCGTTCGGCCCGAGAAAGCCGAAAATCTCGCCGCGCGCGACGCGCAGCGACACGTCCTTCACGACATGCTTGTCGCCGAAGCGTTTGTTCAGGCGGTCGACGTCGATCGCGTACGGAGCGGGCGGCGCGTTCATCGCATCCTCACGGCGACGGGCTGGCCCGGGTGCAGCTTCGGCGCGTCGGCGACGGCGGGGCGCGCTTCGACCATGAACACGAGCTTGGTCCGGCTCTCGTTGCTGTAGATCACGGGCGGTGTGTATTCGGCCTCGCGCGACACGTAGGTGACGTGCGCGGGGACGTCGGCGGGGCAGCCGTCGCAGCGGATCGCGACGGCGCGCCCCGGGGCGATCGATGCGAGGGCGGCTTCCGGCACGAAGAACCGCACCTTCAGGTTTTGCGGCGGCAGCATCTGCACGACCGGATTGCCGGCCTGCACCCATTCGCCGACGCGGTACAGCGTGTCGTACACACGCCCGGCGGCGGGCGCGGCGACGCGCTTCTGGTCGAGCTTCCATTGCGCTTCGGTGACGGCCGCCTGCGCGGCATCGACTTGCGCGGCCTGGGCGGCCACCTGCTGCGCGCGTCCGGGCAGGCGCGCGACGTCGACCTGGTTCTGCAACTCGCGCACCTGCGCGGCGGTGGTCTGCGCGGACGTGCGCGAATCGTCGAGCTGCTGCTTCGACAGGCCGCCGGCCGCGTACTGGCGCTCGTCGCGCGCGCGTTGCGCGGCGGCCCGCGCGGCCTGTGCGGTGGCCTGCGCGAGCTGGGCCCGCGTGACCGCGACTTCCGGCGGACGCTTGCCGGTCTGCAGGTCGGCAAGTTGCGCGCGTGCGGCCGCGAGCTGATGCTGCGCCTGCAGCAATGCGGCCGTTTCGTTGACGGCTTCGAGCGAGAACACCGACATGCCGGCCGCGACGGCCTGGCCGCGTTCGACCGACAACTGCGTCAGCGTGCCCGCTTGCGACGACGACAGGTACACGAATTCGCCTTCGACATATCCTTGATAAGTTGCCACGTCGTTCGCCGGCCGTCCGCAGCCGGCGAGCAGCGCGACGGCGGCGGCCAGTGCGAGCGGCGGCGGGCGGGACACGTTCACGACGGCCTCCGGGGCGAATGTGCGCCGGCATCCGGCACGGCGGCGGGCGGCTGCAAGCCGGAACCGAGCAGCGCGCGGACGTGGCGATGCAGCACGTCGCGATCGATCGGCGGCAGGCCGCGCGCGCTTTGCCACAGCTTCGCAGTGGCGAGCGGCAGCATCACGAGCGCAATGATCGAATGGAACAGGAATGCGGGTTCGAGCGCGGGGTTCAGCGTGCCGGCCTGCTGTGCGGCGCGGATGCGCTCGGCAAAGCGGCCGACGTGCTCGAGCGGAATGCGCCGGATCATCCGCTCGCGCAGCAGGCCGCCTTCGTGGACGATCTCGCGCAGCCAGATCGACGGCAGCCAGGGCATGCGATGCGTGACGTCGAAGAACCGGTCGACGAGTTCGGCGACGAGCGCGAACGGATCGTTTTCGATCTGCGGGGCGGTCGGCCGCCACACGAACGCGATGACCTGCGCGAGCCGCTCCTCGACGATCGCGTCGAGCAACTGCTCGCGATTCGTGAAGTAGTAATGGACCATCGCCGACGTGACGCCGGCGGCCGCGGCAATCTGCGCGACGGTCGTCGCCGCGATGCCGCGCTCGGCGAACAGCTGCATCGCGACGTCGAGCATGTGGTCGCGCAGGTCGAAGTCGTCCACCGACGGGCGGCGCCCGCGCGGCCTGGCGACGGTGGATTTCGCGTTCATGCAGACGACGCTAATTGACGGGTTAGTTAATTTCAAGGAAGGGTTTTCGCCCGCGTTGATCGAGATCAGGCGTACGTCGAACGGCGGTGCAGACGAGCGGGGTGGCGGCGTGACGACCGGGCGTATGCCAGTGGCGGAATGTAGGAAGCGGCTAATGGGGAAACCACGGGGAACCGGGGGAAGAAGCGCCCGAGGCCGGCGAGGAAGCCGTGCGTCGCGGGTGCGTGCCCGACACGGCACGCACCCCGAACGTCGTCACTGATCGATCGGCGACTTCAGCGGCTGGTGCTCGCCCGTCAGCCCGAACACGACGAGTTGCGCGGGCTCGGTCGCGCTCGCATTGCGCGACACCTGGTGGCGCGAACCGGGCGGCTCGTACCAGCCTTCGCCGGCGCGATAGCGGCGCACCGGGCCGTCGTTCACCTGCGACAGCACTTCGCCTTTCGACACGACCGCGAACACCGAGCCGAGGTGTTTGTGTGCTTCGGACGCCTGACCAGGCGCATAGTCGACGGTCGCGACGACGGCGAGCTTGCCGGGCGCTTCGGGCACGGCCTGTTGCATGATCGCGTGCACGTTGTCGCCGGCGTCGTGCGCAATGGCGGCGGCCGGCAGCGCGACGACGAGCGCGAGCAGCGTGCACAGCATCGCGCGGCGGAGCGTGAAGCGGGAGCGCATGATCGTCGTCTCCTTATTCGGGCATCTTGCGGAATGCGATCGCGAAGCGGTTCCACGTGTTGATCGTCGCGATCAGCATCGACAGTTCGAACAGCTCCGTGTCGTTGAAGTGCGGCTTCACGGCATCCCAGACGGCATCCGGCACGTGGTTGTCGGCGATCAGCGTCAGCGCCTCGGTCCATTCCAGCGCCGCGCGTTCACGCTCGGTGAAGAACGGCGTTTCGCGCCACGTGACGACGGTCGCGAGACGGCGGTCGGTCTCGCCGCCCTTGCGCGCATCGGTGGTGTGCATGTCGACGCAGAACGCACAGCCGTTGATTTGCGACGCGCGCAGCCGGACCAGTTCGGCGAGCGGCTTCTCGATCGAGCTTTTCGCGATGAATTCCTCGGCGTTGCGCATCACCTTGATGGCGTTCGGGCTGGCGGTATAGAAGTTCAGGCGCGGTTGCATGGCAGGTCCTTTTTCCGGTTGATGCGCACGGTGGCGCGACAGGACCCACTTTAAGCGTGGCACTGGCCTGCTTGAATGGCCAATTCCGGGAAAATTCAGGTAACCAGTGGTGCACCGCCGATGTTGCCCGAGTCCAGCAGCGCGGCCAGTTTCGCGAGCGCGGCGTCGATGCGCAGCGCGTCGATCCCGCCATAGCCGAACAGCAGCCCCGCGCGCGCCGCCGAGCCGACGTGGAACGCCGAGATTCCGTACAGGCCGATGTCGTGCTCGCGGGCGGCACGGACCAGCGCGGCTTCGTCGAGCCCCGGTTTCAAGTGCGCGGCGAGGTGGATGCCGGCGGTCGGCACGATCGGGTCGAACCACGGCGCGAGATTGCCGCGCAAATGCGCGAGCAGCATCTTGCGGCGCGCGTCGTAATGCTTCTGCACGCGCCGCAGATGCCGCGCGAAATCGCCTTCGTGCATGAAGCGCGCGAGCGCCGCCTGCGTGAGCGTGCAGGTATGCCAGTCGACGATCTGCTTCGCCTTGGCGAGCGCGCCGCGCAGCGCGCGCGGCGGAATCGCGTAGCCGATCCGCAGTTCGGGAAAGATCGTCTTCGAGAACGTGCCGACGTACGCGACGAGGCCCGTGCGGTCGAGGCTCTTCAGCGACTCCACCGGCCGGCCTTCGAAGCGGAATTCGCCGTCGTAATCGTCCTCGATGATCACCGCGCGGCGCCGCTGCGCCCATTCGAGCAGCGCGACGCGCCGGTCCAGCGTCATCGGCATTCCGAGCGGGAACTGGTGCGACGGCGTCACGTAGACGAGGCGCGCGTCGTCGGGCAGCCGCTCGATGATGAGGCCGTGCGCATCGACCGGCACGCCGATCACCGTCGCGCCGAGCGACGCGAACGCCGCGCGCGCCGGCGGATAGCCGGGATTCTCGACCGCGACGACATCGCCCGGCCGTACGACCACGCGCGCGATCAGGTCGAGCGCCTGTTGCGCGCCTTGCGTGACGAGCACGTCGTCCCAGCCGCACGCGACCGCGCGGCTGAACGCGACGTAGCGCGCGATCGCGCCGCGCAACTGCGGATCGCCGGCCGGATCGTGGTACTGGCCGGGGCCGCGCGCCTGCTGGCGCAACGCGTGATGCAGGCAGCGGCGCCACGCGTCGAACGGGAACAGCGTCTTGTCGGTCACGCCGCCGCGGAAGTCGAGCGCGGGCGTGTCCTGACGCGCGGGCATCGCGAGCGCGTCGGGCAGTTCGTCCCACAGCGCGCGTGCGTCGACGGCATGGACGGGCCGTGTGGCCTCGACGAGCGACGGTGTCGAGTCCGCCGCGTGCGGCACCCGCGCGAGGCCGTCTGCGACGAACGTGCCGTCGCCCGCGCGCGTGTTCAGGAAGCCCTCGGCGACGAGACGCTCGAACGCGTCGAGCGTCGTCTTGCGCGACACGCCGAGCTGCCTGGCGAGGTCGCGCGTCGACGGCAGCCGGGCGCCGCCTTCGAGCCGCCCGTCGACGATCGCGGTGCGCAGTTGCCGAAAGATTTGCCCGGTGAGGTCGTGACGGCCTTCGATGCGGATCGCGATGTCCATCGCAGTGGTTACCTCGAATAGGGCAATTTGATGTCGATGAGCATACCGGAAGTTCGTGGGCGGCCCGGCATCCGCCGAACGTAGCCGCACGGCGCCATTCGATTGGACCGCCGCCCGCCGGTGCCTTACGATCCATCACAATCCCCGATCGGAGTGCCCTCATGCTGTCCGAAGACGAACTCGCGCTGCTCGATGCGATCCGCGCCACCGGCAGCCTGTCGCGGGCGGCCGCGCGGCTCGGCAAGGCGCCGTCGACCATCTCGCACGCGGCGCGGCAGCTCGAAACGCGCTTCGACGCGCTGCTGTTCGACCGGCGCGGCTACCGGCTGCAGCTCACGCCGGCCGGCCAGTTGCTGACCGACGAGGCGTCACGCCTCGCGCTGGACGTCGCGCGGCTCACGCAGCGCGTACGGCAGGTCGCGAGCGGCTGGGAGGACCGGCTGTGGATCGTCAGCGACGAGGTGCTGGAGTTCGATACGCTGCTGCCGGTCGTCCGTGCATTCGATGGGCTCGATTCGGGCGTGTCGCTGCGTTTCACGCACGAAGTGCTCGGCGGCACCTGGGAAGCGCTGCGCGACGGCCGCGCGGATCTGGTCGTCGGCGCGACCAACGAGCCGCCGGCGATTCCGGGTTTCAAATGGTTCGAGCTCGGCGCGATGGAATGGGTGTTCGCCATATCGCCGCGCCATCCGCTCGCCGCGGCAAGCGAGCGGCTGACCCGCGACGCGATCTGCGCGCATCGCGCGGTCGTCGTCGCCGATTCGTCGCGGCGGGCCGTCGGCCGCGCGTACGGGCTGCTCGGCGGGCAGGCGGTGCTCGCGGTGCCGTCGATGCGCGCCAAGATCCTCGCGCAGCGCGACGGGCTCGGTGTCGGCTGGGTGCCGCGCCGGCGGGTTGCATCGCTGCTCGCGCGCGGCGAGCTCGTCGAGAAGGAAACGGCCGATCCGCGCGAGCCGAACGTGCTGTACGTCGCGTGGCGCGGCGACCGCGACGGCCGCGCGCTGCAATGGTGGCTAGAGCAACTGCGCGAACCGCGGCTCGCGCAGCGCCTGCTCGACGGGATCGACGTGACGGGCTGAGTGCGTCAGCCGTGCAACGGACGGACAGGTCCCGACAAACACGTTCGAAGATTTCGAACATGTCCGCCGCGCCGGTCGTACGGCAAGGGCGGGCGCCGCGCGCATCCTGTGTTCACGGTCAACTCACCGGTTCACAGGAGAACATCATGCAACGCTTCGAAGGAAAAACGGTCCTCGTCACGGGCGGCAACAGCGGCATCGGCCTGGCGGCCGCACGGGCATTCGCGGCCGAAGGCGCGCGTGTCATCATCACCGGTCGCGACGAGCAGACGCTCGCCGCCGCGCGCGCGTCGCTCGGCGACGGCGCGCTCGCGATCCGCAACGAGGCCGGCAGCGTCGCGTCGGCGCGGGCGCTGGCGGATGCGATCGCGGCCTCCGGCGCGCGGCTCGACGCCGTGTTCGTCAACGCGGGCGTCGCGAAACTCGCGCCGTTCGCGGATATCGACGAAGCGTTGTGGGATCTCGTGTTCGACACGAACGTGAAGGGCGCGTATTTCCAGATCCAGTCGCTCGTGCCGCTGCTGAACCGCGGCGCGTCGATCGTGATCAACGGCTCGATCAACGCGCATATCGGGATGCCGGGCTCGTCCTTGTACGCGGCGAGCAAGGCGGCCGTCAATTCGTTCGCGAAGACGTTGTCGACGGAGCTGCTGCCGCACGGCGTGCGGGTGAACGTGGTGAGCCCCGGCCCGGTCCAGACGCCGCTGTACGGCAAGCTCGGGCTCGACGCGGCGACGCTCGACGAGACGGCCGAGAAGATCAAGGGGCTCGTCCCGATCGGCCGGTTCGGCACGCCGGACGAAATCGCGTCGACGGTGCTGCATCTGAGCGCGCCGGAATCCGCGTTCATCGTCGGCGCGGAGATCATCGCGTCGGGCGGGATGGGCTTGCTTTGAGCGGATGACCGGCGGGGCCGCACGACCCGACGCGAGGTCGGGCGGCGCAGCCCCGCCGGGCGATCGCATCGCTAGCGCGATGTGCAGGCGTCGCGAACCTCGCCGGCCCGATCGCGTCCGTGGAGCTGCGTCACCGTCAGCCCCGAGAACGCCGCGCTGCCGTGCTCGGCGAACACGGCGACGCGGTCCGCATCGAGCGGCGGAAAGATCAGATCCGTCAGCGCGACGCGGCCGCCGTTCGCGAACACCTCGACCGACCCGCGATCGACGACGATTTCGAGCCGCAGTTGCCCATGATCGAGCGGCAGATCGACGATGTGCTCGCGGCTGAACGTGCCGGCGAAATCCGTCGAGCCGGCGCGCGAGCGGTCGAGCGTCAGCGTGCGCTTCGCCGTGTCGTACACGATCCGGGTGCCGATCGAGCCATCCGCCGATCCTCGCACGATCACACCCGCGCGGGCCGCGTGCCGCGGCGCGATCGTCACCGTGATGCGCTGGACGACACCGCGCGTGGCGTCCGACAGCGCACGCGTGGCGGACTCGACGTTCAGGTTGCCTTCGTGCACGGCGGGCCGCCCGTCGGCCCACGCATCGAACGCGGTGGCAGGTGTCACGACGAGCGTCGGTTCGCCGCCGATCGTCTTCAGCGCGAACTCGCGCGGCAACGTCGTCGCGCCGCGCCAGGGCGCCGTCGGCACTTTCGCCGCGTAATCCCAGTTGCTCATCCATGCGATCGCGACAGGCCGCGCACCTGGGGCGCCGGAGAACGTGCCGGCGGCGTAAAAGTCGGCGCCGTGATCGACCCAGCGGAATCGCGCGGGATCGGAACCGGCCGGCGCGACATGGTCGGGCGTGAACGTGCGACCGTCGAAGTCGCCGACGAAATACATCGCGCCGGAGCCGCCGGCGATCGACCACGGGTTGACGTTGACGATCATCACCCACTTGATGTGTCGCGGATCGTCGTCGACGGGCAGCGGCACGAGGTCGGGCATTTCCCACAGCACGCCCGCATGCGGCACGTCCGGCAGCGTGAAGTCGCTCAGGAACGACCAGTGAATCAGGTCATCGGATCGATAGAGCTTCACGACCTGCGCGTCCGCGACGACGGTCGTCATCAGCCAGTAGCCTCCCGGCGCGTACCACGACACTTTCGGGTCGCGGAACTGCTTCGACTCGGGATCGAGCGTGAGCACGGGGTTGTGCGCGTAGGGCCGCCACGTCGCGCCGTGGTCGAGGCTGTACGCGAGCGATTGCGCCTGTGTGCCCGGTGCGTGACCCGAGCCGTCCTTGTAGACGCTCGTGTAAAGCGCAACCAGCGGCGTCTCGCCCGGCGCGCCGAGGCCGGACGTGTTGCGCGTGTCGGCGACGATCGAGCCGGAGAAGATTTCCTCCGTCGCGTTCGCGCGCATCGCGACCGGCTGCTCGCGCCAGTGGACGAGGTCGGTGCTGGTCGCATGGCCCCACGACATGTTGCCCCAGTCGTGGCCGAGCGGGTTGTACTGATAGAACAGGTGATAGCGGCCGTTCTCGTAGACAAGGCCGTTCGGATCGTTCATCCAGTTGCGTTGCGGCGTGTAGTGCACGGCCGGCCGCCATTGCGGCGTGCCGTGCTCGGGCGGTGCTTCGCAGGGCGCGGCGGCGGCGTGCGTGCAGGCCGCGCTTGCCGCACACGCGAGCAGCAGCCGGGTAATCAGGAGCGGAAAGCGAAAAAACGTCGATCTCATGCGGGGTTCCGTGCTTCGGCGCGCGAAGCGGGAAAGGTGGCGCATGCCGCTTGCGACGGCAGCATGCGCGATTCTGCGAAAGAGGGAGGCGGCACACACGCGACACGCGCGATGTGCGCCGCCTCGACGCCGGCGGGCGATGCCCGCTGCGTCCGTAGCGGACCCGTTACGGACGGGTGCCGGGGCCGCCGTTGTGGTCGGCGCCCGTCGCCGGCAGGTTTGCCGGGATGTCGCCGTAACCGCCGAGGCCGCTACGTCCGTACGCGCGGTCGACCGCCGTCGACGTGCCGTTGATGTTCACCTTCACCGTCGGCGCGAGCGTGCCGCCGCGAAGCGGGCCGATCGCATCGATGAACGACTCGACGAGCCCGCCCGGCATCACGTAGTGCGAATACGACTGGAATTCGCGCGGGTTCTGGTTCGGATCCTGCGAATACGGCGCGCCGGCCGGTGCGGAGAAGTCGGTCGGGTTGCCGAGCACGAGGCCGCTGCCGCCGTTCAGCGGCAGGAAGTCGCTGCGGATGCCGTTGCCGACGAACCCGTAGACGCCGTCCGGCCCGTCGACGCCCGCGGCCATCGTCGTGCGGTGGCTGATCGTGAACAGGTAGTACTTGCCGTCCTTCAGATAGATCTGCGGGCGCTCGGTCTGGTCGTCGACGCAGTTCGCCGACAGGATCGGCGGCAGGAACTTCCATTCGGTCAGTTGCGGGTTCGTCGCGACCGCCAGGCCGACGTTGGCCTTTTGATACACTGCGCCCGAGTTCATGACGGCGTTGAGGTCTTCCCGGTGCGGATCGTTCGGCGCGTAGCCGAGGTCGGCCTCGGTGCAGGTCCGGGCGCCGCGCGGGCCGCCGGTGTTGCCTTCAAACACCATGTAGGTCTTGCCCGGATGCGCGGGGTCGGTGAACACGAACGGATCGCGGAACGAGAAATAGGTGTTCTGCTGGCCGCTCTGGTAGTAGTTGCCGTCCGGTTGCAGCAGCGCCTTGTGATCGTCGAAGCCGCTGAACCACACGTGTTTGTCGTCGGCGTGGATGTGGCCGTCGGCGCGCGTGATGATCGCCTGCGGCGGCGTGATGTCCGCGCCGCCGGGGGCCGAGCGGTTGAACGAGGTCGCGGTGTAGTAGAGGCTGACGTTGTCGCCCTGCGTGAGGCGCGCGGAGCCCGACCATTCGGCGTTGTTGGTCATCGGCGACGTGCCGAACACCTTGACGCTTGCGCCGTCCGGGAACAGGTGGCCGCCCCAGGTCCAGCCGCCGTTCGCGGGACGCTGCGACGCGGGAATCCCGGCACGGCGATAGAAGAAGCCGATGCGCGCATGGACGTGACGATCGTCGAACGTGTAGCCGGCGTGCGGATCGGCCGTGAGCGAGAAGATCACTTCCCAGCCCTTGTAGCTGAGCTGGTTCGCGCGCAGGTCGGCCAGCGGCCAGGTATCCCAGACCCACACGTTCGAGTTGATCAGCGGGAAATCCTGCGGGATGTCCGGCATCGTCAGCGACTGCGGCAGCGAGTTCTTGTCCGCGCCGGCCGTGTGCGACTGCGCGACGATCTGGCGGATGTCCGCGCGGGTCCAGCGCATCGTGAAGTTGCCTTCGGGATCGTAGGCCTGCTGCGTATGCGGCGTGGGCGCGGGGGCGCCGGTGCTTTGCGCGTGCGCGACGGATGACGCGGACGCGAAGGCGGCCAGTGCCGCGCCAGCGAACAGCAAACGTTTGGCCGCGGTCGCGCGGCAAAAAGGAAAGTAAGTCATGTCGGCGTTGTTTCCGTTGACGGTGAAAAGGAACTGCTGAGGTGGCATTGATATCCAAACCGGTTTGGATGCTATTTCAAACCGGTTTGGACGTCAAAAGATAAATATTTGACGGTAATAACTACCATTCGGAAATAATTGCCGCCGCACGCGGATTGAACGAATGGCATGCACAACGCGAGGAGCGACGTGAAGGTGAATCTGAAGGCGCTGTCGGATGCGCTCGGACTGTCGCGCACGACGGTCAGTCGGGCGCTGAACGGCTACGACGATGTGAGCGAGGCGACCCGCGAACGCGTGATGAAGGCTGCGCGCGAACTCGGTTATGTCGCGGATCCGACCGCACGGCGGCTGGCGACGGGGCGTGCCGATGCGATCGGCATCGTGTATCCGTTCGGAGCCGGCGATCTGGGCGACCCGCGCTTCGGTGAAGTCGTTGCGGGCATCACCGAGCGGCTTGGCGAGCGCAATCTCGACTTCATCATCGCGGCCGCACGGCCGAACGCCGAACTCGACTCGTATCGCCGGCTCGTCGACGGCCGGCTCGTCGATGGGCTGATCGTCGCGCGCACGCTGGTCGACGACCCCCGCCTCGCGTACCTGCGCTCGAATGCGTTTCCGTATGTCGCGTATGGCCGTACGCAAGCCGCCGAGCCTTACGCCTGGTTCGATTTCGACAACGAAGCGGGCGCGCGCGATGCGGTGCGGCGTCTGATCGGCTTCGGTCATCGACGGATCGCGATGATCAGTGCGCCGCTGTCGCTGAATTTCGCGATGCAGCGCCGCGCCGGCTATCTCGCGGCGCTGCGCGAGGCCGGCATCGAACCCGATCCGGCGCTGCTCGTCGAGTGTCCGTTTACGCGCGACGGCGGCCAGCAGGGCGCGCAGGCGCTGCTCGCACAGGCCGAACGGCCGACTGCGCTGCTCGTCGACAACAACATTTCGGGGGGCGGCGCGTTCCGGGCGCTGGTCGACAGCGGCTTGCGGCTGGGGCGGGACATGTCGCTCATCGTCTATGACGGGGTGCCGCCGGAGGTCGCGTACCCGCATCGGGTAACGGCCGTGGTGCAGCCGACCGGGCATGCGACCGGACGTGCGCTGGCGGACCTGATGCTGGGCCTGCTCGCCGACGGCGTGCGCGGCCATCGGCTCGAGATGCCGATCATCGAGGCAGGCGATACGGACGGGCCGTTGCACGGCTAGCCGTTTCGGCGGCACGCCCCCGTGGGGCGCGATCGGCAACGCACGTTGCGGGGCGCGCTCCGGCGCAAAAGCCATGACGGCGGCAGGGCTGAATGCCTGGTTTCTAGACGACCGGTCTAATCCGGGGCTATCATCCAGCCTCATGAATACGACGTCGTTCCTGCCAACGGACGCGAAGATGCCATATCGCGCTGCGATGCTGGTGGTGCAGGAGATGCCGTTGTTTTTTTCGAGCTGCTTCTAGACGACTGGTCTAATAGACTTGAGCAATATTTTTGGCGCGGAGCCGGCACGTTGACGCGTGCCGGCGGCCTAACCGGCAGGCGCGCCGTCGTCGCCGGCACGCGGCGTGCGTCGCGTGGGCTGCCGCCGCGACGCGGCCCCGTTCCCCCATTTCGAAGGAGTGTCCGATCATGAAGATTCTGGTTGTCCTGACCTCGCACGACACGCTCGGCGACACCGGCAAGAAGACCGGCTTCTGGCTCGAGGAACTGGCCGCGCCGTACTACGCGTTCACGGATGCGGGTATCGAGCTGACGCTCGCATCGCCGAAGGGCGGCCAGCCGCCGCTCGACCCGAAAAGCAGCGATCCGGCCGCGCAGACCGACGCCACGCGCCGCTTCGACGCCGATCCGGCGGCCAAGGCCGCGCTCGCGGCCACGCGCAAGCTGGCCGACGTGTCGGTCGACGATTACGACGCGGTGTTCTATCCGGGCGGGCACGGCCCGCTGTGGGATCTCGCCGAGGACCTGCACTCGATCGGCCTGATCGAGCGTGCGCTGGCGGCGGGCAAGCCGGTCGCGGCCGTGTGCCACGCGCCGGGCGTGCTGCGCCACGTGAAGGATCCGAAGACCGGCGAATCGGTCGTGCGCGGCAAGCGTGCGACGGGCTTCACCAACAGCGAGGAAGCGGCCGTCGAGTTGACGGAAGTGGTGCCGTTCCTCGTCGAGGACATGCTGAAGACCAACGGCGCGCAGTTCGAGCGCAGCGCCGACTGGGCGCCGCATGTCGTCACCGACGGGTTGCTGATCACGGGGCAGAACCCCGCGTCGTCGGAACCCGCTGCCGAGGCGCTGCTCGCGAAGCTCGGCCGTCAGTAAGCCCGCGCGGTGCCGGCATGACCGGCACCTGGCCGTTTTCGTCGTCGGGCGCAACCGGCCCGGCGACGCCCGAACCGTTCCGTCGTGCGCACCGCACGGCGGCTCATCCAGTCGTTTCGTAGAACCAAGCAAAGGAGTGGTGGATGTCTGCCCTGTTCGAACCGTTCAAACTGAAGGATGTCACGCTGCGCAACCGCATCGCGGTGCCGCCGATGTGCCAGTACGTTGCCGAAGACGGCGTCGTCAACGACTGGCATCACGTGCATCTGGCCGGTATCGCGCGCGGCGGCGCGGGCCTCGTGATCGCGGAGGCGACGGCCGTGTCGCCGGAAGGCCGCATCACGCCGGGCTGCGCCGGGTTGTGGACCGATGCGCAGGCCGAGGCGTTCGCGCCGTCGGTCGCGGCGATCAAGGCGGCCGGCGCGGTGCCGGGCATCCAGATCGCGCATGCGGGCCGCAAGGCGAGCGCGAACCGTCCGTGGGAAGGCGACGACCACATCGCCGACGGCGATCCGCGCGGCTGGCAGACCATCGCACCGTCGGCCGTGCCGTTCGGCGCGCATTTGCCGAAGATGCCGCGCGCGATGACGCACGACGACATCGCACGCGTGCAGGCCGACTTCGTCGCGTCGGCGAAGCGTGCCCGCGACCTCGGCTTCGAATGGCTCGAACTGCACTTCGCGCACGGCTATCTCGGCCAGAGCTTCTTCTCCGTGCATTCGAACCGGCGCGACGACGAATACGGCGGTTCCGCCGAAAACCGCGGCCGTTTCCTCGTCGACACGCTGAAGGCCGTCCGCCAGGTCTGGCCGGAGCATCTGCCACTGACCGCGCGTCTCGGCGTGATCGAATACGACGGCCGCGATGAGGAAACGCTCGCCGAATCCATCGCGCTCACGCAGCGGATGAAGCAGGAAGGCCTCGACATGCTGAGCGTGTCGGTCGGCTTCTCGACGCCCGACGCGCGCATTCCGTGGGGCCCGGCGTTCCTCGCGCCGATCGCGGAACGCGTGCGCCGCGAGGCCGGCTTGCCGGTGTCGTCCGCATGGGGGATCGACACGCCGCAACTGGCCGAGCGTGTCGTCGCCGAACAGCAGCTCGACCTCGTGATGGTCGGCCGCGCGCATCTGGCCGATCCGCACTGGCCGTACTACGCGGCCAAGCAGCTCGGCGTCGAGCGTCCGTCGTGGACGCTGCCTGCGCCGTACGCGCACTGGCTCGAACGCTATCGCGTCGCCGACAAGGTGGCCTGAGCGCACGTCGCACCGCGCGGCGCGCGCGACGTTCGCGCCATGCATTTGACAATGCTTGGCATCGCGTCCGCGTGTCGTGGCGGTATCGATGGATAGAATGGCGGTTCGCACCGGCCCTCGGCCCGCGCGAACCGCCATTTTTTCATTTCGACAGAGGTGCCATGCGCGCACATGTCTCGCCTTCCCAGGAATCCGCCGCGCGGCCGCGTGCCCAGCAGATCGCCCGCGCCGTGCTGTATGCGGCGCTGCTGGTGCTCGCGCTGTGGGTGATCCGCGATTTTCTTCCCGCCATCGCGTGGGCCTGCGTGATCGCGATCGCGTTGTGGCCGTTGCTGAAACGCTTCGAATCGGACAGCTGGTTTCGCGATCGGCCAACCCTGATCGCGACCGCGATCACCGCGGGCGTGTCGCTGCTGGTCGTGCTGCCGGTCGCCATCGCGCTGGGCCAGGCGATCTCGCAGGCGCATGACCTGCGCATCTGGCTGCACTCGATCCAGGACAACGGCATTCCGCTGCCGGACGTCGTCGGCCGGTTGCCGTACGGTGCCGCGCAGGTCACCGAGTGGTGGCAGGCCAATCTCGGTCATCCGCTGCACGCGGGCACCGCGATGCATGGCGCGAGCGGCGAGAAGTTCATCGCGTTCGGCCGGCAGTTCGGCACGAAGCTCGCGCATGCGCTGTTCGAGTTCGGCTTCATGCTGGTCACGCTGTTCGTGATCATGCGGGCCGGCCACAAGTTGTCGGGCGCGTTGCTGCAGGGCGCGCGGCGTGCGTTCGGCCGCGGCGGCGCGCACCTGATCGAACGGATGGTCGCGGCCGTGTACGGCACGGTGACGGGGCTGGTCGTCGTCGGGCTGGGCGAGGGCGCCATTCTCGGCGTCGCGTATGCGCTCGCGGGGGTCCCGCACGCGGCGCTGCTCGGCCTCGTCACGGCCGTCGCCGCGATGCTGCCGTTCTGCGCGCCGATCGTGTTCTGCGGCGCGGCGCTCTGGCTGTTCGTGCAGGGTGCGACCGCGTGGGCCGTCGTGGTGCTGGCGGTCGGCTTCGTGGTCGTGTTCGTCGCCGAGCATTTCGTGCGGCCGGTGTTGATCGGCAGCTCGACCCGCCTGCCATTCCTGCTCGTGCTGTTCGGCATCCTCGGCGGCGCCGAGACGTTCGGCCTGATCGGACTGTTCGTCGGCCCGGCGCTGATGACGGTGCTGACGATGCTGTGGGCCGAGTGGGTCGCCTGACGGCGAGGCTCGTTGCGCCGATCCGGGCCATCGGCGCAACAGCATTGACGCGTGAGCGAGCCCGCGCGGCGCTTTCATGGTTCGCGACGATCGGGCGCGAGCCGGGCCGCGCCGAGCGCGGCGTCGGACACAAGTCTCTACATTTCTTTTCGATCCGGACCCAAAGGTCTAGTAGCATGGGGCTTTCGATCACGCCGGCATGGCGCGGCAGATTCTTCCAAGCATGCGATTGATTCCGATGTACCGTCCTGCAGCGACGCTGTCGCTGGCCGCCAGCTGCCTGATGCTGCACGGTTGCGCGTGGTTCGACTCGTGGCTGCCGTTCTCCTATTCGCGCACGCCGCTGGCGCGGGCCGCGTCGCGGCACGGCGCGACGCGCGCCGACGTTGTACGCGCGGGCGGCAACCCGCGCAGCGTGTGGATGGTCCGTAACGGAAGCGGCGTCTGCTACAACTACTTCATCGAGCACGGCAACGATCACCGGGCGTACTTCGTCGTGTTCGACAAGGCCGGTGCCGTCACGCAATACGGCTTCGATACCTGCATGGACGCCGACCGCAAGGGCACGCTTCAACCGGACAAGGCGGCTTCGCGATAGCGCGGCCGCCATGCGCCGCGCGAGCGTGTCACGCAGTCGTCACGCGATCGTGTCGACCACGCCGCCGTCGACGCGCAATGCCGCGCCCGTCGTCGCCGAGGCCTGCGGCGAGCAGACATACACGACCAGATTCGCGACTTCCTCCGTCGTTGCCGGCCGCTGGATGATCGAGCTCGCGCGCTCGCTGCGCACGAAATCCACCGCGACGTCGTCGATGCTGCGGCCCGTCGCGTCGGCCGTTTCCTTCAGCAGCGCGCGCACGCCCTCCGACATCGTCGGCCCCGGCAGCACCGAATTGACGGTCACGTTGGTTCCGGCCGCGAGTTTCGCGAGGCCGCGCGCGATCGCGAGCTGCGCGGTTTTCGTGAACCCGTAGTGAATCATGTCGACCGGGATGTTCAGGCCCGATTCCGACGAAATGAACACGACGCGGCCCGTGTTGCGCGCGAGCATCCCCTTCAGGTAGTGCCGCGCGAGACGCACGCCTGACATCACGTTCATCTGGAAGTAATGGGCCCATTCGTCGTCGTCGATGTCGAAGAACGCCTTCAGCCCGTAGATGCCCGCATTGTTCACGAGGATGTCGGCCTCCGGCGTGTGCTGCGTGACACGCGCGACGCCGGCGGCGTCGGACAGGTCGGCGGCGACGCCGTCGACGTCCGCGCCCGGTACCGCGCTGCGCAGCTGCGCGAGCGCGGCATCGACCGACTTGTCGCTGCGTCCGTTGACGATGACACGTGCGCCCGCCTGCGCGAGCCCTTCGGCGATCGCCAGCCCGATGCCGGCGGTGGAAGCGGTGACGACCGCGGTTTTGCCTGTCAGATCGATGTGCATGAATGTACCGGTTGGAAGAGGGGAACGGAACCCGCCGCGTCTGCCGTGGCGGCCGAAATCAAAGCTTAGGCGATCCGGCCGCGGAGCGTCGGTTCGCGGTTGCATCGCGCCGCGCAGTCTTGTACGGTGTGCGTTCGCCATCCGATCCGGGAGCCCGTCGCGTGAGCCGTTCCGCCAAACCCCTCGCCGTGCCATCGCCGTTCTGGCGCGACGCCGCGCTGCCGTTCATCGAGGCGCGCACCGTCGACGACGGCCGGACGATCTGCTACGCGAAGCACACGCACGACACGTTTTCGCTCGGCGCGATCGTCGGCGGCACGAGCACTTACCTGAACGGCGCGACGAAGGAACACGTCGGGCGCGGCGTGCTCGTGATCATCGATCCGGAGCAGGTGCATGCGTGCAATCCGTATGGCCCCGACGCGTGGGCGTACCGGATGGTCTATGTCGACGTGCCTTGGCTCGCGCGGCTGCAGCATGCGCTCGGACGCGACCCGAACAGCGATTTTCACGGCTTTTCGCCGAAGTTGACGGAGCGGCGCGACCTGTTCGCGCAGTTCGGCGGCTTTTACCGCACGCTCGTGGCACCCGGCGTCGATCCGCTCGGCAAGGAAAGCGCGGCGGTCGAATTCTTCACGCGGCTGCACGGCGCGCTCGATCGCGAACTGCCCGTCGATACGCGGCGCGGGACCGACAACGCGAAGCTCGCCCGCGCGGCCGACTACATCGCCGCGCATTGCCGTCAGGCCGTCACGCTCGATGCGATCTGCGCGGCCGCCGACCTGTCGCCGTCCTACCTGATCCGCGCGTTCAACGCCCGCTACGGGATGACGCCGCATGCGTTCCTGGTCGACCGTCGCGTGCAGTACGGCCGCACGGAACTGCGCCGCGGCCGGCCGATCGCCGAGGTCGCGCTCGATGCGGGCTTTGCGGACCAGGCGCATTTCCAGCGCGCGTTCCGACGCATCGCGGCCGCCACGCCGGGCCAATATCGAAGCGCCGCGAACTGAGCGGGGGAAGGGCCGGCACGATGGCGGCGCCGCAACGGCGGGCGACGGCTCGCACCGCCGCCGCCCGCAGCAACACCCGTTCGAAGCGACGACGCTAGACGTCGAGCAGATAAAGCGCGCTGCCCGCGAGCAGCAGCGCCATCGCGCGGTTGAACAGCCGCATCCGCCGCGCGTTCGCGAGCCAGTGCCGCAGCGACGCACCCGCATACCCCCAGCACGAGATCGACGCGAAGCAGATCACCAGATACAGCGCCGCGAATTGCCACACCTGCGCGCGACCGCCATCGGCCGCATACGCGCCCATCGCGGCCACGCATGCAAGCCAAGCCTTCGGGTTCAGCCATTGCATCGCCGCGCCGGCCGCCACCGACGGGCCGGCGACGTTTGGCGCGTCCGGATCGGCCGGATCGGTCGACAGCCGGCCGTCGTCGAGCGCCAGCCGCAGCGCGAGGTAAAGCAGGAACGCGATCCCCGACCATTGGGTGGCCGTGGTCAGCATCGGCCAGCGGGCGAGCGCCACGTGCAGCCCGAGGCCGATCAGCAGAAACAGCGCGACGAAGCCGAGCGTCGCGCCGGCCGCATAGCGCAGGCTCGCGCCGAGACCGTGGCGCGCACCCGCGCCGAGCGCGACGATATTGACGGGACCGGGCGTAATCGACGACGCCAGCGCGAACGCGGCCATCGAAATCAGCATGCTCATCATGTGTCTCCATGCGAATGTGAAAGTCGCATCGAGACTAAAGAAGCCGCGCGTGTCCGTATTGAAGAAAACTGCCCTGGGCGGCGCGGTGCCGTCAGTGCATCGCGCGCGGCGCGTGCGTCGGCCGCAGCACCTGCGGGTCGCCCGCGTCGCCCGCCTCGGCTGAGCGTATCGGGCCGACGCTGCACGCCTGCGTCGACACCGAGAAGCCGAACGTATTGACGCCGCCCGAGCACGCGACGAACACGCTGCCGCCGTGCATCTCCGCGACGGCCTTGACGATCGACAGCCCGAGCCCGTGGTTCTCCTTGCTGTTCGCGCGCGCTTCCTCGAGCCGGTAGAAGCGCTCGAACACGTGCGAGCGCTGCACGGGGTCGATCGGCTCGCCGGGGTTGGCGACCGACACGTCGACGAGCGTGTCGCGCGGCGTGATCGTCACGTTCAGCGTCGCGCCGGGCACCGAATGCTGGATCGCGTTGATCAGCAGGTTGGTCATCGCGCGGCGGAACAGCGACGGGTCGACGGCCGCGCGCGCATCGCCGTGCAGTTCGGCGCGCAACTGCGCCTCGTCCAGCGGAATCTCGAGGAAGTCGAGCATGCGCCGCACTTCGTCGGCGAGCGACACGTGCTTCAGGTCGGTCGCGCGCTCGCCGCGATCGCTGCGCGACAGGAACAGCATGTCGTTGATGATCACGCGCAGACGCTCGAACTCCTCGAGGTTCGACTGCAGCGTCTGGCGCATCCGGTCGACGGAGCGGTCGCGGCTCGTCAGCGCGACCTGGGTCTGGCCGATCAAAATGCTGATCGGCGTGCGCAGCTCGTGCGCGACGTCCGCGTTGAAGGCCTCGAGCCGCGCGTAGGTCTGCTGGATGCGCTCGAGCGCGCCGTTGAACGACGCGGCCAGATCGCGCAGCTCGGTCGGCAACGCGTCGGTGTGCAGCCGCTGGCGGCGGTTGGTGGCGTTGATCGCCGCCGCGTCCTGCGACATCCGTTCGAGCGGCGCGAGCCCGAAGCGCGCGACCGCGCGGCTCAGCAACAGCGTGACGACGGTGGCGATCGCGATCAGCGCGGCGAGCGTCCACACGAAACGGCGCAGCATCCGCTGCGTGCGCTCGCACGACGACGCGACGATCAGCTTCAGGTCGGGGCGCTCGCCGCTGCCCGCGATCGGGACGGTCTTCGTCATCACGTCGTAGCTGCTGTGGTTGAGCGCGTATTGCTGGAACGCACCGAACGGCTTGCCGACGGGCACGCCGTCGACCGGATGACCGAAGCGGAAGTTGGCGTCGGGGCTGTCGATCTGGTAACGCGTCGACCCGTCGGGCGGTTCGAGATCGGCGAGCTTTTCCTGCATCAGGCGGCCGCGCGCGGCGGTGGTCGCGTGCGACACGATCATCTGCGCGACCTTCGCGCGCGTGTCGATCGTCGCGCGCAGTTCGGCAAACAGCTGGCGCTCCATCATCACGAACAGCCCGCAGCCGACCAGCGTGAACACAAGCAGCGACACGATGCCGAACATCGCCGACAGACGCAGGGTGATCGAGCGCTTCATGCGTGCCTCTCGCTGTCGGCGTCCTCGCGCGCCTCGAGCACGTAGCCCATGCCGCGGATCGTGTGCAGCAGCTTCTCCGCGAACGGGCCGTCGAGCTTGGCGCGCAGGCGCTTGATCGCCGTCTCGACGACGTTCGCGTTGCTGTCGAAGTTCACGTCCCACACGAGTTCGGCGATCGTCGTCTTCGACAGCACCTCACCGCTGCGCCGCGCGAGCACGCCGAGCAGCTGGAATTCCTGCGCGGTCAGGTCGAGGCGCGTGCCGTCGCGGGACGCGCGCCGGCCGATCAGGTCGACGCGCAGGTCGCCGATCGAGATCAGCGTCGATTCCTGCACGCGCGCGCGGCGCGTGAGCGCGCGCAGCCGCTCGATCAGTTCGAGGAACGAGAAGGGCTTGGTCAGATAGTCGTCGGCGCCGCCGCGCAGCCCGCGCACGCGATCGTCGACGCGGTCGCGCGCGGTCAGCATGATCACGGGCGTCTGCTTCTGCGCGCGCAATGCGCGCAGCACGCCGAAGCCGTCGAGCTTCGGCAGCATCACGTCGAGCACGACCACGTCGTATTCGAATTCGACGGCCTTCCACGCGCCGTCCTCGCCGTCCAGCGCGGTATCGACGACCCAGCCTTCCTCGGTCAGGCCGCTCTTCAGGTATTCGACGACTTTCGGTTCGTCTTCGACGATCAGGACCTTCATGGGTGTGTCCTTGTAACCGGGTTAGGGGCCGACGCTCGCGGCGGGCCGGAGGGTTGCCGCCGCGACGTCGGTCGGCGTGGCGCCGCCTGTCGCGCCGCCGTCCCAGCCGCCGCCGAGCGCCTTCGCGAGAAACACGACGAGCGCCGCACGCTGGCCCTGGATCTGCACGGCCTGGCGCTCGCTCGTCAGCAACTGCTGCTGGGCCGTCAGCACGTCGATGAACGGCGTGAGGCCGCCGGCATAACGGTCCTGCGCGAGCGACACGAGCTTGCGCGCGTCGTCGACGGCCGCCGACGCCTGCTGCGCGGCTTCGGCCAGCACCGCCAGGCCCGTCACCGCATTCTGCACCTCCTGGAACGCGGTGAGCACGGTCTGCCGGTAACTGGCCTGCGCGGCCACGTAGCCGGCCTGCGCGAAATCGACGCCGGCCTTCAGCTTGCCGCCTTCGAACAGCGGCTGGCTGACCGACGCGCCGATCGACCACAGCAGCGCCGGCACGGTGAACAGCCCGGAGAAGCGCGTCGCGTCCCAGCCGATGTCCGGCGACAGCGCGATGCGCGGGAAGTACGCGGCGCGCGCGATGCCGATCTGCGCGTTCGCGGCGGCCATCGCGCGCTCGGCCGACGCGACGTCCGGGCGCCGCTGCAGCAGGTCGCTCGGCATCCCGGTCGGCAGCGCGGGCGCGTTGATCGGCACCACGCGCGGCGGCAGCGAGAATTCGGGGGCCGGCGTGCCGACCAGCGTCGCGATCGCGGTCTCGACCTGCGCGCGCTGCTGGATCAGCAACTGCGCCTGCGTGCGCGTCGCATCGAGCTGCGCGCGTTGCTGCAGCAGGTCGAGGCCGGACACCGCGCCGAGGTCGTGGCGCGCGCTCACATAGTCGAGCGCCTTCTGCTGCAGGTCGATCGAGCGCTTGACGACGTCGATCTCGCTGTCGAGCTCGCGCAGCGCGAAGTAGCTGGACGCGAGATCGGCGGTCAGCACGAGGCGGGCGTTCGCGAAATCGTCGCGCGCCTGCTCGGAGCTGGCCTGCGCGGATTCGACGCTGCGCCGCACGCGGCCGAACAGGTCGAGTTCGTAGCTGACGCTTGCGCCAACCTGGATGTCGTTCTGCACGGTCGACATGCTGCGCGTCGCGTAGTTGGTCTGCGGCCGGTCGGCGGAGATCTTGAAGCGCTGGCCGCTCGCATTCAGGCCGACGGCCGGATACTGCGCGGACGCGACCGACGCGAGCGTCGCCTTCGCCTGGTCGTAGCGTGCGGCAACGGCCTTCAGGTTCTGGTTGTTGCGCAACGCGTCGGCTTCGAGCGCGTCCAGCTGCGCGTCGCCGAAGGCGGTCCACCAGGCCGGATCGAGCGGCGCACGGGCGGGCGCGGCCGGGTGCCAGTACGCGTCGGCCGGGTCGAGCCGCCACGCGGCCGGCGTCTCGACGGCGGGGCGCCGGTAGTCGGGGCCGACCGTGCAGCCGGCAAGGGCCGCGACCGCGACGACGGCCAGGACCGCGGCGGGGCGCAGGCGGGCGCGCATCGCGCTCACGACTTCGCTCCCGCGGCGGCGGACGCCGGTTTCACGGCCGGCGGCGCCTGCACGATGACGGTGTCGCCGTTCGCGAGCGCATCGCTCGGGTTCGCGACGAGGCGGTCGTTCGGCGTGAGCGGGCCGTCGACTTCGAGCGTCTGGCCGATCGTGCGCGCGATCGTCACTGCCTTCAGGTGCACCTGGCCGTTCGCGTCGACGGCTGCGACCGTCGGTCCTTCGGCGCGGAACAGCAGCGTGTTGGCCGGAATCTGCAGGCGGCCGACCGGTGTCATCGGCAGCGTGGCCTGCACATACGAGCCGGGGAGCAGCCGTCCGTCCGGGTTCGGCAGCGTGATCTCGATCTGCAGCGAGCGCGTCGCGACGTCGATCGCCTGGGACGTGCGCGTGATCGTGCCGTCGAAGGTCTGGCCGGGCAGCTCGGCCTGCGCGACGCTCACGTGCTGGCCGACCTTCACCTGCTGCGCGTACGCCTGCGGCACCTGCACGTACAGGCGCAACTGGTCGGCCTGCACGACCGTGAACAGCGAGCGGCCCGCGTTGCCGGAATTGACGAGGTCGCCGACGTCGACGTTGCGCTGCGTGACGATTCCGTCGATCGGCGCGACGATGCGCTGGAAGCCCTTCAGTTCGGTGAGCCGGCGCATGTTCGCATCGGCCGCGGCGAGGTTCGCGCTGCCCTGGTTGAACGCGCCTTGCCGGTCGTCGAGTTCCTGCTGCGACACCGCATCGCGCTGGCGCAGCTGCTGCGCGCGGTCGAACGACGTCTTCGCGAGCGCGAGCGCGGCCTGCGCCTGCTGACGCTGCGCGGTGGCCTGCGCGAGTTCCTGGTTGAGCTCGGGCGTATCGAGCTCGGCGAGCAGTTGCCCCTGCTTCACGTGCGTGCCGATGTCGGCCTGCCAGCGCAGCACGTAGCCGCTCGCGCGCGCATAGATCGGCGCCTCGACGAAGCCGCGCAGCGTGCCGGGCAGCGTCAGCTTGCCGCCCGTGGCCGCATCGACGGGATGCACGACGTTCACGTACTGGCGCGTGTTCTGCTCGGCCACCGCGTCGAGCCGGTTGCGGTTCAGCACGTTGACGACGATCGTGCGCGCGGCGCCCGCGGCCAGCAGCACGCCGACCACGATCAGTACGACCCGCCCGCGCCGCGACACCGACGTGCGCGTCGGCAGGTGCATGCCGTGTTCGTCCACCTGGATGCCGACGGAGCTGTGATGTTTCTCTTCCATGAATTGACCGGGTCTAAAGGCTAGGGGCGAAAGTCAGTGTCCGGCCTGGCGCGCGCGCCGGCGGGCCAGCCGCGAATGCACGCCGCCGAACACGAGCGGCACGAACAGCAGCGTCGAAACGGTGGCGAACAGCAGGCCGCCGATCACCGCGCGGCCGAGCGGCGCGTTCTGCTCGGCGCCTTCGCCGAGACCGAGCGCCATCGGCACCATCCCGATGATCATCGCGAGCGCCGTCATCAGCACCGGGCGGATCCGCGTCGCGCCGGCCTCGAGCGCGGCCGTGAGCGGCGGCGCGCCGGCGGCGAGGCGCTGGCGCGCGAACGACACGACCAGGATGCTGTTCGCGGTCGCGACGCCCACCGTCATGATCGCGCCCGTCAGCGCGGGCACGCTCAGGTGCGTGCCGGTGATGAACAGCATCCACGCGATGCCGGCGAGCGCGGCCGGCATCGCGCTGATGATGATCAGCGGATCGAGCCACGACTGGAAGTTCACGACGATCAGCAGGTAGACGAGCACGATCGCCATCGCGACGCCCGCGCCGAGACCGATGTACGACGTGCGCATCGTCTCGACCTGGCCGCGCACCGTGAGGTCGGTGCCGCGCGGCAGCGTCGCGCGCGCGTCGGACACGATCCGGTCGATCGCGCCCGCAACCGAGCCGAGGTCGCGGCCCTCGACGCTCACGTACAGGTCGATCGCCGGGCGGATGTTGTAATGCGTGATCACGGCCGGGTTTGAGACGGGGTGGATCTGCACGAGGTTGCCGAGCAGCTGCAGCGGCATGCCCGTGCGCCCGCTCGCGGAAATCGGCGTGCCGAGGAGGTCGTCGATCGACGCGATGTTGTATTGCGGGGTCTGGATCTGCAGCGGGTACTGGACGCCGGTGCGCGGGTTGATCCAGAACGACGGGGTCGTCTGGGAACTGCCGGACAGCGAGATCAGCATGTTCTGCGCGACGTTCTGCGCGGAAAGGCTGAGCTGCTGCATGCGCGTACGGTCCATATCGGCCACCAGGGTCGGTTCGTCGTTGCGCTGCAGTACGTGCACGTCGACGGTGCCGGGGATTTGCCTGATCTTTTTCATCAGGCTGCTCGCGATAGCCATGTTACTCGCGAGATCGTTGCCGAGCACCTGCACGTCGATTGCGGCCGGCTGACCGAAGTTGAGGATCTGCGTGATGATGTCCGACGGCTGGAAGAAGAACTCGACGCCGGGGAAGCGCTGCGGCAGCAGCGTGCGCAGCGTCTGCACGTAGTGCTGGGTCGAGCGGTGGCCCGGCTTCAGCGCGATCATCAGTTCGCCGTCGAGCGTGCCGATCGTGCCGCTGTTGCTGTACGACAGGTTGATGCCGCTCACCGGCAGCCCGAGGTTGTCGACGATCGCGCCGAGTTCGTCGGGCGGCACGACTTCACGGATCGCGCGCTCGACCTGGTCGGCGAGGCGCGCGGTTTCCTCGATCCGGTAGCCGGTCGGTGCGCGCATGTGCAGCCGGATGTTGCCGGAATCGGCGTTCGGGAAGAAATCGCGGCCGAGCACGAACACGAGGCCGGTCGACAGCAGGCAGAAGCCGAGGAAGCACGTCGCGTAGAAGCGGCGGCGCACCAGCAGGATGCTGAGCAGCACGATGTACCACGCGCGCAGCCGCTCGAACGCGGCGTTGAACGCGTGATGGAGCCGCGCGAAACGCGACGTCGAGTGCTCGGGGCCGGTGCTCGCCTGCTGCGGGCGGAACAGCAGCATCGCCAGCGTCGGCACGAGCGTGCGCGACAGCACGTAGGACGCGAGCATCGCGAACACTACGGCTTCGGCGAGCGGCACGAACAGGAAGCGCGCGACGCCCGTCAGGAAGAACATCGGCACGAACACGATGCAGATGCACAGCGTCGACACGAACGCGGGCACCGCGATCTCGCCCGCGCCTTCGAGAATCGCGTCGTGCAGATTAGTGCCGAGATGCAGGTGCCGCTCGATGTTCTCGATGGTGACGGTCGCGTCGTCGACCAGGATCCCCACCGCGAGCGCGAGCCCGCCGAGCGTCATGATGTTGATGGTCTCGCCGAGCGCGGCCAGCGCGATCAGCGACGTGAAGATCGACAGCGGAATCGAGATCGCGATGATCAGCGTGCTGCGCCAGTTGCCGAGGAACAGCAGGATCATCATCGCGGTCAGCACGGCGGCGATCAGCGCCTCGTGGATCACGCCCTGCACGGCGGCGTTGACGAACACCGACTGGTCGAACAGGGGGGTGATCGTGAGCCCTTCGGGTAGCGTCGGGATCACCTTCGGCAGCAGCGCCTTCAGGTCCGACACGACCTTCAGCGTCGACGCGTCGCCGGTCTTCAGGATCGACATCAGCACGCCGCGCTGGCCGTTCTGGCGCACGACGTTGGTCTGCGGCGCGAAGCCGTCGCGCACCGACGCGACTTCGCGCAGGTAGGTCGTCGCACCGTTGACGGTCTGCACCGGCAGGCCGTTGATATCGGCGACCGTGTCGGCCGACGCGTTCGTGTCGATCCGGTATTCGGTCTGGCCCATCTTCGCGGTGCCGGTTGGCAGCACGAGGTTCTGCGCGTTGACCGCGTTGACGATGTCGGCGGGCGTGAGGCCCTTCGCGAGCAGCGCCTGCGGGTCGAGGTCGATCGCGACCACGCGCGTGCGGCCGCCGTACGGAAACGGGATCTGCGCGCCCGGGATCGTGATCAGTTGCGGGCGCAGGAAGTTGAGCGCGATGTCGGCGAGCGACTGTTCGCTGAGCGTCTTGCTGGACAGCCCGAGCTGGATCACCGGGATGCTCGACGCCGAATAGGTGATCACGAGCGGCGGCGTCGCGCCCTGCGGCATCTGCCGCACGATCGCCTGCGCGGACGAAACCGTCTGCGCGATCGCGGTCTGCACGTTCGCGCCGGGCTGCAGGAACACCTTCACGACCGCGATGCCGGGCAGCGAGGTCGACTCGATGTGCTGGATGTTGTTGACGGTCGTCGTCAGGATCCGTTCATGAACGGCCGTGATCCGGTTGGTCATCTCCTTCGCGGAGAAGCCGGTGTAATTCCAGATCACGCTGATGACGGGAATGTTGACCGCCGGCAGGACGTCGACAGGCGTGCGCATCAGCGCAAGCGGGGTGGCCAGCACGATCATGATGGCCATCACGATGAACGTGTAGGGGCGCCTGAGCGCGAGATTGACGATCCACATGGAGGCAGCGGGACAGGCGGTGATCAGGCGTCGGTGAAGGGAACCCGAATGATAGGCGTCGGGGCGGAACGGGTCACTGGCGCGAAACTGGCGGAATTGTCAGGTTGGGGCGGGGCGGCGCAAGGTCGATTCGTCGGATGAAACGTGCGCGGACACCGCCGCCGGACCGCACGCGCATGCCGCATCGGCGGCGGCTCCGCGCATCGGACGCCGCTCAGATCTGTTCCATCCCGACCCGCGCGAGTGCGGCCAGATCGACGACCTCGATCTGGTTGTACGCGAGCCTCAGCACGCCGAGTTTCTCGAGCTGCTGCAACGCCTGGTTGATCCGCTGCCGCGACACGCCGACGAGCATCCCCAGTTCCTCCTGCGAGATCGCGAGCGACGGGCCGGTGTCCGGGTACAGCGCGGGGTTGAACAGCTGCGCGAGCGCCTGCGCGACGCGCGCGTCGACATCGAGCAGCCGGCTGTTCTGGATCGACGCGATGAATTCGCCCATCCGGTTGTTCAACTGATGGATCACGAAGCGCGTGAACGGCAGGCTCGTGTCGAGCAGCGCATGGAACGTGTCGACCGGGACGAACAGCACGATCGAGCGCTGGACGGCGACGACTTCGTACTTGCGCAGTTCGCGCTTGATCACGCTGCCTTCACCGAACCAGCCGCCCGACGGCACGCCGGAAAACGTGCAGCCGCGCCCCGACGCGTTGAAGATCGCCAGCTTCAGCAATCCGCGATGCACGCCGATCCAGTATTCGGACGGCGCGAGCCGCTGCGCGATCACGTCGCCGGCTTCGCGCCGTTCCGCGTGGGACTGCGCGAGCACGAGCGCCTGGTGTTCCGGCGCCAGCGCGCGGAACCACGCGCACTGGCCGAACAGCACGGACAGGGCCGGCAACGGGCCCGGTTCGGGCGGCGGGTTGGCCGGCGAGTGGTCCGGCGTAGCGGCCGCGTCGGGCGGCGCAACGGAGTGGTCGTGCATGGGTGCGGGTTTGCGAGGATAGGGATAACGCGCAGCGTTCATCGGGCACTCTGTCGTTTCGATGACAGACGGCTCACAATAGCGCCCGTTAGGCTATCGGCAATTGAACCACATCAAAACCGATCGGGGTGCATGCGCGCCGGCCGGCAGAAAACGGGAGACAGGATCATGACGCAGATGTTCGAGGCCGGACTCGGCCGCCGCGATGCCAACTACGTGCCGCTCACGCCGATCGATTTTCTGGTCCGCGCGGCCGAAGTCTACGGCGAGCGCCTCGCGATCGTGCACGGCGACGTGCGGCGCACCTGGGGCGAGACCTACAAGCGCGCGAAGCAGCTCGCGAGCGCGCTCGCGCGGGCCGGCGTCGCGCGTGGCGAGACGGTCGCGGCGCTGCTGCCGAACATCCCGGCGATGGTCGAGGCGCACTTCGGCGTGCCGATGGCCGGCGCCGTGCTCAATACGATCAACACGCGGCTCGATATTTCGTCGGTGCTGTTCATGCTGCGTCACGGCGAAGCGAAGGTGCTGATCGTCGATACCGAATACGCGGAGCTCGCGCATCGCGCGGCGCTCGAAGTGCCGGGCCTGAAGATCGTCAGCGTCGCCGACGCGATGCCGGCCGACCCCGCGCGCTTCGCGGGCGCGACCGACTACGAGGCGTTCGTCGCGGGCGGCGACCCGGACTACGCGTGGACACTGCCCGCCGACGAGTGGGAGGCGATCGCGCTGAACTACACGTCCGGCACGACCGGCGACCCGAAGGGCGTCGTCTATCACCATCGCGGCGCGTATCTCGCGGCGATCAGCAACATCCTCGAATGGGACATGCCGAAGCACGCCGTGTATCTGTGGACGCTGCCGATGTTCCACTGCAACGGCTGGTGCTTCCCGTGGGCCGTCGCGGCGCGCGCGGGCGTGAACGTCTGCCTGCGCAAGTTCGACGCGAAGACGGTGTTCGACCTGATCCGTCGCGAACGCATTACGCATTACTGCGGCGCGCCGATCGTGCAGAGCGCGATCGCGAATGCGCCGGCCGAGTTCCGCGCGGGCATCGATCACACGGTGCACGCGATGGTCGCCGGTGCCGCGCCCGCGCCGGCCGTGATCGCGAAGATGAAGGAGATCGGCTTCGACCTGCTGCACGTGTACGGACTGACCGAGGTCTACGGCCCGGCGACCGTATGCGCGAAGCAGGCGCACTGGGACGAACTGCCCGACGACGAGCGCGCGCGGCTCAATGCGCGGCAGGGCGTGCGCTATCACCTGGAAGCGGGCGCGACGGTGCTCGACCCGGACACGATGGCGCCGGTGCCGGCCGACGGCGAGACGCTCGGCGAGATCATGTTCCGCGGCAACATCTGCATGAAGGGCTACCTGAAGAACCCGCACGCGACGGACGAGGCATTCCACGGCGGCTGGTTCCACACGGGCGATCTCGGCGTGCTGACGCCGGACGGCTATATCCGCATCAAGGATCGCCGCAAGGACATCATCATTTCCGGCGGCGAGAACATCTCGAGCATCGAGGTCGAGGATGCGCTGTACCGGCATCCGGCCGTCGAGGTCGCCGCGGTGGTCGCGATGCCCGACCCGAAATGGGGCGAGGTGCCGTGCGCGTTCGTCGAGCTGCGCAACGGCATGAGCGCGACCGAGGAGGAGATCGTCGCGCACTGCCGGCAGTTGCTCGCGGGTTTCAAGGTGCCGAAGGTCGTGCGCTTCGGCGAGCTGCCGAAGACGTCGACCGGCAAGATCCAGAAATTCCAGCTGCGCAACGCGGTCGGGTCGGACAAGGCGATCGACCTGGCGGGGGACAAAAAGTGATCGACGCGACCGGGCGGTTGCCCGGTCGTTCGTCGTGCGTCACGCGTCGCGGGCCAGCCGGAACACGCTGACGGCTTCCGACAATTGCGCGGCCTGGTCGCGCAACGCGACGGCCGCGCGTTCTGCATCCGAGATCAGCGTCGCGTTCTGCTGCGTCGCCTCGCCGATCTGCGTGATGGCCTGATTTACCTGCTCGATGCCGGTCGATTGCTCGCGCGACGCGGCGCTGATCTCGCCGATCAGCGTGCTGACCTGATCGACGCGCTGGACGATGTCGCGCATCGTGCCGCGCGCGGCGTCCGCGATCCGATAGCCCTGTTCGACGGTCGTCGACGATTCGGCGCTCAGCGCGTCGATTTCCTTGACCGCGGCCGCGCTGCGCTGCGCGAGCGCGCGCACTTCGGCCGCGACCACCGCGAAGCCCCGACCGTGCTCGCCCGCGCGCGCGGCCTCGACGGCAGCGTTCAGCGCCAGGATATTGGTCTGGAACGCGATGCCTTCGATCGTGCCGGTGATTTCGGCGATCCGGCGCGTCGCACGGCCGATGTCGTCCATCGTCGCGACCACGCGTTGCACCGCCGTGTCGCCGTCGGTCGCGGCGGCCGATGCGTCGACGACCAGCGCGTTCGCCTGCGCCGCATGTTCGGCGTTCTGCTGCACGGCGGCCGTGATCTGCTCCATGCTGGCTGCCGTCTGTTCGACGCTGCTCGCCTGCGTCGCGATCCGCGCGGCGATGTCGCCGCTGCCGGCCGCGATGCCGACCGTGCCGCGCGCGATGTCGGACGAGCCGCTGCGCACCTGCGCGACGATCCGCGCGAGGCCGTCGCCGATTCCGTCGACCGCCTGCACGAGCCGGCCGATTTCGTCGTTGCCCGCCGCGCCGCGCGCGGCGGCGCCGTCGCGGATGCGGATGCTGAGGTCGCCGGCCGCGAAGCGTTCCGACGCACGCGCCGCCGCATCGAGCGGCCGGCTCACCACGCGCCGCACGACGACGAGGAACAACGCCGCGAACGCCGCGACGAGCACGGCCCCGATCATCAGGAAACGGTTGCGGACGGTGCGCATGCTCGCGAGCAGTTCGTCGTCGAGCGCGATGCCGCCGACCAGCCATTGCCACTGCGGAATCGTCGTGAACGACACGAATTTGGCGGTGGGCCCGGTGTCGTGCGCGGCCGGATCGGCCGACGTGTAAGCGAGCCGGCCCTGGCCGGCGGCGAGCATCTGCGTGTACGGCGCGCGCGCGTCGTCCGCGCGCTGGCCGGCCGCGTCGGGATGGACGACGAAGGTGCCGCGCGATGCACCCGGCGACGCATCAAGCACGAAGTAATAGCCGTTTTCACCGATCTTCAGCGCCCGGATGCCGTCCTGCACGACTTGCAGCTCGGCACCAACGTCGAGGCCGACGAACAGCGCGCCGATCACGCGGCCCGTCGCGTCGGTGACCGGCTTGTACTGCGTGATGTACGGCCGGCCGAACAGTTTCGCGAGGCCCGTATAGCTGCGTCCGGCGACGAGCGGCGCGTAGGCGGGGCTTGCGCGATCGAGGCGCGTGCCGACCGCGCGCGTGCCGTCCTGCTTCTTCAGCGACGTCGTGATGCGGACGAAATCGTCGCCGTCGCGCGCGAAGATCGTCGCGATCGCGCCGCTTTTCTTCAGGAACTGGTCGGGAATCGCGTAATCGAGGTTGAGCGGCTGGCCGCCTGCGGACAATGTCGGCGCGGCGACGCCGCCGATGTCGACGGTGCGGGCCGGGTCGAGCGCGAAATCGGCCGGCAGGAAACTGGCGAACAGCGCCATCGAGCGCGTGGCTTCGGCGGACAGCGCCTTGTCGAACATCTCGACCATCGCGCGGATCGACTGCTCCTTGTCCGCGATGCGCGCATGGGCCTCGTCGGCGAGTTGCTGGCCGGCGAAATGGGCGAGCGCCCATGCGAAGGCGGTAAACAGCAGCGCGACCAGCACGCATGCCAGCGCGGCCAGGCGCGCGCCGACGCTCGCCCGGCCCAGTTGGGTCAATCTCATACGAATCCTGAGTGGAGAGGGAGAGAGGCGGAACGCACGCGCCACCGCATACCGTAAGGAATACGGCAGGTTCGGCGAATTCTTTAGCGGTGCGAAGCCGCAAGGGGCGAGCAGGTTGGCCCGATGCAGGCGGGCGGCGTCAGTGCGTCACGAGCCACGCGACGGCCAGATACCGCCCGACCTTCGCGATCGTCACGATCGCGAGGAAGGTCGGCAGCGGCTCGCGCAGCACGCCGGCGATCATCGTCAGCGGATCGCCGACCACCGGCGCCCAGCTCAGCAGCAGCGACCAGCGGCCGTGGCGCGCATACCAGCGCTCGGCGCGCGCGAGCGCGGCCGGCTTGACCGGGAACCAGCGGCGGTCGCGGAAGTGTTCGATGCCGCGGCCGAGCGCCCAGTTGACCGCCGAGCCCGCGACGTTGCCGACGCTCGCGACCAGCACCAGCGCCCACACGGGCTCGCGTCCGGCGAGCAGCAGGCCGGCGAGCACGGCTTCGGACTGGAGCGGCAGCAGCGTCGCGGCGATCATCGACACGGCGAACAGGCCGCCGTAAGTGAGCAATTCGGACATCGCGCGATTGTACCGGCCGCACGCCGGCCCGCACCGGTCACGCGGCGGCGTCGGTGCCGAACAGCAGGTGCGAGATCACCGACTTGTCGACCGGTTCGTCGTTGAGCGTGCTGGCGAGCAGTTCGCCCGCGAGTTGCTGCGGCGAGAACACCATGTCCGGCTTCAGCAGGCGCAGCCGCTCGAGGTTGCGTTGCTGGTTCACGAGCGCGACGGTACGCACCGTCGACGCGATCTCGCGGATCGCGAGGATGATGAACGCATTCTCGGCATCGTCGGAGCGCAGCGCGAGCACCGCGCGGGCCGTGGCCGCGCCGGCGCTTTCCAGCACCTCGTGGTCGGTGGCGTCGCCGACGATCAGGTCGGTCGCGCCCGCATAGTTGTGCTCGACGCCGGCCGGCACGATGACGGTCACGGCGTAGCCGCGCTTGCGCAGCCCGTCGTGCACTGCATGCGCGACGGGCGTCGCGCCGACGATCAGGAAATGATGCTTGCGGATCACGTTCGAAATGCCTCCCTTGACGATCCGTTTCAGGCTGCCGCCGATCACCGGCCCGATGACCGCGCTGATCGACGTCGCGAACACCGTGATGCCGAGCACGATCACCGACGCGGTGAACAGGCGCGCGGTGGGTGCGTGCGGCACGATGTCGCCGTAGCCGACCGTCGACATCGACACGATCGAGAAGTAGACGGCCGTGGCGAGGTCGTGGACCGGCGGCGTGAATTCGTCGCCGAGATACAGCACGCCGAAGGTCGCGTAGATCAGCAGCGACACGATGCTGAGCAGCGCGAACAGGCTGCTCGCGGCGACGCTCGCGCGGTCGAAATGGCGCCAGTAGTAGATCAGCGTGACGGCGAGGACGGCTGTGTACACGAATACCGCGTTGCTGCGGTAGCCGCCGAGGATGCTGATCGCGGCGGCCGCGACCAGCAGCAGGATCGACAGCACCCACGCGACGCGGGCACGCAGCACGATGCCGATGGCCATCGTCGCGAGGCCGGCCGCGACGACGACCTGCGGCAGCACGACGAGGCCGGCATTGTCGACGAGGTTCAGCGCATGGGTGAGCCACGCATGATGCGCGCCGAGCTTCGCATGGGCGACGACGGGGCGCAGCACCATCAGTGCATCGAGCGCGAGGAGGAGAGCGAGATACCAGTGCAGGCCGATCGGCGCGAACAGGCGCCGCAGGCGGGTAGTGACGTGCTTCATGCAATCGCCCGGGCGAGCCAGGCATGTCCAACGAACCAGCCGCTACCCTAAAGCATTCGGCGATCGGCTGCTTTTTCGCGGGGCACGGGGCTGACCCGGCACCCGCGCGTGAGGCCGCCCGGTCTCAGTTCCAGCCGGCCATGATCGCGCCCATGCCGACCAGCAGCCCGCCCGTCACGCGATTCATCGCGCGCATCCGCGCCGGACGCTGCAGCGCACGGCTCAGCCGGTGCGAGAAGAGCGCCATCGACGCGACGCCGCCGGCGAACAGCAGCGCGAAGGACGTCGCGAGCAGCAGGAACTGCGCGTTCAGGCTCCAGTCCGTGTTCGGAACGATGAACTGCGGAAAGAACGACGGAAAGAACAGCAGCGTCTTCGGATTCAGGCCGGAGGTGGCGACGCCGCGCCAGAACAGCGCGCGTTCGCTGTCGTCGGGTGTGGTGCTGCCGGGTTGCGTCGACGCGGTGGGCGCGGCGATCGGCGCGCGGCCGAGCCATTGTTTGCAGCCGAGCCACACGAGGTAGGCGGCGCCGGCCCAGCGCAGCACGTTCAGCGCGTGCTCGTCGAGACGGACCAGCGAATTCAGGCACAGCGCGGTCAGCGCGAGTTGCAGCAGCACGGCGAGCGTGCCGCCCCATACGCACGGCAGCGCGCGGCGCCAGCCGGTGCGCAATGCCTGGTTCATCGTGAGGAGGTTGACGGGGCCGGGGGCGTAGATGAGGACGGCGGACGCAGCGAGGAACGACAGATAAAGCCTGAACGACATGACGGGATGTGCGAAAAACGATGGATCAGGCGCCGGCCCGTGCAGCCGGATAGGCGCGCGGGAGGCGGGACACTGCATGCCTGCGTGTCCGGCGCCGCAACTCGTGATTGCGGCCGGGCGTCCCGGTGCGAGGGGGTTGTCGCGGGGAGCGTGCCGGACAACAGGCATGAAGAAAATGTATCAAGCGGGCCGGTTAAAAGGCTTCCTGGTTTCCAGCAAAACGCACCCGAAACCGGAATCCTGTTCAGATAGAATGCCGATTTTAAGTAGAAGATTCTTTCCATCATGGCTACCCGCGAACGCACGCCGAAAACCCTCGACAACCAGGACCGCAAGATCCTCGGTGCACTGCAAAAAAATGCGCGTCTGTCGAACGCAGAACTGGCCGAACAGATCGGCATGTCGACCACCGCATGCTGGAACCGCACGCGGCAGCTTGAGCTCGACGGTTACATCGACGGCTACGTCGCGCTGGTCAACCAGCGCATGCTCGGCTACGCGGACATCGTGATCCTCGAAGTCACGCTCGATCGCCACGAGGACGACGCGCTCGCGCGTTTCGGCGCCGAACTCGCGGCGCTGCCCGAAGTGCTCGAGGCCTACCTCGTATCGGGCGAATACGACTACTGGATCAAGGTCGCGGTGGACGGCACGGCCGGCTACGAGCGCTTCTTGCGCGAGAAGCTGTACAGGATTTCGAGCATCCGCCACAGCCGCTCGATGTTCGCGCTGCGGTGCATGAAAGACGTGCCGTCGATTCAGGTGTGACGACAGGGGGAGACGGCACGCGGATCGTCGTGACGACGAGATTCGCGGGTGTGCCGGAGAGGAGCGGCAATCGGGCTGTCGCGTCGAATGGGCGCGGCCCGGAGCCGGAAACAGGCGGGAAATGCCTGCGGGGCCGGAAAACGGATGAATCTTCCGTCGGCTTTTGCGGCGCTCATCCGCCACGCCGATGCCGGGCGCGGCGGCCTTACGGCGCGCGTCCCGGCAGGCGGGTCAGACGGATGATGTGACGCTGCGCTCAGCGCGGCAGGCGTGCGTGCGCTTCAGCGATGACTTCGCAGTTCTCGAGGTGCAGTGCCCATGCTTCTGCAAGCAGCTCGCCAACACGTGCGAGCCAGCCAGCGGATTGGGTGGAACGATCGGAGACATTAGACGTTTGCATGACGAAGCCCCATGTAGGTGGCGAGTTAGGGATAACCCTAATCATAGAGGAACGTCACCGTGCTGTGAAATGCGATTTCGTTATATGAGAATTACTGACAATTTCTGTTGCTGCTGCGCAACATGAATTGCATCTGCTTCCGCGTGGCGGACGCGCGTGACGAGGCCGTGGCGAGCACGGCCTTGCATTGACGGGCGGAAGGGGAAGTCAGGCGCGGAGAAAGGGCGCGGCAGCGGGCGGTGCCTACTCGCCGATCCATCCGAAGCGCCACGACAGGCGGCGCGTCGCGGCGCGCAGCGCATGCGCGAGTTCGCTGTCCGGCCCGCGCGGGAAGCCGCGCGACGAGCCGATGATGGCGATCACGAGCCGGATGCTGCCCGTGTGATCGAACACGGGCGCGGCGATCGTCCCGATGCCCGGCACCGGCGCATCGAACGCGAAATCGAGCGCGTCCGCGCGGATCGTCGCGAGCCGCGCGCGGAACGCGTCGTCGACCTGCGTCGCGCGGCCGGCGAGGCGCACCGGCTCGTCGGCCAGCAGGCCGGCCAGCACGTCGTCGGACATGCCCGCCGCGAAGATCCGCCCGATCGCGGTATTCACGAGCGACATCACCGTGCCGACCTGCAGGCTCACGTGTTGCGGCCGCGCGGATTCCTCGAGGCGGATCACGGTCGGCCCGAGCGGCCCGAGCGTCGCGGCCGCCACGCTCATGTCGGTCGCGGCCGCCAGCGCGACGATCTCGGCTTCCGCATCGCGCGTCGGCGACACGCGCTGCATCGCGATCAGGCCGAGCGCCTGGGCGAGCGGCCCGCCGCCGAAGCAGCTCGCGTCGTCGCGGCTCAGCAGGCCGATCTTCTGCAGGCTCACCAGATGCGGAAACGCCTTCGCGGCCGGCATGCCGGCCGCCGTCGCGAGGTCGCGCAGCGGCAGCGCACGGCCCGCCGACACGAGCGCCAGCAGCAGTTCCCCCGTGCTGTCGAGTGCGTTGATGCCACGCTGCGCTTTCGTATCGTCGGCGAGCGCGGGCGGCATGCGCTGCGTGGCCGGCGGCATGCCCGCCCCGACCGGCGGGGCATCGCGTCCCGCGCCGAGCGAGGCGGTGGCTTGCCGTGCCGCATCGCGCAGCGCCGTCGCGATCGGGCCGTCCCAGCCGACATCGATCGATCCGGTCGAGCCGATCACCGTCAACGCGAGTTGCAGGCGTCCGTCCGCGTCCAGCACCGGCACGCACATCGCGCTGACGCCGGGGCTCGGCCGGTCCACGCCGCGCTCGATCCCGCGCGCGCGGATCGCGTCGAGTTCGGCCTGCCACGCGCCGGCGTCGGACGTGGGCTGCACGCCTTCCGCGCCGGCGAGCGTGTCGCCGGCGCCGGCCTGACTGGCCGCCATCGCGTCGAGCTGGGCGGGGTCGCCGAACGCGCGGAACACGCGGCCGGTCGCCGTCGTGTCGAGCGACATCACCGATCCGACGTGCAGGTTCACGTGCAGCGGATAGCCGCCGTGCTCGATGCGCACGATCGTGGGCCCGAGCACGCCCGGCACCGACAGCGCCACGCTCAGGCCGACCGCTTCCGCGAGCCGCGCCGCGTGCGGCAGCGCCGCGCGATAGGCCGGCTGGCGTTCGATCGACATCAGCCCGAGCCGCAGCGACAGCGGCCCCGGCTCGTAGTTGCCCGTGAGCGCGTCGCGTTTCACGAGCGCGAGCCGCGTCAGGCTGACGAGATAGGTGTGCGCCTGCGCGGTCGACAGCTCGGCCGCGGCCGCCAGCTCCGACAGCCCGAGCGGCTTGCGCCGGCGCGCGAGCGCGTCGAGCAGCCGGCCGCCGACCTCGACGCTCTGGATTCCGCGCTGCGCCTTGGGCGGCGCGTCGTCCGCGCTGACTTCGTGGTTCTGCACGCGATGATTCTTCCGTTGACGAAACCCCGCATGGTATCCGACGCCATTTGACGCGCCAGCCCGCAGGTTTACCCGTATTGGACAATAGCAAGCGCATTTGTCATTGACAAATAATCGACGCGGGCAGATGATCCGCCTCACTCCCCTCAACACATGGCTCGCAGCCACGGAACGCAACATGGCCAAAGCATTCGCCTCCCAAGCCGATCTGGAAGAGAAGAAAGTCACCTGGACGCAGCTGTCCGAGAACGCGTACGCGTACACCGCCGAAGGCGACCCGAACTCGGGCGTGATCATCGGCGACGACAGCGTGCTGATCGTCGACACGACCGCGACGCCCGCGATGGCGCAGGACCTGATCGCGAAGATCCGCAGCGTGACCGACAAGCCGATCAAGCACGTCGTGCTGTCGCATTACCACGCGGTGCGCGTGCTCGGCGCGTCCGCGTATTTCGCCGAAGGCGCGCAGCACGTGATCGCGAGCCGCGGCACGTACGAGATGATCGTCGAGCGCGGCGAGGCCGACATGAAGTCGGAGATCGAGCGCTTTCCGCGCCTGTTCGCGGGCGTCGAGACGGTGCCGGGCCTGACCTGGCCGACGCTCGTGTTCGAGCGCGAGATCACGCTGTTCCTCGGCAAGCTCGAAGTGAAGATCATGCACGTCGGCTCGGGCCACACGAAGGGCGACACGATCGTCTGGCTGCCGTCGCAGAAGGTGTTGTTCTCCGGCGACCTGGTCGAATACGACGCGGCCTGCTATTGCGGCGACGCGCAGCTCGAACAGTGGCCGGCCACGCTCGAGGCGCTGCGCGCGCTCGGCGCGGAAAAGCTCGTGCCGGGCCGCGGTCCCGCGTTGCTGAATCCGGCCGAGGTCGACAAGGGCCTCGACTACACGAAGGACTTCGTGACGACGCTGCTCGCGCAGGGCCGCAAGGCCGTCGAGCGCAAGCTCGACCTGAAGGCGTCGATGGCGCTCACGCGCGAAGCGATGGATCCGAAGTTCGGGCACGTGTTCATCTACGAGCACTGTCTGCCGTTCGACGTGTCGCGCGCGTTCGACGAGGCGAGCGGCATCACGCATCCGCGCATCTGGACCGCGCAGCGCGACAAGGAAATGTGGGACGCGCTGCAGGACTGAGCGGCTCACCGCGGCGCGGCGTCCAGGCGGGCGCCCCGCCGTTTTTCTGACGGCGCCTGAACGACGGCGGCATTGGGCCGCGGTTCGGGGCGCCGGCTTCCGGTCTCACAAGAAAGCAGGGCGCACGTACGCCCTCGGAGACTGCTGCGCGCTCGAATCGCGCGGCCCGTTTGGAGAGAGACATGCCCCAATCGCTTCCCGCCGAAGCGACGATCGCGCACGCGAGTGTTGCGACGTCGCCTTCCGCATATGAATCCACACCGGCGTCGGACGCCGGCGACGCGCTGCTGTTCCGCAAGATCGCATGGCGGATCGTGCCGTTCCTGTTCCTCTGCTACGTCGTGTCGTTTCTCGACCGCATCAACATCGGCTTCGCGCAGTTGCAGATGAAGCACGACCTCGGCTTCAGCGATGCGATGTACGGCCTCGGCGCCGCGGTGTTCTACGTCGGCTACGTGTTCTGCGAGGTGCCGAGCAACCTGCTGCTCGCGCGCTTCGGCGCGCGCCGCACGTTCACGCGGATCATGCTGTTGTGGGGCATCGCGTCGACCGGGATGATGTTCGTGTCGCAGCCGTCGCATTTCTACGTGCTGCGCTTCCTGCTCGGCGTGTTCGAGGCCGGCTTCTTTCCCGGCATCGTGCTGTACCTGACCTACTGGTTTCCGGCGAACCGTCGCGCGGCGGCGATCTCGGTGTTCTTCGCGGGCGTCGCGGTGGCCGGCGTGCTCGGCGGCCTGATGTCGGGCTGGATCATGCGCGACATGAGCGGCGTGCTCGGATTGCACGGCTGGCAATGGATGTTCGCGATCGAAGGTGCGCCGGCGATCGTGCTCGCGTGCTTCGCGTTCGCGTATCTGGTCGACCGGCCGCAGGACGCCGCGTGGCTCACGTCCGACGAAAAGGCGCGCGTCGCCGCGCTGTGCGGCGACGGCCGTGCGCATGGCGCGCACGACACGCGCAGCCTGGCGGCCGCGCTCGCGAACCCGCGCGTCTATCTGTTCGCGTTCATCTATTTCTCGCTGACCTGCGCGTCGCTGACGCTCAATTTCTGGATGCCGCTGATGATCCGCGATTTCGGCGTGACCGACGTCGTGGCCGTGAGCCTCTACACGGTCGTGCCGAACGCGGTCGGCGCGGTGGGACTGATCCTGATCGCGCGCCGCTCGGACCGCACCGGCGAGCGCCGCAAGCATTTCGCGTGCTGCACGATCGGCGGCGGGCTCGCACTCGCGGCGCTGACGCTGCACCTGCACAGCTTCGCGGCGATGCTCGCGTGCCTGTCGATTGCGGCGACGCTGATCTTCGCCGCGCTGCCGATCTTCTGGGCCGTGCCGACCCGCTATCTGTCGGGCAACGCGGCCGCGGCCGGGATCGCGCTGATCAGCAGCATCGGGATCACGAGCGGCATCGTCAGCCCGTGGGTGATCGGGCTGATCCGCACGCGCACCGGCAGCATGGATCTCGCCGTGTATCTGCTGGCCGCGCTGCTCGCGCTGAGCGGCGCCGCGCTGATGCTCGGCGTGAAGGGCGAACCTGCGCGGCGGGCCTGAACCACGGCCGGGCGATGATCGTGATCGCGCGGCGCCCGGACCGCAAGCGCGAGCGTCGCTGGCACGTCGCCGCGTGCGCATTCGGCGGCGCGGTCGCGCGCGCGTCGCGTTGATCGGGGGATGCGCCGGCGCGGTGCGCGGCTAGGGGCGATACACCTCGACCCGGTTGCGGCCGCGTTCCTTCGCGACATACAGCGCCTTGTCCGCGCGCGACAGCGCCTGGTACGCGCCGAAGTCGGACGTCCGCATCGCGTCGATGCCGATGCTGACGGTCAGCGCCAGCACTTGGTCCTCGTGCACGAGCCGCGCGTCGGCCGCGCGCTGCTGCACGCGCAGCGCGAGCGCGCACGCCGCATCGATCCCGGCGTGCGGCAGCACGATCGCGAATTCCTCGCCGCCGATGCGCCCGACGATGCCGTCCGGCCCGATTTCCGCGAGCAGCAGCCGCGCGAAATGCCGGAGCGCGCGATCGCCGACCGGATGTCCCCAGCGGTCGTTCAGCGCCTTGAAGTGGTCGAGATCGAGCATCAGCACCGCGGCGTCCTGGCCGGTGGCGCGCACGCGGCGCAACGCGGCTTCGCCTTGCCGCATGAACGCGTGGCGGTTCGACAGCTGGGTCAGGTGATCGGTCGTCGCCATCCGGTGCAGCTCGGTCTCGATGTGCTTGCGCTCGGTCGCATCCGTGATGAAGCCGTGCCAGACCGTGCCGCCGTCCGGCGTGCGTTGCGGGCGCGCGTCGCCTTCGCGCCAGCGCATCCCCTGATCCGGCAGCAGCACGCGGTATTCGAGCCGCCACGGCGTCAGTCGCTCCGCCGACGCCAGCAGCGACTGGCGGTACGCGACCAGGTCGGCCGGATGAATCCGGGTCTCGACCGCGTCCGCGTCGCGGGCGATCTGCTCGGGCGTCAGTTCGTAGATGTCGCGCACGCCCGCGCTCGCGTACGAAAAGAATCGGCGACCGTCGGCGGTCTGCCGCAGCTGGAACACGAGACCGGGGACCTGGTCGGTCAGGTTCGTCACGAGTGTGACGGAGTCGCTCAGCCGGCCGGCGAGTTCGCGCAGCGCGGTGATGTCCGTGGTCGTGCCGACCATGCGCAACGCACGCCCGTTGTTGTCGCGGGCGATGACCTTGCCGCGGCTGCAGATCCATTTGTACGTGCCGTTCTTGCAGCGGATGCGGTGCTCGACCGCATAGCTGTCGGTGCGGCTTTCGAAATGCGCGAGCATCGCGGCCTTCACGTCGGCGACATCGTCTGGGTGCAGCCGTTCGTACGCATCCTCGATCCGGCTCGTCAGTTCGTGGGGCTCGTAGCCGAGCAGCGCCTTCCAGGCCGCCGAATAATGGATCTCGCCGGTTTCCACGTTGCGGTCCCACATGCCGGTGCCGCTTTCGGTCAGCGCGAGCGTGGTCAGCGCGCTGCGTTCTTCTATGCCGCCGAGCCGTTCGTGCAGCGCGGCCTGTGCATTCGCGCGGGCGATCGCGTGTTCCGCGAGCGTGGCCAGGTCATGCAGGAAAGCCCGTTGCGCGGCGTCGAGCATCAGGCCCGCGTCGCCGACGATACACAGTGCGCCAGGTGTGGTGCCGTCGGCCGCAATCAGTTCGCAGGCCGTGACGACGTGCGGCGCGTCGAGCGGGAGCCCACTCGCCTCGGGTGTGATGAATCGGCGGTCGGACGCCGAGACGCGCTCGACACGCGGCGGGAAGTGCACGGCAGGCAGCGTGGCGGGCAGCGTTCCGTCGGACGCCGCCACGCGCTGCGTGCCGGCTTCGGCGAAAGTGACGAACGCGCCGGCCGTGCCGACATGCGCGCGGGCGAGCCGGCACACGGTCTCGAGTTCTGGCAACGGCGCGAGCGCCGGGCGATCGTCGGCGGGGACGCGAGAGGAGCCGGGTGTGTCGCCGGCCCCGGAGGTGAACATTCGGAACCGCATGGTCGAATTCCGCGACGGTCGATTGCGCCGATCATCGGACGAATGTCGCGTGGCGCTGCTTCGGGAGTTGCAATCGCGAAGCTTATCGTCGCGGAAAATGCGTGGCAAGCGGGGTGAAACCGGCTTTGGCGGGAACGCAACGCAGGGTCCGGAATGCGTCGCGGCGTCGACGGCTGCGGTGGCGCAAGCGCCGTCGACGCGCTTCGATTCGCAAGCGTCGCGCCCGGACAGCACGGGCGCGACGCGGGTACTGCGCGACTAGCGCGCAACCGTATAGCGCGGCGCCGGCGAATCCGTCGACAGGTGCGGCGCCATCGTGCGGCGCGCGGCCTCGTACGCATCCCATTCGCCGGCCGCGTGCAGCGACGGAATCGACACGAGTTCGCCGCGATCGAAGCCGACCAGCGCCGCGTCGACGAGGTCGGACGCCGACATCACGATCTCCTTCGGCAGGTGTTCGAGCGGCAGGCCGCCGGTCTGCCAGAACTCGGTCGCCGTCGCGCCTGGCAGCACGGCCTGCACCTGCACGCCTTGTTCCGCGAGTTCGTGGTGCAGCGACTGGCTGAACGCGAGCACGAATGCCTTGCTGCCGCCGTAGACGCCGTTGAGCGTTTCCGGCGACAGGGCGACGATCGACGAGATGTTGATCACGGCGCCGCGGCCGCGCGCGACGAAACCGGGCACGGCGGCATAGGTCAGGCGCGTGAGCGCGGTCACGTTCAGGTCGATCATCCGCGTCATCGCGTCGACGTCGCTGTCGAGCAGCGGCGCGTGCGTGCCGACGCCCGCGTTGTTGACGAGCAGCGTGATGCTCGCGTCCTGCTTCAGCTTCGCCTCGACGGCGGCGAGCGCCGCGCGGTCGTTGAGGTCCGCGCCGACGATCTCGACGCTGCGCTGCGTGTCGTTCGTGATGCGCTCGGCGAGCGTGGCCAGCCGGTCGCGGTTGCGCGCGACCAGGATCAGGTCGTAGCCGCGGCGCGCGAGGCGATCCGCATAGATCGCGCCGATGCCGGACGATGCGCCGGTAATGACGGCGGTACCGCGATGTGCTTCAGTCATGATGTCGCTCCATGTCGAGGAAAGGGTGAGTGCGTGAAGGCATTCTGGCCTCGAATCGCGGCGACACAAATGACGTAGATGGGTATGATTTCGGACATCGGGCCGGTCGTCACGATCATGCCCCGCTACTGGAGATACGCATGCACCGCATCGGTTTTCTGATCAGCGACGGCTTCCAGATCATGGCGCTCGCCGCGCAATCGGTGTTCGAGTACGCGAACATGATCGCGGGCGAGCCGTTCTATGTGATGGACAACTATTCCGTCGACGGCGGCGGCGTGCCTTCGTCGCTCGGATTGCCGGTCGCGACGCGCGCGCTGCGCGGGCGGATCGACGTCGATACGTGGATCGTCGCGGGCGTCAACGATCCGCTCGCGTCGCCGGCGCCGGCCGGCGTCGTCGCGTTCCTGCGACGCGCGAACGCGCGCGCGCGGCGCATCGCCGGCATCTGCACGGGCGCGTTCGTGCTCGCCGAGGCCGGGCTGCTCGCGCAGCGCCGCGCGACGACGCACTGGGCGTACGGACGCGGCATGCAGCAGCAGTTTCCGGACATTCGTGTCGAGGAGGACCGGATCTACATCGTCGACGGCCCGATCTGGACGTCCGCCGGGATGACGGCCGGCCTCGACCTGGCGCTCGCGATGGTGGAGAAGGATCTCGGCGCGGACACCGCGCGCTCGGTCGCGCACAAGCTCGTAATGCATCAGCGCCGTGCGGGCGGACAGTCGCAGCATTCGGAAATGCTGGACCTCGCGCCGAAATCGGACCGGATCCAGAACGCGCTCAACTATGCGCGGCGGAATCTCGGCCGCGCGCTGACCGTCGAGGAACTGGCCGACGCCGTCCACCTGAGTCCGCGCCAGTTCAGCCGCGTGTTTACGCTCGAAACTGGGCAGTCGCCGGCGAAGGCGATCGAGCGGCTGCGGCTGGAAGCCGCGCGGCTGATGATCGAGCAGAGCCGGCATTCGCTCGATGTGATCGCGAAGGAGAACGGTTTCCGCGACCGGCGCCACCTGCGCGATGCGTTCGTGCGCGGCTTCGGCGTGCCGCCGCAGGCCGTGCGGCGCGACGCGCGGGCGGACGAGCGCGAAACGGGCTGACGCTCGCGGGCGCGCCGCCAGCGCGGGTCGGAAAAATCGCGCAGAATCTCCGGCATTCCTCGCGAGGAGACACCATGCACGCCGCCCCGTTCAGCATTGCGATTCCCGATCACGCGCTCGATGACCTGCGTCGGCGCCTGCGCGACACGCGCGCACCGGTGCTGACACCCGCCGCGCCGTGGCAGCAGGGTGTGGATGGCGCGTGGCTGCACGAACTGGTTGCGTACTGGCGCGAGGGCTTCGACTGGCGGGCGGCGGAGCGTGCGCTGAACCGGCAGCCGCAGTTCGTCGCGGACGCAGACGGGCAACGCGTGCATTTCATCCATCGGCGTGGGGCGGGGCCGAAGCCGTATCCGCTCGTCATCACGCACGGCTGGCCGGGCTCCGTACTCGAATTCGACGCGCTGATCGATCGCCTGTGCGATCCGGCCGCGTTCGGCGGCGATCCGCACGACGCGTTCGACGTGGTCGCGCCGTCGCTTCCCGGCTTCGCGTTCTCGCCCGCGCCCGCGGCACCCGGCATGTCGGCATTTCAGGTCGCCGACCGCTGGGCGACGTTGATGTCCGGGCTCGGATATCGTCGCTTCGGCGCGCAAGGCGGCGATCTCGGCGCGGGCGTGTCGATTGCGCTCGGCGCGCGACATGCCGACGTGGTGAACGGCATCCATCTGAACTACCTGCCCGGCAACTACGAGCCGCCGACCGACGCGGCTTCCCCGCTGACCGAGGACGAACGCGCTTTCGTGACGCAGCGTGGAGAGTGGGTTGCGCTGGAGGGCGGATACGCGCACGTGCACATGACGAAGCCGCAGACGCTGGCCGTCGCGCTCAACGATTCGCCGGCAGGGCTGGCGGCGTGGATCGCCGAGAAATTCCGCACGTGGAGCGATTGCGACGGCGACGTCGCGAAGCGGTTTTCGCACGACACGCTGCTGACGGGTATCTCGCTCTACTGGTTTACCGGCTGCATCGGCTCGTCAATGCAGATGTATTGGGAAAACCGGCTGCAGCCGATGCGCTTCGCGGCCGGGCAGCGCGTGGCGGTGCCCGTCGCATTTGCGCGCTTTCCGAAGGAAATCAGTCGTCCGCCGCGCAGCTGGCTCGAACGCGTGTTCGACGTCGTGCAGTGGACCGACATGCCGAGCGGCGGCCATTTCGCCGCGATGGAGGAGCCGGAACTGCTGGCCGACGATATTCGCCGATTTTTCCGGCGCTTTCGGTAATGCCGCCGGGGGCGGCTTGGGTGGTGAAGTGCGCCGGCAGTCATTCATGCGCGTGTTGGCGAGTGCCGGCGCCGTGCGGATCGTGATGCGACGATGTCGCCCGTCTTGCCGCGCGATTACCGTGTGACGAACGGCGCCGCATCGTGCGGCGCGGTGCGCGCATGCTTGCGCTGGCGCAGCAGCGCGACGCGGCAATTCTCGCGCGCGGTCTCGCGGCCGTCGTCGTCGAGCAGCACCAGATCGCCGCGCATCACGTTGAGCGTAATCACGTCGTCGCCGGGCGCGCCGAGCGTTTCCGGCGTATGCACCGACCCGGCCGGTTCGAGCACCGTCGAGCCGGCCTGCGCGATCCACTCGTATTCGCGGTAGCGCCACGCACCCTGCAGCGTATGGACGAAGACCTCGCCATCGTGGCGATGGCGCGGCAGCGTGCCGCCGGCCGGCATCTTCAGCAGCGCGGTCAGCGTGTCTTCCGCCGCATTGATATGCAGATACTTGATCGCGAGCCCCGGCAGGTCGGCGCTCATCGGCAGCCATGGCAGCGCGTCGCCGGGCAGGCACGAAATCGGCGGCAGGTCGGTCGGGAGCGGGGCGGACGGCTGCGTCATGGCGGGAGGCGAGCGGAAACGGGAAGTGCGCATTATCGCAGAGCCGGATCGGGCCGCAGCCTCTGGGCGGACGGCGCCGCCCGCGAAACCTGAACGCGGCTACGCGTCGCTGCCGTCGTCGCCCGGCCATGCCACCGCATGTGCCGCTTCGAGGCACGACTGGAACAGCAGCGCTGCCCGAGTCGGTCGCGGCGAGCGCCGCAGCAGGCTCACGAACCGGCACCGGTAGTTGAAGCGGTGCGGCGCGATCGGCTGCATCAACCCCTTGTTTTCGAAGCTCTCCGCGTAATGGTCGGGCAGGAAGCCGAGATAGCGGCCGGACAGGATCAGCGTCGCGATCGATTCCTGGTCCGATGCCGTCGCGCTGCGCGTGAGCTTCGCGCGATGGCTCAGCTCCATGTTCGGCGAATGGAAGCCGAGGCCGGCGAACGCGTGGTTGCGGATCGTCGTCCACGTGAGCTTGCCGTGCGGCGCGTCAAAGAGCGGATGCTGGCGGCCGCAGTACAGCAGCATCCGTTCGTCGAACAGTTCCGAATACACGAGGCTGCCCGAGCTGCGGTGCGCGGGGATGATCCCGACCTGATAGCTGCCGTCGATGATCCCGCGCTCGACCTCGTTGATCGACGCGACATGCAGGTTCAGCGCGACGTCGGGCGCTTCGTCCGTGAACTGGCGGATCGCGTCGCCAAGCCGCGCGTTCGGGTTGGTGGCGGTCTTGTCGAATACGGCGACGTGCAGTTCTCCGCCCATCTTGTCGTGAATGCCATCGATCCTGCTGCGAAATGCCTCCATCGACGCAAGCAGTCGCAAGGTTTCCTCGTACACCGTCTGTCCCTCGGCGGTCAGCGTGAAGCCCGCGCGGCCGCGCCGGCACAGCACGAGGCCGAGGCGCGTTTCCAGATCCTTCACGTGCCGGCTGATCGTCGAGATGCCGATATTCAGCTCGAGTTCGGCCGCCGCCATCCCGCCGCACTGCACGACGCCCTTGAAGACCCGCAGCAGCCGCAGATCCATGTCGCTGAGCTGCCCGAGCAGCGCGCGGCTCTTCGGTTTCTTTGCTTGCATAATTGCGCAAGTGAACATTGATATTGCGATATTGAAGAGACTAATTGGCCTCCCGACAATGCGCAACATCATCACAAGAAGGAGGGGCGCGCCGCGCCGACCGACATGACCGACACGATCACCGCCAGCCAGCAGGACGAGACGAACCTCCGCACCGACGCCGCCTGGCTCGACGCCCACTGGATGCCGTTCACGGCGAACCGCCAGTTCAAGTCTGATCCGCGCATGATCGTGTCGGCCAAGGACGCGTATTTCACGGATGGCGAAGGCCGCAAGATCTTCGACGGCCTGTCGGGCCTGTGGTGCACGGGTCTCGGTCACGGCCGCACGGAAATCACGGAAGCCGTGAGCCGCCAGGTCGCGCAGCTCGACTACGCGCCGGCGTTCCAGTTCGGTCATCCGAAGTCGTTCGAGCTTGCGAACAAGATCAAGGACCTGACGCCGGCCGGCCTCGACTACGTATTCTTCACGGGCTCGGGCTCGGAAGCGGCCGACACGTCGCTGAAGATGGCCCGCGCGTACTGGCGCGCCAAGGGCAAGGGCACGAAGACGCGCCTGATCGGCCGCGAGAAGGGCTATCACGGCGTGAACTTCGGCGGCATCTCGGTCGGCGGGATCGGGCCGAACCGCAAGCTGTTCGGCCAGGGGATCGACGCCGACTTCCTGCCGCACACGCAACTGGCCGAGAACAAGTTCTCGCGCGGGATGCCCGAGCACGGCGCCGATCTGGCCGACCGCCTGCTCGACCTGATCGCGCTGCACGACGCATCGAACATCGCGGCCGTGATCGTCGAGCCGTTCTCGGGTTCGGCGGGCGTGGTCGTGCCGCCGAAGGGCTATCTGAAGCGCCTGCGCGACATCTGCACCGCGCACGACATCCTGCTGATCTTCGACGAAGTCATCACGGGCTTCGGCCGTGCCGGCGCGATGACGGGCGCCGACGCGTTCGGCGTGGTGCCGGACATCATGAACTTCGCGAAACAGGTGACCAACGGCGTGCAGCCGCTCGGCGGCGTGATCGCGACGAAGGAAATCTACGACACGTTCATGGCCGCGGGCGGCCCCGAATACATGCTCGAGTTCCCGCACGGCTACACGTATTCGGCGCACCCGGTCGCGTGCGCGGCCGGCGTCGCGGCGCTCGACCTGCTGGTGAAGGAAGACGCGGTGGCCCGCGTGCGCGATCTCGCGCCGCATTTCGAGGCGGCCGTGCACGGGCTGAAGGGCCAGCGCCATATCACGGACATCCGCAACTATGGGCTGGCGGCCGGCCTGACGATCGCGGCGCTGCCGGGCGAGCCGGCACGGCGCCCGTACGAGATCGCGATGCGCTGCTGGGCGAAGGGTTTCTACGTGCGCTACGGCGGCGACACGATCCAGCTCGCGCCGCCGTTCATCTCGGAAAAGCGCGAGATCGACAACCTCGTGAACGCGCTGTCCGACGCGCTGAACGAAGTGAACTGAGCGCGGCCCGTGCTGCGCGACAACCGAATTCACGAGACAGAGCCAGAAACATGAAACACGACAGCAATGTGACCTCCACCGTCGGCCATCTGATCGACGGCAAGCGCGTCGACGGCGGCAGCCGCGTCCAGCCGGTGTTCGACCCGGCCACCGGCGAATCGCACAAGAGCGTCGCGCTCGCCGACAAGCTGACCGTCGAAGCCGCGATCGCGTCCGCGCAGGCCGCGTTCCCGGCGTGGCGCAACACGCCGCCGCTGAAGCGCGCACGCGTGATGAGCCGCTTCAAGACGCTGCTCGAGGAGCATGCGGACGAGCTGTGCGCGCTGATCACCGCCGAGCACGGCAAGGTGCTCGCCGACGCGATGGGCGAATTGCAGCGCGGCATCGAGAACGTCGAATACGCGACCTACGTGCCCGAGTTGTTGAAGGGCGAGCACAGCAAGAACGTCGGCCCCGCGATCGATTCGTGGAGCGAATTCCAGGCGCTCGGCGTCGCGGCCGGCATCACGCCGTTCAACTTTCCGGTGATGGTGCCGCTGTGGATGTGGCCGATGGCCGTCGCGTGCGGCAACACGTTCGTGCTGAAGCCGTCGGAGCGCACGCCGTCGTCGACGCTGCGCATGGCCGAGCTGGCGCTCGAGGCCGGCCTGCCGCCGGGCGTGCTGAACGTCGTGAACGGCGACAAGGAAGCGGTCGACACGATCCTGACCGACCCGCGCGTGAAGGCGGTGAGCTTCGTCGGCTCGACGCCGATCGCCGAATACATCTACGCGACCGGCTGCGCGCACGGCAAGCGCGTGCAGGCGCTCGGCGGCGCGAAGAACTTCGCGGTCGTGATGCCCGACGCCGACATCGGCAACGCGGTGAACGCGCTGATGGGCGCCGCGTACGGCTCGTGCGGCGAGCGCTGCATGGCGATTCCGCTGGTCGTCGCGATCGGCGACGAAACGGGCGACAAGGTGATCGACGGCCTGAAGGCCGAGATCGCGAAGATGAAGGTCGGCCCGGGCGACGGTGCGGGCGTCGACATGGGGCCGCTCGTCACGAAGCAGCATTTCGAGAAGGTGACGGGCTTCGTCGACGCGGGCGTGGAAGCGGGCGCGACGCTCGTCGTCGATGGCCGCGGCGTGAAGGTCGACGGCCACGACGGCGGCTACTACCTCGGCCCGTGCCTGTTCGACAACGTGAAGCCCGGCATGCCGGTCTATCAGCACGAGATCTTCGGGCCGGTGCTCGGCGTGATCCGCCTGAAGTCGCTCGACGAGGCGATGGCGCTGATCGACGCGCACGAATACGGCAACGGCACGTGCCTGTTCACGCGCGACGGCGAAGCGGCGCGCTACTTCAGCGACAACATCCAGATCGGCATGGTCGGCATCAACGTGCCGCTGCCGGTGCCCGTCGCGTATCACTCGTTCGGCGGCTGGAAGCGCTCGCTGTTCGGCGATCTGCACGCGTACGGCCCGGATGCGGTACGCTTCTACACGAAGCGCAAGACGATCACGCAGCGCTGGCCGTCGGCCGGCGTGCGCGAAGGGACGGTGTTCAGCTTCCCGTCGAACCGCTGACGCGTGATCCGGCCGCGACGTGACGCCATGCGGCCGGCGTAAAGACGCACAGGCCCGCCCCGGTCGACGACCGGGGCGGGCCTTTTCACACGTGCGGCGGCCGTGCCGACACCGAAGACGGGGAAGGCACGTTTACGGCGCGACCACGTGCCACATGTTCTTGAAGTTGTCGCCGTTGCGGTCGCCCTGTTTCATGTCCTTCGCGAAGAAATACAGCGGCTTGCCCTTGTAGGCCCATTGCGGGCTGCCGTCGTCGCGCTTGACGATCGTGTAGGGGCCGACCGGGACGTCGGTCGCGCTGGCCTTGTAAGGCGGCCAGATCGATTCGCATTGGCCCGTGCAGGCGCTGGTGCCGGCGTTGGGCTTGTCCTTGTCGAATGCGTAAACGGTCATGCCGTTCGCCGCGACGAGCGCGCCGTTTTCGACCTTGGTGATCGAGCCTTGAGCCGAGGCCGAAACGGACGCCATGGCGAGCACGGCGGAGCTGACGAGCAGCACGGCTTTCATGATTACCTCCTTGTGGTCCGGTGGGCGGCGCAGCCGCACGCATGGCCGGGCGTGCGCGCGACTGCGGGGAATGGTGCCGGAACGCGGCGCCGTGGCCGCCGGTGCGAGCGACGTGAAGTCGAATGGCGGAGGCACGGACCCGCTTCATTCACCATAGGCGGTTTTTGGCGGGGCTGCGAGAAGAACGGGGGGCGCATCGGCGATGCGTGTATCTCGCGCAACGACGCGGCGGTTGCGCGCGTGCGGCGGGATTCGGCATCCGTCCCCGAACCTTTGCGGGTCGAACGGGCCCCGGCGGCGCGCTTTCACGACGGATAGCGACGCGCCGCAATGCCGGGCCGTCAGCGAAACACCGGCGCCGACGCGAGCGCCGTCAGCACGGCCGGCATCGCGAGCGTGGCGGCGATCGTCTGGAACGCGGTGATGCCGGCCATCAGCGGCGCGTCGCCGCCGAGCTGGCGGGCCATGATGTACGACGAGGACGATGTCGGCAGCGCCTGGAACAGCAGCGCGATGGTCAGCGCGGCATCGCCGAGCCCGAACAGGCGGCCGGCCGCGAGCGTGGCGAGCGGCATCGCCATGAACTTGAACGCCGACGCGATGCACATCGGCTGCATCCATTCGCGCGCCGCGTCGAACTTCAGCGCCGCGCCCACGCACAGCAGGCCGAGCGGCATCGAGGCGGCGCCGAGCGCGCGCACGGCCGGTTCGACGGCGGCCGGAAACGCGATGCCGGCGACCTGCATCGCGATCCCCAGCGCGCACCCGACGACCAGCGGATTCGACAGGATCTGGCGCACGAGCGCCCACGCGCCGAGCCGCGTGTCGCCGTAGCGCGCGAACACCAGCACGCACATCAGGTTCACGGTCGGCACGATCGCCGCGACGCACACGGCCGCGAGCGCGATTCCGTGCGCGCCGAAGAGTCCGGCGGCGAGTGCCGTGCCGACATAGTTGTTGAAGCGCACCGCGCCCTGGAACACCGACGTGAACCCGGCGCCGTCCACAGAAACGAAGCGGCGGACCAGCAGCAGAAGCGCCGCGACGAGCACGGTCGAACCGACCAGCGCCGCCGCGAGCGGCAAGACGGGCAGTGCCTGCAGCCGCGCATTCGCGAGGCTGTTCGCGAACAGCGCGGGCAGCAGCACGTAGTAGCAGAGCCGCTCGGCGTGCGGCCAGAACGCATCGCCGATGAAGCCCGTGCGCCGGAGGCCGTGGCCGAGCGCGACCAGCAGCGCGACCGGCGCCAGCGCGAGCAGGATCGGGCCGATCATCGACGCGCCTTCAGGCGACACGGGCCGGACGGCAGGCGCGAGAAGCGGCGGAACGAAGCGGGAATCCATCCGGCGGGCAACATGGCGACACGCAATCGAAAGAGTGACGATGCCCCCAAGTTAACACGCAGACGCAGCAGGAATAATGGTTAATTATCGGGCGTTCAATGAGAAATTCTCATTGATGACGCGGTGACTTCGGCGGCCAGCGCACGCGCGAAACGCTCGGCCGGCCGTGACTGATGTTCGAGCAGCACGACCTCGCGGCCCATCTGCGGCTGGCCGAACGGCAAGCGCGTGACGGGCGGCAGCCGCGCGAGCGTCGAGTCGGGAAGCGCGACGATCGCCGCGCCAAGCCCGCGCGCGACCATCCGCGCGATCGTCTCCGCGCTGTCGAGCACCATCTCCTCGCGTACGCGCACGCCGATGCGGCGCAACTCGGCGGCGATCATCCGGCCGGCCCACGCCTGCGCGTCGAAGCGGATGAACGGCAACGCCTCGAGCAGCGTGCCCGCGTCGCGCTCCGCATGCTGCGGCGGCGCGAGCAGCCAGAAGCGGTCTTCGTACAGCGTGGTCCACGTCAGCTCCGCCGGATGCGGGCGCACGGGGCGCGTCGTGATCGCGGCGTCGAGTTCGCCGGCCGCGACGCGGTTCGCCAGTTCGGCCGACATGCCGGCCGATACGTGCACGCGCAACGACGGGTGCGCGGCGCGCAGCGCGAGCAGCGCGTCGGGCAGCGGGCCGGACAGCGCGGTCTGGATCGCGCCGATCCGCAGGCGGCCGACGAGCTTCTTCTCGTCGCTGAGCGCATCGGGAATCCGGTCGACCATCGCGAGCACCTGCTCGGCCTGCGCGACGAGGATGTTGCCGGCTTCGGTGAGTACCGGCTGGCGGCGCGAACGGTCGAACAGCCGGACGTTGTATTCGCTTTCGAGCGTCTTGATCTGCAGGCTCACGGCCGATTGCGTGAGTCCGATCGCTTCGCCGGCGCGCGCGAAGGTGCGGTATCGGGCGATCGCGACCAGCGTTCGGAATGCGCGTAGTGACATGGACTCGGTGAGGTGAGCGGCCGGGGCCGGCACGCGGATTGCTCGGTGATGCCGGAGGCGGCGCATGGGCGGCAAGCCGATCGCGGCGCCGACGACCGCCGAAGCCGGCGGCCGCGGCCGGCACGCTGGCGGACATCATGCCCGTGCGTGCGGAAACGGGCAACCGCGGCATCGGCGCGCGCAGGCGGTCGCGGCGATCGCCCGGTGCGGGTTTTCGTGAATGGCATCGGGCCGGGCGTGCGCGCATAGGTGCCTGCGGGGGCGGTCGTGGTCGGTCGTGCCGCCCGCAAGCGTTTGATCGATGCCTCGGGGCGACGCGGGCTGTCGCGTCGGCCCCGTCCTTCGCGGAGGTAACGACAATGACAGACGACCCCGGTGACGTTGCGCGCGCCAGCTATCGCGCGTACGTCGACAAGGACCGCGACGCGATCGAAGCGCTGATCGCACCGGACTTCCATTTCACGAGCCCGCTCGACAACCGGCTCGACCGCGACGCGTATCTGGCGCGCTGCTGGCCGAACAGCGCGATGCTCGCCGGTTTCGAGTTCGTCGACGTCGCCGTGCATGGCGAATACGTGTTCGTGGTGTACGAGGCCGACACGACAGCCGGCAGGCGGTTCCGGAATGCGGAGCGGTTGCGTGTCCGCGATGGCCGGATCGTCGAGGCCGATGTGTATTTCGGCTGGTACGTGCCGCACCAGGCGCCCGAGGGCGGGTTCATCGAATCGGGCGGCTGACGCGTGACGGGGCGCGGCCCGTCACACCCAGAGCCGGTACATCCAGAACGATTCGTCCTCGGCGAAGCGTCGTACGAACTCGGTCGGCGAGAAGCCCGTGATGCGCCGCGTCGCGCGGCTCAGGTGTGCCTGGTCGGCGAATCCCTCGTCCAGCGCGAGCGCGGCCCAGTCGACCGGCTGCCCGGCGTCCTGACGGTCGCGCGCGGCGAAGAACACGCCTTCGGTGCGCACCAGCGTTTGCCAGTCGCGCAACGAGCGACCGCTGTACGACTTGATGCGCCGTTCGACCTGACGCGGGCTGTGGGTGTACCGCCATTCGCGCGCTTTCGACGCGAGACGCCCGACCCAACTGCGCCCCGCATCGCGCAGCGACGACAGCGGCGACACGCTGCCGCGCAGCGCATGCCAGCGCGGCGCGAGGTGGCGGTCGAGCGCGGCCAGCGCGTCGTCGTCGTGTTCGGCATCGGCGAGCGCATCGAGCAGCGGCCGCCAGCTGTCGTCGAGACATGCATGCGCGTCGACGAAGGTGTCGTGGATCGCCGGCAACGCGACGCCGAACAGCGCGCGTGCCGCATCGGCATGCAGGCAGACGATGCCGCCTTGTCCGCTCGTCGGCGCCCAGCTCGCGACCGGCATCGACTGGCTGCCCGACAGCGTCGCCGATGCGCCGAACGGCCGCCATACGGGCCCGTCGCCGGTGCGCCGGACGAGCCCGACGTCGAGGCCGCGATACCACGACAGGCAGACGATCGGCGACGCGGGGAAATGCGTGAGCCGCTGCGCGTCGCTCAACGTGAAGCCGCGCGTGTCGCGCGTGATGATCGCGACGACCGCGCCTTGCAGCGCAGCCGGCGGCTGATACAGCCGCGTGGGCGGCGACCGGCCGTCGCACAGCACGCGCGGCGCACGCGCGAGCGGATCGGGACACGGCGGCAATGTCGGAGACGGACCGAAGGGCATGACGCCGGAGTATAGGGACCGGCGCCGCACGTGTCGATGTCGTTTGCGTTCAAGACCCGCAGCGCGTCGATCCGGACAATCCGGCGCATGAACACACGATCCTCTTCCCGATGCCCGTTTGATGCGGACGCCGCCGATGCGGCGCCCGCGCTTCACCCGCCCGGCGTATGGCCGCCGGGGCCGCGTGCCGGCCTGACGGGGTGGCGGCTCCTGCGCGCGATGTCGCGCGACCTGACCGGTGCGCTCGCGGGCTGGCAGCGCGCGCATGGCGACGTCGTGCACCTGCGCATGTGGCCCGAACATGCGGTGGTCGTGACCGATCCGGCGCTCGTGCGCGCGTTGCTGGTCACGCATCACGATGCGTTCGTGCGCTGGGAGCGCGGCATCCGCGTGTTTTCGCAGGTTCACGGGCACAGCGTGCTGATTGCAGAGGGCGACGCATGGCGCGACAAGCGGCACGCGCTGCAGCCGAATTTCATGCCGAAACCGGTGCAGGCCTTCGTGCCGTCGATCGCCGCGACGGCCGGTCATGCGCTCGCGCAGTGGCCCGCGCACGACGCGCACTGGCCGATCGAAAGTGCACTGACGTCGCTTGCGATGGACGTGATCATGCGCACGATGTTCTCGGATGCGATCGGCGCGGACGCGCGCGTGGCCGAGGCAGCCGTGCGCACGGTCAGCGCGGCCGCGAACGCCGAGTTCTACCAGCCGGCCAGCGTGCCGGACTGGATGCCGTGGAAGCGCGGCAAGGCGAGGGCGCTGGCGGTGCTGAACGGATTGATCGACCGCCAACTTCATGCGCGTCTGGACATGCCGGAGCACGGCTGGCCGGACGATCTGCTGTCGCGCCTGTTGCGGCTGCACCGCGCCGACGTGCGCGCCTGGCCGCTGCAAGCCGTGCACGACGAGTGCATGACGGCGTTCCTGGCCGGTCACGAGACGGCCGCGGCCACGCTGACCTGGTGGGCGTGGAACATGGCCGCGAATCCGGCCACGCAGGCCGCCGCGCGCGACGAAGTCGTGCGCGTGCTGGGCGGCCGCGCGCCGACCGCCGACACGCGCGCCGCATTGCGCTATCTGACGCAGACGCTCGAGGAAACGATGCGCCTGTATCCGGCGGCACCGATCCTGATCAGCCGTCGCGCATCGCGGCCGGTCGCGCTGGGCGCATGGCAGTTTCCGGCGCGAACGCTGTTCATGCTGCCGATTCAGCTGATGCATCACGACGCGCGGTGGTTTCCGGAACCGCAGGCATTCCGGCCCGAGCGCTTCGCCGACGACGCGCCGGCGATTCCGCGCGGCGCGTACCTGCCGTTCGGCACGGGGCCGCGCGTATGCCTCGGGCAGCATCTGGCGATGACGGAAATGACGGTGGTGGCGGCCATGATCCTGCAGCGTCATGAATTGTCCGTGCCGCCCGGCATGGCGGCGCCGCGCGCGACGCTGAACGTGACGCTGCGGCCCGAGCGCGCGCTGCACCTGGCAATCGCGCCGACACGACGGGCGGCGGCGGTCGGACCGTCGTGACGCGGCGGCATCGCGCTCAGCCCGCCGCATCCTCCCCCAACGCCTGAATGAACCGCGAAAACAGCTCCGGCTGCGACGAGATCCCGAGCTTCGCGTAAAGATGGCGCCGATGCACCTTCACCGTCTCCGGCGAAATCGCCAGCCGCTCCGCGATCGCCTTCGACGAATTGCCGCGCAGCACCATTCTTGCGATCGACATCTCGCGATCGGTCAGCACGCCCGCGCCGAAGCGCGCGAGCGCCTGCTCGACGCGCGCGCCGAGATCGTCGTCGGGCGTCGTGCGCGCGGCATCGCCCACCAGCCGCCAGTGCTGCCGGATCGTCGCGAGCACCCACGGCATCGCGGCCGTCAGCTTGCCGAGCGGCTCGACGTCGAAGCGCGCCGACGCGCCGAGCGACAACGACAGCAGCAAGTCGGGGTTCGGCCGCAGCAGTATCTGGATTTCGTCGTCGCCGACCGCATCGCGGAAGTAGCTCAGGAAATACTCGCTCTGCCGGAACAGGTCGGGGGCGACTTCCTCGAGCCGGTAGCAGCCGTCGGCAAGCCCGTCGTGCGCGGCCTGCAGGAACGGGTCGAGCAGATATAACCCATTGAGGTAAAGCGGCACCGGCGACGCGCTGTCGGAGCCGCCCGTGTCGTATTCGTCGAGCACGAGCGGCACGCCGTCGCGGCCGATCGCGGTCGCGAGCGCGTTGTCGAACGGCACCATTTCGTTGAGCAGCAGCACCAGGAAGCGCCAGAAGCGCGGCTGGCCCAGATGATCGATCGCGCGGCCAAGCGCCTGGTGCATCGCGATTTCGGAGAAGAGTCGATCCATACCACCACCGAAGGGTGTAACACGAAGGGGGAATAGCGGTCCTGAATTTGGCTTCCTAGACTGCCACGCAATCAATCGGGCCCGAGTATGGGTGTTCAAAAAAGTGCAGGGTAGGAGCAACAGGAGAACGAAATGGCGATGATGTCGGAATCGACGGGCACGCTGCAAGCGACGCCTGCCACGGAAGACGTGCCACGCGCGCTGTCGCAGACGCTCAGCGTGCGCGACGCGGTGATGATCACCGTGTCGGGCGTGACGCCCGCAAGCTCGATCTTCGTGATCGCGCCGTTCGCGATCCAGCAGGCCGGCAGCGGCGCGGTACTGTCGTTCCTGCTCGGCGGCGTGCTCGCGCTCGCGTTCGCGCTCTGCTACGCGGAGCTCAGTGCCGCGCATCGCAGCGCAGGCGGCGAATACGTGATGGCCAAGCGCGTGTTCGGCACGCTGCCCGGCTACCTGACGTTCATCACGGTGCTGTCCGTCAGCGTGTTCATCCCGGCCGTGCTCGCGAGCGGCGCCGCGCCGTACCTGAACAACGCGCTCGGCACGCACTTCGGCAACCAGTCGGTCGCACTCACGATCGTCCTGCTCAGTTACGTGCTCGGGATGCTGAACATCAAGACGAATGCGTGGATCACGGGCGCGTTCCTCGTCGTCGAGATCGGCGTGCTGATGCTGATCGCGGGGCTCGGCTTCGGCTCCCCGCATCGCGGCGCCGACGCGCTGATCGCGCCGGTCGTCGCGAGCGGCAATGCGCTGGTGCCGGCCACGCTCGCGGCGATCGTGCCCGCGATCGGCACGGCGATCTTCTGCTACAACGGCTTCGGCTCCGCCGCCTATCTCGCGGAAGACCTGCGCGGCGGCAACCGCAACGTCGCGAAGGCGGTGATCTATTCGCTGCTGGTGATCCTCGTCGTCGAGCTGATTCCGCTCACCGCGATCGTGCTCGGCGCACCGTCGCTGACGGAGCTGACGAAGAGCGCCGACCCGATCGGCTATGTCGTGCGTTCGCTGAGCAACCCGGCGGTGTCGCGGGTGGTCAGCGGCGGGATCTTCCTGTCGGTGTTCAACGCGATCATCGCGATCGTGATCACGATGGGGCGCCTGCTGTACAGCAGCGGCCGGCATGCGCTCTGGTCGCGCACCTGCAACCGCGCGTTCTCGACGATCCATCCACGCTTCGAGTCGCCGTGGCTCGCGACGCTCGCGCTGGCGGTGCCGTCGTCGGGGCTGGTGTTCGTGTCGAGCCTCGACGAGCTGACCGCGTTCACGGTCGACCTGCTGCTGCTGATCTACCTCGTCGTCGGGCTGGCCGCGCTGGCGAGCCGGCTCGTGCGGCGCGACGTCGAGCATCATTACCGGATGCCGCTGTGGCCCGTGACGCCGCTCGTCGCGGTCGCGGGCGCCGCGTACACGCTCTACACGACACTGGCGACGGCGACCAAGCCGACCGACCTGATCATCATCGGCGGGCTGCTGGTGGCCGCGCTCGTCATGTATGCGGTCTGGGCGCGCCACAGCGATGCGTTCCGCTCGCTCTGACCATATCGAACACCGAACCATCGAAAGACGGAGGAATTGCATCATGCGCACGAGGGATCTCGGCATCCGCATCGGACTCGGCACGCCGGGCCGCTTCAACGCGATCACGGACGTACCGGGCGTGCGGGTCGGACATTGCACGCTGAACGTGGAGAACGGCGATGCGTCGATCCGCACCGGCGTCACGGTCATCGAGCCGCGCGCGGGCGCCGCGCACGATTCGCCGTGCTTCGCGGGCGTCCATGTGCTGAACGGCAACGGCGACGCGACCGGGCTCGAATGGATCCGCGAAGCCGGCCTGCTGACGACCCCGATCGCGTATACGAACACGCACAGCGTCGGCGCGGTGCGCGATGCGCTGGTCGCGAACGAGCGCGAAGCGGCGGCCGGCCGCGTGTACTGGTGCATGCCGGTCGTGATGGAAACCTACGACGGCCTGCTCAACGACATCTGGGGGCAACACGTGAGCGCCGCGCACGTGCTGCGCGCGCTGGCCGCCGTGCGGTCGGGGCCGGTCGCCGAAGGCGGCGTGGGCGGCGGCACCGGGATGATCTGCCACGAGTTCAAGGGCGGCATCGGCACCGCGTCGCGCGTGGTCGCGGCCGACGCGGGCGGCTGGACCGTCGGCGCGCTCGTGCAGGCAAACTACGGCGTGCGCGAGATGCTGCGCGTGGCCGGTTATCCGGTCGGCGAGGTGTTGCGGCACGTGCATTCGCCTTTTCGCGCGCCCGATGCACAAGGCGAGGCCGGGATGGGTTCGATCGTCGTCACGATCGCGACCGACGCGCCGCTGCTGCCGCATCAGTGCACGCGCCTCGCGCAGCGGGCGAGCGTCGGGCTGGCCCGCGTCGGCGGCGGCACCGAGGATTCGAGCGGCGACATCTTCCTGGCGTTCGCGACGGGCAACGACGGGCTGCCGGCCGCGAACTACGGCAGCAAGGGCGTGCCGACGACGGCCGTGAAGATGGTGAACAACGACCACATCTCCGCGCTGTTCGTCGCGGCGGCGGAAGCGGTGGAGGAAGCGATCGTGAATGCGCTGGTGGCGGGAAGCGACGTCGAATCGCGCGGCGCGCGGGTCGAAGGGCTGGGGCAGGCGCGTTTGCTGGATGCGTTGCGCGAGGTGGGGTGGCGGCCGGGGCGCGGCGCCTGAAACGGCATGCGCCGCTTCAATCGAAGCGGCGTGGCGGACAGTGTCGTTGCGGCGATCGGCCGGCGCGTCGTGCGCGCGCGCATGTAATGCGTGCGATGCGTGCGCGGCGGGCCTGACCGTGGCGACGCGGCGTCATGCTCAGCTGCCGAAGTAGACGTTGCAGAAGCTGACGGGGCCGACGCATGCGTTCGGGTCTTCCTGCTTCGATTGCGCCCGATCGACGCGGCCCGCGGCCTGGACGGCTTCGGCGCGGTTCGCCGGTTGCTGCGCGGCGTCGACCGGCGCGGGCTGGGCATGCGCGACGGCGGCGGTGAGCGACAGGGCAACGAGGGCGAGGTGCAGCGGCTTCATTTGGGTTTCTCCTGGGTCAGTGCCAGTCTCGCTGGCAGTGAGGAAACTATAGGCTCGCACTGCTTAGAGATTAATCACCGCGGGTGCAGAGCTTATTTCCAATCGGAACAAGGATGACGTTGCGCGCGCATCGATCGCCGCCGACCGCCGTCGACGGTCAGTGACGATGGCGATTGAACGGTGCGTCCTTGTCCAGCAGCGCGCTGCGGATGAAGTGCAGGCAGCCGACGATGCGCTGCATGCGGCGGCGTTCGTCGGGCACCGCGTACCACGCGTGCAGCGTGTGCTGCGCGGCGCGGATCGCCAGATTCACCGATTTCAGCGTGCGCGCATGGTGGCCCGTCGTCGGATCGTCGAAGAAGCGCGGCAGCTCGCGCAGCACCGCATCGATCGATGCGGTCCAGTGCTGCGTCTGCGGCGGTTTCGATTCGCAGAACCCGTGCAGCTCGTCGCGCAGGTCGATCACCGCATGGCCGACCTCGAGCGTCGACAGCATCCAGCTCAGCGCGTCGCGATGCTGCCGCGTGCGCTTGACGAGCAGCGTGCGCAACTGCGCCATCAGGTCATGCGTGCTTGACTGGAAGCGTGCGGCGAGGCCGTCGCGCGTGCCTTCGCATGCGAGCGTGACCTGGCGGCGCAGGTCGTGCGCGATGCGCGACGTGAGCCACGGCATGTGGGTCGGAAACACCACGGCGAACACGATCGAGCACGCGAGCATCGCGACGACGATGGCGAAACCGTTGTTGATCAGCACCTCGGGCGTATACGCGATCGCGTTATCGGGGCCGGCGAGCAGGCAGAAGAACACCGCGAAGCCAATCCCGTAGCCGGACAGGCCCGGACGCATCGCGAGAAACGCGCCGAGGCCGAGCACCGGCGCGAGCGCCGCGCACAGCAGCGGAAAGCCGTCGATGTTCGGATAGACGTAGCACAGGAACACATAGCCGACGGCCGTCGCGAACGCCGCGCCGACGCCCATCTGCGCGACGAACTTCGGCGCACGCGGCGACGTCGAGCTCAGCGCGCACGCGATCGCGGTGGCGATGACGGCGAGCGAGCCGCTCGGCCATTCGGACGCGATCCAGAACGCGCTCATCGCGCCGACGGCGACGAGCGTGCGCAGGAACGTGAAGCCGACGAAGAACACATTGGTTTTCACCGCGTAGTGCGTGACCGAGCGTTCGAACGCATGATCGTCGCGGTCGAGCGACGCGTTGGTGTCGGCATAGCCGAGATACTCGCCGATGAAGCGATACATCAGCTCGATCGCGGTGTCGAAGTCGAGCAGGCCGCCGGCCGCGTGATCCTCGATCTCGCGGCGCGACGCGCGCGCAGCCTTCGGCAGCGTGCCGTGAAAGCGGCGCAGTTCAAGCAGCGCGCCGGTGGTCGACGCGATCCCGCGCTGCCGCTCGTCGCGCAACGCGGTCACCCGCTGCGCGAGTGCATCGATGTGCGGCGCGAGCGCGTCAAGCACCGCGTCGGACCGGTTCGCGCGCAAGCGTTTGACGAGCTGGTGCAGCGCATGCAGGCGCGTGCAGGCATTCATGAACTCGCTGTTCAGGCGCGCAAGCCGGCGGCTGCGCGCGCGTATGTGCGGATCTTCGAACGACGCGAACGCGCGGTTGGCCTCGAAGCCGACGATCTCGTCGACGAAATCGGCGAAGCGCCGCTCGAAATCGCCGCGTGCAAGATCGCCCGACAGCGCGCCGGCCGCGAATGCCGCGAACTTCACATGACGGGCGGTCAGCGAGCGCATCAGCGCCTTCGCGGAGCTGAGGGGAAGAATCAACGCGCTGACCGCGCCGGAGCACGCGATGCCGAGCGCGACTTCCGCGGCGCGCGTGAGCGCGGACTGAAACAGCGTCTGCGGCGTCATCACCGCGGGCAGGCCGATCAGCGCGGCCGTGTAGCCGGCGAGCACGAATCCGTACCAGCGGAAATGGCGGTTGCGGACCGCGAGCGCGATGCAGCCGCCGATCCACAGCGTGATGCCGGCCATGTACAGCTCCGGCTGCTGCGCGAACGGCCCGCCGAGCGCGAGCGCGCCGACGAGGCCGGCCGCGGTGCCGAGCACGCGGTAGAAACTCTTCGCGAACACCATCCCCGACAGCGGCTGCATCAGCACGAACACGGTCGTCATCGCCGTGCGCGGCTGCGACATCTCGAGCCGCATCGCGATCCCCATCGCGAGCAGCGCGGCGAGCACGGTCTTGGCGAGATGCAGCCAGATCAGGCCGTCGCTCGCGGCCCAGTCGCGCGCGGCGCCGCCGAGCGGATCGAGCCAGGTTCTCCATCGTGCCGGTTCGATGGAAGGTCGCTCGATCGCAGGTTGTGGCTTCATGAAGAAAGAGGGGGGCGCGTGCGGTGTCGCGGCGCGTCCGGACGGGTCCATTCGACTGATGAGGCGCCGATTGTAGGAGTGCGGCGCGCGGGCATTAACGCAGCTGCAGGGAAACGATAGTTGCAGGGCGCGTAACAATCTGTCGCATCCGCTGGAGGAAAATAGCGGCTCCGCTACAGGTGGCTCACAGGAATGGATACCCTACAAAACATGCGGGTGTTTACGCGCGTCGTCGAGACGGGCAGTTTCACCGCGGCCGCGCAATCGCTGAACTCGACGACGGGCGCGATGTCGCGCGCGGTGTCGGAACTCGAGGCGCGCCTGCGCACCCGTCTGATGAATCGCTCGACGCGCCGCCTCGCGCTGACGTCGGCCGGCGAAAGTTATCTGCGGCGCTGCCGCCAGATCCTCGCCGACGTCGATCGCGCCGAGGAAGAGGCGAGCTGCGCGCACGAGCGGCCGGCCGGCGTGCTGCGCATGCACAGCTTCGCGAGCGTCGGTCATCACTACGTGATGCCCGCGCTCACGCGCTATCACACGCAATATCCGGACGTATCGATCGAGCTGTCGCTGTCGCAGCGCATGCCCGACCTGTTCGACGGCACGAGCGACATGGCGGTCGTGACCGCGTCGTCGCTGCCCGATTCGGAACTCGTGTCGCATCTGCTCGGCTCGACCTTCAGCATCCTGTGCGCGTCGCCGGAGTATGTGAAGCGTCATGGCACGCCGGCGCGGCCGCAGGATCTCGGCGCGCATGCGTGCCTGACGCTCTGCACGCCGGCGTTTCCGACCCACGAATGGGTGCTCGAAGGCGCTGAGGGCGTCGAACAGATCCATGTCGCGGGGCCGGTGCAGACCAACACGGCGGAATCGCTCGCGCTCGCGATTCGCGACGGCATCGGGATCGGCATGCTGCCGCTGTACGCGGCGATCGACGCGTTGCAGGAGGGCACGCTCGTGCGTGTGCTGCCCGGTCACATCCTGCAGAAGATGAACGTGTATGCGCTGTATCCGTCGCGCCGCTTCGTCGACGCGAAGGTGCGCACCTGGGTCGAGATGCTGCGTGCGCAGGTGCCGGGAATGATCGCGCACGACGTCGAGATGCTGAACGCGATCGAGCGGGAACCGCAGGCCGCCTGAGGGCGAATACGCCGAATACGCGACTACGTAAAAAGATGGCCGCGTGCCCGACGGCACGCGGTCCGGGCGCATCCGTCGTCACGGACCGGTTCGCGCGAACTACGCCGCGCCCGCAGGACACGTGTCATGCGGGCGCGGCGTGGCGTCATGCATTCACAGCGCGGGCTTGACGGCCACGCCCGATTCGGTTGCGCCCGCACCGGCCGGGCCATATGCGGCATGCGCGGCCTTGTGCTCGGCGAGCCGTTTTGCCGCCAGGCGTTCCTGCGCGGCCATGATGTCGTCCGGATAGTTGCCGGCATCGCCGAGCGACGGGTTGTAGCCGACCGATTCGAGGTCGTAGAGCTCCTGCAGCACCTGCGCGCGCGTGACGGGCGACTTGGCGGACTGAGCGAACGACAGGGCCGGTGCGGCAAGCAGGACGGCAGCGGCGGCGGTAACGACGAGCGATTTCACGATGTTCTCCTGTAGGCGAGGTGTGAGGCCGGTCCGGCGATCGATGTGTGATCCGAACCATCGATGCCAGTCTATGCAGCGCACGCGGGCGCAAAAACCCCGATTCCAGGCAAGCAGATTTCCAGATGGAACAACATTGACGCACGTCGCCCGCGTTGCACGAACCCGTCCGTCAAGACAGGTTCGCGGCAGGCGGGCGACGTGCGGTCCTGCGGCGCCGAACTCAGAAGCGCGTGCGCATGCCGATCGTGCCGACGATCTGGTTCGCGGTGCTCGATGCGCCGCCCGACGTGTTGATGAACGCCTGATAGCCGCGGCCGGACGCGTGCTGATACATCGCTTCCGCATACAGGTCGGTGCGGCGCGACAGCTTGTACACCGCCTGCAGGTCGACCTGGTGCCACTTCGGATCGGTGCCGTGCTTGCTGTCCGGGTTCGACACGCTGGCGTCCGTGTACACGTATGCGGCGCCGAGGCTGACGGCCGGCGTCACCGCGTAGCGCACGTTCACGTCGTAGTTGTTGAACGCGACCTGGCCGGTGGAACCGAACGAGCCCGAGTTGTCGTACTGCGAACGCGTGTAGACGAAGCCGACCGTCGCCGGACCGAACACGTAGCTGACGCCGCCGCCGTAGCTGCGCATGCGGTCCGCGCCCACCGACCAGCCGCCCTGGCTCACGCTCTTCGCTTCGGCCACGTCCGTCGCGCCCGGGCTCGCGCTCGTCGAGCCCTTCGTGCCGTTCATCTGCAGGTAAGCGCCGGCCAGCTTCAGCGGGCCGTTCGTGTAGCTCGCTGCGACGCTGTACGCACGGTTGCCAGCGAAGTTCGTCGAGTTCGAGAAGCCGTACAGCGCGCCGACCTTGAAGCCCGCGATCGTGTCGCTCGTGTACTTCACCGCGTTGTTGATGCGCACCGAGTGGTTCAGGTTGTCGTTGTCGAACGGGTGCGCGAAGCCGGTATCGCCGAAGTCGCCGGCCGTCGCGGACAGCGGCGCGACGAAGTCGACCATCGTGTCGTACTGGCGGCCGAGCGTCAGCGTGCCGTAGCCGCTGCTGGTCAGGCCGACGTACGCGTGGCGGCCGAACAGCTTGCCGTCCTGGCCGAGCGCGCCGTTGTTGACGTTGAAGCCGTTCTCGAGGACGAACAGCGCCTTCACGCCGCCGCCGAGATCTTCCGTGCCGCGCAGGCCGAAGCGGCTGCCGTTGACGGTGCCGCTGGTCATGCGCCACAGCGATGCGCCGCCCGCGTTGTTCGTGTACGCGATGCCGGCATCGATCAGGCCATACAGCGTGACCGAGCTCTGTGCATGCGCGAGCGGGGCGAACAGCGCGGTGGCGGATGCGGCGGCAATCAGGGTTTTGTTCATGTAACTGCTCCTGCGTGTGGGACGAGTGACCAAAGTTCGGCGCAAGTGTAGGGGCGGGGTCGCGCGATTGCGGCCGCCGGCGCGCGAGTGCACCGTTGCGAGTTGCGCAAGAGTGCGTCACATGGCGTTCACAAATCGATGCGGAGGCCGGATGGCGTGAGTTTTCGTCGACGGCGCGACGCGAGATGCAGGCCAGCGGCGTTCGCCGTGTCGCGCATTGACAACACGGGCGTCACCGGTGCGGGAGTTGATTGCCGCGCCGCGCGCGTGGAGAATGAGCAGACCCATGCCGAGATCCGGAGACATCCGATGACCACGCCTCGCCGTCCGTCGTTCAGTTCCGCGCTGTGCTACCGCAACCCGAAAGCCGCGCTGGCATGGCTCGAACGGGCATTCGGCTTCGAGCGCTCGATCGTCGTCACCACGCCGGAAGGCGACATCGCGCATGCCGAAATGAAATTCGGCGACGGCCTCGTCATGATCGGCGGCACATGGGCCGACTTCATCGCGTCGCCGGAAGACATCGGCGATCGCAACACGCAGCACGTCCACGTGCACCTTCCCGACGACGCGGACATCGACGCGCACTGCGAGCGCGCACGTGCGGCCGGCGCGGAGATCCTGCAGGCGCCGGCCGACCAGTTCTACGGCGATCGCATGTATCGCGCGCGCGATCCCGGCCGGCATGTGTGGACGTTCGGCAAGCACGTGCGCGACGTGACGAACGACGAGATGAGCGCGGCCACCGGCCTGACGATCAAGGATTTCAACTAAGCGCGGCACGCATCGCCGGAGCCGGTTTTCCCCACCACGCGGCGCGCTGGCGCCGCATGACGCCTGGACCCACATGAATCTCTTCAATGCACGCCTGCGCGGTCGCGACGGGCTGTTCACGATCGGCATCGACGGCGACAGAATCGCGCGGATCGACGCGCAAGCCGCGCCGGTGGCCGCCGTCGGCGCCGGCGATGTCGATGCGGGCGGCCGGCTCGCGATTGCTCCGCTCGTCGAACCGCACATCCATCTCGACGCGGTGCTCACGGCCGGCGAGCCGGCCTGGAACATGAGCGGCACGCTGTTCGAGGGAATCGAGCGCTGGTCCGAGCGCAAGGCGACGATCACGCATGCGGACACGAAGACGCGCGCGCATGCGGCGATCGGCATGCTGCGCGATCACGGCATCCAGCACGTGCGCACCCATGTCGACGTCACCGATCCGACGCTGGCCGCGCTGAAGGCGATGCTCGAAGTGAAGGACGAGGCGCGCGGGCTGATCGACCTGCAGATCGTCGCGTTTCCGCAGGAAGGCATCGAGTCGTTCGACGGCGGCCGCGCGCTGATGGAACAGGCGATCGAGCTTGGCGCGGACGTCGTCGGCGGCATTCCGCATTTCGAGAACACGCGCGAGCAGGGCGTCAGCTCGATCCGCTTCCTGATGGAACTGGCCGAGCGCACCGGCTGCCTCGTCGACGTGCACTGCGACGAGACCGACGATCCGCAGTCGCGCTTTCTGGAAGTGCTCGCGGAAGAAGCGCGCGTGCGCGGGATGGGCGCGCGCGTGACGGCGAGCCACACGACCGCGATGGGTTCGTACGACAACGCGTATTGCTCGAAGCTGTTCCGGCTGCTGAAGCGAGCGGGCCTGAACTTCGTGTCGTGCCCGACCGAGAGCATCCATTTGCAGGGGCGCTTCGACACGTTTCCGAAGCGGCGCGGCGTCACGCGCGTCGCGGAACTCGACCGCGCGGGCCTGAACGTGTGTTTCGGACAGGATTCGATCAAGGATCCGTGGTATCCGCTCGGCAACGGCAACATCCTGCGCGTGCTCGACGCCGGGCTGCACATCTGCCACATGATGGGCTACCAGGACCTGCAGCGCTGCCTCGACTTCGTGACCGATCACAGCGCGACGACGATGCATCTCGGCGACGGCTACGGGATCGCGGTCGGACGGCCGGCGAATCTGGTCGTACTCGACGCGGACAGCGACTACGAAGCCGTGCGCCGGCAGGCGAAGGCCACGCTGTCGGTGCGCCACGGGAAGGTGATCATGCGGCGGGAGCCGGAGCGCATCACGTATCCGCAGTAGTGCGATCGGGGCGGCGGCGCGCACCGCCATGGGTCGCCGCCGCTCGTGCATTCGAAAAATGCATGAGTTGATCAGAAAAATACGTTTGTCTCATGAGAGGCCGAAGCCTACGATGCGGTCCTGACGGCGGCGTGCATGGTGCGCGCCGTCTTGTCGATTCTCGTTCGCCGACCTCATGCGCCTCGATCTCCCGTCCGCTCCCGCTTCTTCTTCGCCGTCGGCCAGCCCGTTCGCGCGGATGGCTGCCGTCACGGTCCTGACCGGCGTCGGCGCAGGCGTCGGCGGGATGCTGCTCGCGTTGCTGCTGCACGCGATCCAGCATGTGGCCTACGGCTACAGCCTGGCGCACGTCGTCGGGACCGAGAGCTTCCTCGCGGGCGTGACCGGCGCCGAGCCGCTGCGCCGGCTCGCGGTGCTCGTCGTCTGCGGGCTCGTCGCGGGCGGCGGCTGGTGGGCGCTTTACCGGTTCGGCCAACCGCTCGTCAGCATCCGCCGGGCCGTTCGCGCCGCCGATCCGCGGATGCCGTTCGTCAGCACGACGGTGCACGCGCTGCTCCAGATCGTCACCGTCGCGCTCGGTTCGCCGCTCGGCCGCGAAGTCGCGCCGCGCGAGATCGGCTCGCTGCTGGCCGGGCGGCTCGCGCACCGCGCGGGGCTCACGCCCGCCGATTGCCGGCTGATGGTCGCGTGCGGCGCGGGCGCCGGCCTCGCGGCCGTCTACAACGTGCCGCTCGGCGGTGCCGTATTCGTGCTCGAAGTGCTGCTCGGCACGTTCGAACTGCGGGCGCTGGTGGCGGCCGTCGTCACGTCGGCGATCGCGGCGGCCGTCGCATGGATCGGACTCGGCAACGAACATCAGTACACGGTGCCCGCGTTCGCGCTGAGCGCGCCGCTGGTCGCGTGGTCGATCGTCTGCGGGCCGCTGTTCGGTTTTGCCGCCTACGGCTTCGTGCGGCTCACGACTCGCGCGCGGGCGGATGCGCCGAAGGGTCGCCTGCTCCCCGTGCTCGCGCTGGTCAACTTCGCGGTCATCGGCGTGCTCGCGATGCGGTTTCCGGAGCTGCTCGGCAATGGCAAGGGGCCGGCTTCACTGGGCTTCGACGGCACGCTGACGATCGGCGTCGCGGCGACGCTGCTCGTGCTGAAGGTGCTGATCGAGGCGGGCAGCCTGCGCGCGGGGGCGGAGGGCGGGCTCCTGACGCCGGGGCTCGCGAACGGCGCGCTGCTGGGCGTCGTGCTCGGCGGGATGTGGAGTCTCGTGTGGCCGGGCGCGTCGATCGGCGGATGCGCGCTGATCGGCGCGACCGCGTTCCTTGCCGCGTCGATGCAGATGCCGATCACGGCCGTCGTGCTGCTGCTCGAGTTCACGCGTGTGAATCACGACAGCCTGGTGCCGATGCTGCTGGCCGTGGCCGGCTCGCTCGTTGCGTATCGGTTCGCGCAGCAACTGGCGGAGCGGCGGATGGATGCCGCCGCAACCGTCGGCACGCCGGCGACGGCGACACGGTAGCCAGCGCGCGCCGTCGCAATCCTTGCCGTTTCCCGTTTCCCGTTTCCCGTTTCCCGGCTTCCGCGCAAGCGCCTGGCGCCGGTCTCGGCCGCGGCCGCTGCACGAGCCGCAGCGTGTCCAATTCGCCACCGGTGTGCCAAGGTGCGGTTAGCTCGCAGCCTGTCATGAATGATCGGCACCTCGAACGTCGCCAGCAGCACGCCGATCGTGCAGAATCGAGCCTCCGATTCCCGCCGACGGATGCCGCATGACCGATCCGAACGAACCATCCGCACGCCGCGTGTATGCGAGCTTCGCGCAACGCTACGCGGACATCGCGCCGACCAAGGCGCACAACGCACTCTACGAGCGCCCGGCGACGATGGCGCTGCTCGGCGACGTCGACGGCCTGACGGTCCTCGACGCCGGCTGCGGGCCTGGCATCTGCAGCGAGCATCTCGCGCGCCACGGTGCGACCGTTCATGCGTTCGACATCACGCCCGAGATGGTCGCGCTCGCGAGCGCGCGCTGCGCGGGGCTCGCGGTCGACGTCGCCGAGGGCGATCTCGCGGCGCCGCTCGACTGGCTGCCCGACCACGCGTTCGACGCGATCCTGTGTTCGCTCGCACTCGACTACGTGCGCGATCTCGCGCCGACGTTGCGCGAATTCAGGCGTGTCGCGCGGCCAGGCGCGCCGCTAGTGTTCTCGATGGCGCATCCGATGCGCGACTGGATGGACGAGCGTACGCGCGGGGACGGCACGTACTTCGATACGAGCCGTTTCGGCTTTTACTGGTCGGGTTTCGGCGAACCGAAGCCCTACGTCGAAGCATGGCGCCGGCCGCTTGCCGACATCCTGAACGCGCTCGCCGACGCCGGCTGGCGGCTCGAGCGATTCGTCGAACCGACGCCGCTGCCGGCGATGAAGGCCGTGTCGGAGCGGCTCCATGCGGAGCTGTCGCTGGCTCCGGCGTTCCTCTGCATCCGCGCGCGCCGCTGACGACGCGCGGCGGACCGCCGATGCTCAGCGTGCCGGCGCGTCGGTCAGCGTGCCGAGAAACGCTTCGATATCCTTGATGTCCTGCGCGGTCATCGCGGGCTTGTCACCGGGTTTGCGGTCGAACGGCGCATCGGTCACGTCGACGTTCGCGCGGTACTTCGGCGGAATGTCGTCATATTCGTCGACCTTGCCGTCCGCGCCGCGCGAATAGAATTTCTGCGGCGAGATGCTGCGCTCGTTATAGAACGCCATCACCTGGTCGAGCGTGTGGAACACGCCGTTGTGGAAGAACACGTGGCGCGTCGCCGCGTTGCGCAGCGTCGGCGTGAGGAACATCGCGCAGTACTGCGTCTGGTCCTTGAGATCCTCGCGGAACGGCCCGCACACACCGAGATCGTGGAACGCCGGGTTGCGGTTCTGCGCGAGCGCCATGTTGCGCGGCGCGCCGAGCGCCTCGTACTGGTAGTCGGTAAACATCGGCGGCAAGCCGTCCTTGCCGGGCTTCGACAAGTGGCAGCCCGCGCAATTCGCCTTGTCCGGATCGTTGAAGAGCCGCAGCCCGCGCAATTCGGCCTGCGTCAAGCGCGCACGGCCTTCGAGCCAGCGGTCGTATTTGCTGTCGTACGGATGGAACGACGGATCCTCGACCTGATAGCGCGCGATCGCGAACATCGCCTCCGACACCAGAAGCTGCGGGCTGGAGAACACGCGCGCGCCGAACAGTTGCTCGAACTGCGCGCGATGCGACGACTGCGCGAGCTTGCGCGCGACGTCGTCGATGCCCGCATTCGCCATCTCGACCGGATTCAGCAGCGGCCCGAACGCCTGCTGCTGCAGCGTATCGGCGCGGCCGTCCCAGAACATCCCGCCCTGCGGCACGAGCTGAGGCGCGGCCGACGCGCCGGCCACCTTTTGCGCTTTGACGACCCCGGCCGCCGATGCCGCCTGCTGCGCGACGCTCGGCGCGGCGTCGTTTTCGCCCGCATCGGGGCCGATGCTGAAGTTCGGCTGACGATACAGATACATCAGTGACGGCGGCGGGCGGTAGCCCTGCTGCGTCATCGCGAGGCCGCCCGGCTGCACGTCGAGCCCGTTCGGCGGCCCGTACGCATGGTCGGGGCTGTGGCACGACGCGCACGACTGCTTGCCGGATGCCGACAGCGACGGATCGGCGAACAGCGCACGCCCGAGTTGCGCGACGGCCGACAGCGGCTGCGCGGCCGGGCGCTGCAGCACGACCGGATGCGGATTCGCGCCCGTCCAGTCGGCGACGACGTCGCCGATCGCCGCCGGCGTGCGGGCCGGAAACGCGATCGCGAATGCGCCGTAGCCGAGTACGGCCGCGCCGAGCGCGAACGCCGCGCGGCGCACCGCGCGGGCAGGAGAACGCGGCGCGGCGGCGCCGGATGCGTCGGGAGACGGGAACGCGGGACGAGCTGTCATGCTGTCGGTCGAAAGTCGGGCGCCGCGTGAAAGCGGCGCGTCAAATGGAAACGGCCGGCGCACGATGCGCCGGCCTGCTGCTGCCGGTTACGCGATGCCGGTCAGATCGACGGCGCCGCGCTCAGCACGGTGCCTTGCGTCGGATCGAGATACAGCGGCGCCGTATTCGGCTTCGACGAGAAGTCGAACAGCCCGCGCAGGTCGCCCGCCGTCGCATCGAACGAACCGCCGCCGATGCGCTGGCCGCCGAGCCAGTTGTCCTCGATGAAGCGCACGACGGACGCCTGGTCGATCATCGTGTGGTCGACGTAGTTCTGCTTCGCGTACGGCGAGATCACGACGAGCGGGATGCGCACACCCGGACCGCATCGGCCGTTCACCGTGCCGCCGTTCACGCCGGTGGTGCCGCCCGAGCCGCACACGCCGTTGCCGTTCAACTGGTCGATCGCGTCGGACGACGAATGCGTCGGCGCCGTGTATGCGTGGTCGTACCAGCCGTCCGAGTCGTCGTAGGTGACGATCACGGCCGTGTTCTGCCAGTCCGGCTGCTGCTGCAGGAAGTTGACGACCTTCGTCACGAACGCCTGCTCGTCGAGCGGATCCGAATAGCCCGCGTGCGCGTCCTGCGCGGCCGGTGCCTTCAGGAAGCTGACCGACGGGAAGTTGCCGGCCTTCACGGCCGCGAAGAAGTCGTCGCTGTCGTACTGGTGGTTCGCCGGTTCGGCCGTCTTGCCGTCGGCTTCGAAGCTCGAACCGATCGCTGCGACCGCGCTCGGCCGCGTGTGCTGCGGGTTCGCGGTCGACGCGTAGTACTGGAACCAGTTGTGGTGCGGGATGTAGTCGGCCGTCGCGGCGTTCACGGCGGTGGCGACGGTGCTGCGGCTACAGCCGGTCGTGCCGTTGCTGTTGGTCGTCGACAGGTTGAAGCCGCCCATGAAGCCGCCCCACGTGATCTTCGCCGCGTTCAGCAGGTCGCCGATGTTCTTGCCGCTCATCATCGCCTGGTCGGTCGTGCTCGAGCACACGTCGTAGCCGGGGTCGACGTCGTTGATCATCGTGAAGCCGCCCTGGCCGTCGTTGATGTAGTACGACGTGGCGGCGAGCGTCGACGGCTGCTTCGACGTCTTGACGATCTGCATCCCGTTGGTCTGGCCCGACACGACGTTCAGCGCGCCCGGCGTCGACGGGCCGTAGACCGTCGTATACGCGTTGTCGCTCATCGCGAAGCGCTGCGCGTAATTCCACAGCGCGGTCACGGTGTTGCCGTCGAAATAGCCCATCACCTGGCCCTTCGTGCCGAACGCGCCGGCGCCGCCGGACGAGCCCTTGCCCGTGTATTTCGGGAACAGGTCGGCGAGGCCGTTGTCCTCGGCCTGCTGCTCGGCCGTGTACGCGTGGTTCTGGTCGGCGGTCGCGGCTTGCGTGCGGTCCAGGCGGAACGGGTTCGCGGCGTCGGTGCCGTTGGCCGTGTTCGTGAAGTTCGGGTTCGCGGTGAGCAGCGTGCCCGTCAGCCCGTTGATCGTCGGCGTGCCGGGCTTCGCGGTGAACGCCGGTTCGCCGGACGGGTTCGACGCGTTCGGGTAGGTGCCGAAGTAGTGGTCGAACGACACGTTCTCGCCGTAGATCACGACGACGTGCTTGATCGGCGTGGCGGTCTGCAGCGCATCCTGCGACGACACGGCGGGCGTCGACGAGGGGTCGTCGCTGCCGCCGCAGGCGAACAGCGCAAGCGCCGCGCCGGCGCACGCGGTGACGAGCAAGGCTTGACGGAACATCGGGAAACTCCAGGTAGGTTTCGATGGTGGAGAGCGGCCCCATCGCCGTGTCGGTTCGGCGCGAAGCTCGCGATAGAGCACCGGCATTGAAACAGTCCGGTATGAAGATATGGGGGCGGAGCGGTTTCGCGATGGTTGCGCCGCGGTATCGATTTCATTACGGCGCGACGCGGCGCGAAAGAAAGCGGAAAGGGACGGAGCGGATGCAACCCGGGCGACACATTTGGCGATCGGCACGGCCATGGCCGCGGATGTCGCGCGGGGCGGGCGATGGCGCACGGCGGGCCGGTTCGTCCGGGATGCCGGCCGCGTTCCTTTTTGACAATCGGGTGACGCATTCATACGATGGTTGGCTCGCGGCGACGATTTCGCGTTGCCGGCCGTCAGCGAGTGTTCAGCGTGCCGATCCCCGTTCTGTTTGCCGTCCTGTGCGCCGCCTTCCTGCATGCGGCGTGGAATGCGCTCGTGCGCAGCAGCGGCGACCGGCTGCGCTCGGCCACGGTGCTGCAGATCGCGATCGGGCTGTTCGCGCTGCTGTTCCTGCCGGCCGCCGCGCCGATCACGCCCGCGAGCTGGGTTTGCGTCGTCGCGTCGGCGGTGATCCACGTCGTCTATACGCTGCTGCTGGTGCGCGCTTACGAGCACGGCGACCTGACCGTCGCGTATCCGGTCGCGCGCGGCACCGCGCCGCTGCTCGTCACGCTCGGCGCGGCGGCGTTCGCGGGCGAGCGCCTGAACGCGGGCGCGCAATGCGGGCTCGTGCTGATCTGCGCGGGCATCATGGCGATCGGGATGGAGCGGGGCCGCGGCGCGCGGCACCGGATGACGCAGGTGTTGCCGACCGCGTTCGCCACCGGCGTATCGATCGCCGCGTACAGCGTGGTCGACGGGATCGGCGTGCGGGAAAGCGGCAGCACGGTCGGCTATACGGCGTGGATGTTCGTGCTGACGGGGTTGCTGATGGCCGCGTACTACCGGCTGCGCGCAGGGCCGCTGCGGCTCGCGCAGGATGTCGGCGAAACGGCGAAGGCCGCATGCGGCGGTGTCTTCGCGGCGCTTGCGTACGCGATCGTGATCTGGGCGATGGATCGCGCGCCGATGGGCCCGGTGTCGGCGCTGCGCGAAACGAGCGTGGTGTTCGCGGCGTTGATCGCCCGCGTGTATCTCGGCGAGCGGCTGACGCCGCGTCGCGCGACGGGATGCGTGGTGATCGCGGGCGGTGCGCTGCTGATCAGCGCGTTCGAGGCGGTGCGCTGAGCGCGGCAGCCGGGCATTGCGTCGCCCGGGCGGTCGCGCGGAGTCGTGTCAGCTTTCCACCGGCATCGCGCTCGTGCACTTGATCTCGTCGAGGCACACGCTGGAATGCACGCCGCTCACGCCGGGAATCCGCATCAGCGTTTCGAGCAGGAACGTGGACAGCCCCTTCAGGTCGTGCGCGACGACCTTCAGCACGTAGTCGATATCGCCCGTCACCGAGAAACATTCCTGGATCTGCGCGAGATCCGACACGAGCTTCTGGAACTTCGACAGGTCGCGGATATGCCCGCGCTCCATCGTCACGTGCACGAACGCGGTGACGCCGAACCCGAGCGTGTCGGGGCACAGACGGGTTTCGTAACGGCGGATCGCGCCGATTTCCTCCAGCCGCCGGTGGCGTCGCAGCGTCTGCGCGGGCGACAGGCCGACGGCCTTCGCCAGGTCGAGGTTCGACGCGCGGCCGTTCTCCTGCAGCACCGACAGCAAGTGGCGATCGATGCGATCGAGAACCGGTTCAGGCATTTTTGTTTCCTCATCTGTCTCCCGGATGCAATCTTATCTCATAATGTAGGGTTTGCATGAGCGGGTTACGCAACCCGATTTCGCTGTCGCGACGCTAAACTGACGCCGGATTTTCGTGTGCGTCCGCAGCAATGCGGGCGGGGGCGATGGTCGGCGGCCGGTCTGGCGGGCCTGCCGACAGGAAGCGGGTGTTGCCGCGCGAAGATTGCAGTCCCCCAACCCGGCGGCTCCACGAACGGCCGCCGGCACAGCAAAACAGCGCCCGGCACACCGAGGCGCGCCGCACCGCTTCCGGCGGAGGCGGGCAGAATGGAGAAGACATGGTTTCTGGAAACGAGAAGGACGGCCTGAAGCGGGGGCTGAAGAACCGGCACATCCAGCTGATCGCGCTCGGCGGCGCGCTCGGCACGGGGCTGTTCCTCGGCATCGCGCAGACGATCAAGATGGCCGGCCCGTCCGTGCTGCTCGGCTACGCGGTGGCCGGCGTCGTCGCGTTCTTCATCATGCGCCAGCTCGGCGAGATGGTCGTCGACGAACCGGTCGCCGGCTCGTTCAGCTACTTCGCCGACAAGTACGTCGGCCACTTCACCGGTTTCCTGTCCGGCTGGAACTACTGGGTGCTGTACATCCTCGTCAGCATGGCCGAGCTGTCGGCCGTCGGGATCTACGTGCAGTACTGGTGGCCCGGCGTGCCGACCTGGGTGTCGGCGCTGGTGTTCTTCGTCGCGATCAACCTCCTGAACCTGGCGAGCGTCAAATCGTACGGCGAGACCGAATTCTGGTTCTCGATCATCAAGGTCGCCGCGATCGTCGGGATGATCGGCTTCGGCGGCTGGCTGCTCGCGAGCGGCCATGCGGGGCCGGAAGCCAGCATCGCGAACCTGTGGCAGCACGGCGGCTTCTTCCCGAACGGCGTGTCGGGGCTCGTGATGTCGATGGCGGCGATCATGTTCTCGTTCGGCGGGCTGGAGCTGATCGGCATCACCGCGGCCGAGGCCGACGATCCGAAGCACAGCATTCCGCGCGCGACTAACCAGGTGATCTACCGCATCCTGATTTTCTACATCGGCGCGCTGGCGGTGCTGCTGTCGCTGTATCCGTGGGAAAAGGTCGTCACCGGCGGCAGCCCGTTCGTGCTGATCTTCCACGCGCTGAGCAGCAACGTGGTCGCCAACGTGCTGAACGTGGTCGTGCTGACGGCCGCGCTGTCGGTCTACAACAGCGGCGTGTACAGCAACAGCCGGATGCTGTTCGGCCTCGCGAAGCAGGGCAACGCGCCCAAGGTGCTGTGCTCGGTGAACAAGCGCGGCATTCCGCTCGCCGCGCTCGGCGCGTCGGCGCTCGCGACCGGCGCGTGCGTGCTGGTCAACTACTTCATGCCGGGCAAGGCGTTCGAGGTGCTGATGGGCCTCGTCGTGTCGGCGCTGATCATCAACTGGGCGATGATCACGCTGATCCACCTGAAGTTCCGCCAGGCCAAGCGCATCGCCGGAGAGCAGACTTCCTTCCGCAGTCTGGGCTATCCTTTCACGAATTACCTGTGCCTGGCGTTCATGGCCGGCATTCTCGTCGTGATGTACCTGACGCCGGATCTCCGCCTGTCGGTGTACCTGATTCCCGTATGGCTCGCGGTGCTCGCGATCGGGTATCGCTTCCGGCAGAAGAATGCGGGCTACGCGATCCGCGACGGCGCGTCCGCCGGCTGACACGGGCATCACGACCATTCTTCCAAACGAGACCGACATAGCCATGTTCGAACACATCGACGCGTACCCGGGCGATCCGATCCTGACGCTCAACGAGAACTTCCAGAAAGATCCGCGCGATCAGAAGGTCAACCTGAGCATCGGCATCTATTTCGATGCCGAAGGCCGGATTCCCGTGATGGGTGCCGTGCGCGAAGCCGAAACCGCGCTGCAACGCGACCTCGGCCCGAAGCCCTATCTGCCGATGGTCGGCCTTGCCGCGTATCGCGACGCCGTGCAGGCGCTCGTGTTCGGCGCCGATCACCCGGCGCGTGCGGCCGGCCGCATCGCGACCGTGCAGACGCTCGGCGGCTCGGGCGCGCTGAAGGTGGGCGCCGATTTCCTGAAGCGCTACTTCCCGGACGCGCAGGTGTGGCTCAGCGATCCGAGCTGGGAAAACCACCGCTTCATCTTCGAGCGCGCGGGCTTCACGGTGAACACGTACCCGTACTACGACGAAGCGACGGGCGGCCTGAAGTTCGACGCGATGCTCGCGGCGATCGACGCGCTGCCGGCGCGCAGCATCGTGCTGCTGCACGCGTGCTGCCATAACCCGACCGGTGTCGATCTCGACGAAGGCCAGTGGGAGAAGCTGATCGACGTGATCGAGGCGCGCGGGCTGCTGCCGTTCGTCGACATGGCGTACCAGGGCTTCGGCGCGGGCCTCGACGCGGACGCGTTCGCGGTGCGCGAACTGGCGCGCCGCGGCGTGCCGACGCTCGTCGCGAACTCGTTCTCGAAGAACTTCTCGCTGTACGGCGAGCGCGTCGGCGGCCTGAGCGTCGTCTGCGAGGATGCGGCCGCGGCCGAGCGCGTGCTGGGCCAGCTGGCCGGCGCGGTGCGCTCGAACTACAGCAATCCGCAAACCTACGGCGCGAAGGTCGTGGCGACCGTGCTCAACACGCCCGCGCTGCGCAAGCAGTGGGAAGAAGAGCTCGCCGCGATGTGCCGACGCATCGCGCGGATGCGCCAGTCGATCCACGACGGCCTGCGCGACCACGTCAGCGGCGAAGCACTGACGCGTTACGTGAAACAGCGCGGGATGTTCACGTACACGGGCCTGACCGAATCGCAGGTCGAAGCGCTGCGCGAAGTGCACGGCGTGTACATCCTGCGCTCGGGGCGCATGTGCGTCGCGGGGCTGAACGATTCGAACGTCGGCATCGTCGCGGATGCGATCGGCAAGGTGCTGAAGAGCGGCGTCTGACGGCGCGCCCGCGGGCGCACGATCGCATCGCCGAATCCGGCTGTTTCCCTCGCGGAGACAGCCGGTTTTTTCTTGCGCGGCCGCGGTGCGGCGGTACGATGGCGGATCGAACGCATGATGAAGGAGCGGCATGGCTATTCGAATCGTACGGCTCGGCACGCCGCGCGCGGCCGGCGAGGGCCTGAGGATCGGCACGGTGCGGCGACCGCCGCGCGGCGTACCGAAGGCGGAATTCGCATCGCGCGACTACTATGATGTGTGGTTGCCGACCCTGTCGCCGAGCCCTGAGCTGGTCGCGCAGGCGCAGGCCGCCGAAACCGACGCAGAATGGCGCGCGTTCACGCGCCACTTCCGCGCGGAGATGGCGCATGGCGACGCGCCGAAGGTGCTGGACCTGCTCGCCGCGCTGTCGGCGACGAGCGCGTTTTCGATCGGCTGCTACTGCGAGGACGAGCGCCGCTGCCATCGCAGCGTGTTGCGCGAACTGCTCGCGGAGCGCGGTGCGGCGCTCGACACGGACGCGGGCTGAACCCCGTCGGGCGGCACGACGGTGAGCCGCCTCGTGCGGCGCAGCGAGCCGGTTGACGTGGGTCAAGCGTGCGGCGGCGTGGGCCGTTATGCTCACGTCATGAATCGTCCCGACGATGACAGGCGGACAGATGCAGATAGCCTTTCCACCGGAACCGCCCGAATATTGCGCACGCGATCTGGTCGTCGCGTTTTCGGCGCTGGTCGACGGCCGCTGCGTGCAGTGCGCGATCACGGCTGAAGCGCTGGAAGACCATTTCGGCGCGCCGTCGCTGCTCGAACGGGATTTGCTGCATGCGTTCGAAGCGCACCGGTCGGCGATCGAGGCGATGGCACGACGGATGCTCGACGAAATCGGCGGCCGGCCGGTGTTGCTGCACAGCGGTCACTTCCGGATGGATGACTGATTCCGCAGGAGGATGCATGACACTGCAAGGCACGATTCATGAGCGCGACTGGTCGGTCGAGATCGAGACGCGGCAGTGCGAATCCGGCGAATTCCGGTGCCGCGTGACGGTCGAGCACGGCAACGGGCCGGCGCGCTTTCACCACACGTTCGAGCACAGTCATGCGTACCCGACCGAGCACGAGGCGGCGATCGAAGGGTTGCGGGCCGGGATGACGTGGATCGAAATGAAGGCGTCGCAGACATTCAACGTATGAACCGCATCGTGCCGATGGCGGCGCGAATGCAACGCTGCCAGGGCAGTAATCGCCGCGGCCGTCATCGCGCGGCGTGAAGCAGGATCGTGCCGCGCGCAGGACACCGAGGCACGGAGACACAGGAACAGGCAACGCCGCCGACGAGCGGCGACCCCGTCAGGAGGAGCGCCATGGGCGTGGGCATGCAGATCGTCTGCGTCGGATTCGCGGGTTCCGCCGCGCTGGAAGCAGAAGCGGGGGTGCAGTTGGTGCGGCTGGAGCGATTCCGTGCACGGCTGGAGGATTGCCGTCTGGAGATCGAATCGCGCCCGCGCATGGACGGCGGCCTGGCCTACGACGTGCGGCTCGAGCTGACCATGCGCGGCCGCTCGCCGGTATCGCTGCCGTGCAGCACCGGCGACGACCTGGTCGACGTGCTTGGCCGCGTGTTCACGCGGGCCGAGCAGGCACTGTCCGCATGGCAGACGGGCGAATCCGAAGCGGTCGCGCTGCACGCGGCTACGCCAGGCGCCACCGCGCAATGACGCGAGACGCGCCGTGCGTCACACCTGCGCGAGCGCCTGTGCGTCGATGATCCGCACGCGCTTGCCGCGCGTTTCGACGAGTGAATCCCGATGGAATCGCGAGAACATCCGGCTGACGGTCTCGAGCTTCATGCCGAGATAGCAGCCGATCTCCTCGCGCGTCATCCGCAGGTTGAATTCCGATGCCGAATAGCCGCGCGCCTCGAAGCGCGACGACAGATTCAGCAGGAAATGCGCGACGCGCTGCTCGGCCGACATCGTGCCGAGCAGCAGCATCTGGCTCGACTCGCGGACGATCTCGCTGCTCAGCATCTGGTAGAGGAAATGCTGCATCGGCTTCATTTCGCGGCACGCCGCCTCGAGTGCGCCGAAGGGGATGACGCACACGACGCTGTCCTCGAGCGCGATCGCGTCGCAGCAGTGCTGGCCGCCGCCGATGCCGTCCATGCCGAGCGTTTCGCCGGCGATCTGGAAGCCGGTCACGTGCTCGCGGCCGTCGCGATGCATCATCACCGTCTTGAACGAGCCCGCGCGCACGGCGTAGATGCTGTGAAACGGATCGTCGGTTCGGAACAGCGCGTCGCCCTGGCGAACCTGGCGCGTCGAACAGATGATCGCGTCCAGGCGGCCGTATTCGGCGGCGGTCAGGTGCGGCGGCAGGCACAGCGAGCGCATCAGGCAAGCCGAGCAGCGCGCGGCGGGATGCTTCGCGCCGTCGTTACGTGAGATCGCGGGAAGCGGAATCGTTGGCCGAGGCGCGACGGATGGGTCGGCGGCGCAGGCGGTGGCTGTGGACATGAGTCACTCCGGCTCGGTCAGGGGCGGTGCGCACGAGCGCGCACCAGGGATTCGATGACGTGGCATGCGGCGTCGAATTCGGCGGTCTTGTCGAAGAAATAGTCGGCGCCCGCCGTCGCGCATGCCTCCCTGAATGCCGGCGCCGAGTGGTTCGTCAGCACGATCGTGACGATCCGCGGCGCAGCCTTCGACAGCATCCCGATCAGGTCGAGACCGCTGCCGTCAGCGAGCCGCAGGTCGACGATCACGACGTCCGCGTGGCTGCCGCGGATGTGCGTCAGTGCGTCCTCGCCGTCTTCCGCCTCGCCGACGACCACGACGCCGCGGATCGCGCCGACGAGCAGCGCGATCCGTTGCCGGACGGCAATGGCGTGATCGACGAGAAACACCCGGAGTGCGACGGCGGGCGACAGGCTGGCATTCATGCCGGCAGTATCGTGTTGCGCCGCCGAAAATGAAATCGGCCGAATTGGAAGTTTGTGTAGGCCGCTGCGACGCGTTGTAGGGCGTTTCCTACAACGCGTACGGGAAAGAGGCGAGGCCGTGTGCGGGCGACACCGGGTGCGGCCCGCGCAGGGGGGGCGGATCGGGGGCCGCTGCCGCGGAATCAGCCGGCCGCGCGTGCGTCCAGTGCGTCGCGGGCCGTGCGGCACGCGGCCAGATCCCACGCGGCGCAGCCGACCGTTTTGAACAGCAGCGGCCCGCTGCGCTCGAACGCGCCGCGCAGCACGTCGGCGAGCGACGCGACCTGCCGCCAGTCGACTTGCGCGACGATCAGGTCGCCGGCCTCGTGGCGCGCGCCGGCCGGGTCGTCGACGACGAGCCGGCTGTGGCGCACGGTGTCGGCGTCGATCTCGGCGGCATCCGCGGTGAACGCGCCGACGCCGACCACGAGACGGCCTTCGCGCGCCGCTTCGCGATAGACGGGCGTGCGGCTCGTCGTCAGCGTGACGACGACGTCGATCGCATCGGGAATCGCGTCGCCGTCGAGCGGCACGAGCTGCGGCGCCTGCGCGCGGTGCGCGGCGCAGAACGCGGCCGCGCTGTCGGCGCGCGAGCCACGCACGTGCAGGCGCGCGTCCGGGAAGATTGCCGCGAGCGCTTCCGCGTGATTGGCCGCCTGCTTGCCGGTGCCGATCAGCAGGATGTCGCGCGGCGCGGCGCCGTGCAGCGCCTGGATGCCGAGCGCGGTAATGGCTGCCGTGCGGCGCCCGGTGACCGTCGGGCCGTCGAGCACGAAGCGCAGCGCGCCCGTCGTCGCGTCGTATGCGCTCACCTGGCCGAGGATCGTCGGCAGTCCGCGCGCGCCGTTGCCGGGGCACACGTTCACGAGCTTGTGGCTCGCGAGGTCGCGTGCGCTCGACGGCATCGACAGCATCACGCCGCCCGCCTGCAGCGGCACGACCAGGCGTTCGGGGCTGACGATCTCGCCCGCCGCGTATTCGGCGACGGTGTGTGCGAGCGTGGCGAGCAGCGCGGGGTAGTCGAGCAGCGCGGCCGTTTCGGCGGCGTCGAACGCGGGAATCCGGGAGAGAGCGGTCATCGTGTCGGTCGGTGTTGTGTCGGTGGGCGGGGACGACGTGCGCATGGCGCACTTGCCCCGGAGGCTGCCGAATATCGAGACGGCAGTCATTCTGGATCGAATCTATACCAGTTGCCCGCCGACAGGCAAGCCGGAAAAGCCAGCAGACGGTCGATTTTGGTTCTAATATCCGTCCAGATGGGCGTCGCATACACCGGCGCCGGTATCGCTCCGGTATAGTGCGAACCCGTTTCCCCGTCCACCACCCGACCGGGCAGGAGCCCAAGATGATGTCCGCACGTCCCGAATCGCTCGAAGCCGGTTTCCGGCCGTTGCAGATCTACGAACAGGTCGCCGAGAAGATCCGCGACGAGATCCGCGCGGGGCGCTATGCGGCCGATTCGAGGCTGCCGTCGGAGCGCGAACTCGCGGCGCTGTTCCAGGTCGGCCGGCCGGCCGTGCGCGAGGCGCTCGGCGCGCTGCAGAACGAGGGGCTGGTGTTCACGAAGCGCAATTCGGGCACCTACGTCGTGTCGGCGCCGCTCGACGTGCTCGCGCAGCGCGGCGACACGCACAGCGTGCCCGACGCCGACTTCAGCCCGACGTCGACGCTCGACGTGCGGCTCATCCTCGAGCCGGCGATCGCGCGCCTCGCCGCCGCGCACGGACGCGCCGATCCCGTCGCCGAAGGCTATCTCGCGCAGATGGAAACCGTCGCCGACATCGACGATCCGCAGCAGCGGGCACTGTGGAACGAGAGCGACCGGCTGTTCCACCGCCAGCTCGCGTTGATGACCGGCGACGCGCTGATCGTGAAGATCGCGGAGGAAGTCGCGAAGACGATGGACCAGCCGCTGTGGAAGCGGCTGAAGGACGACGGCATCTACGACGCGGGCCGGATCCGGCTCTACGTGTCCGAGCACCGGCTGATCTACGAGGCGATCGTGTCGGGCGACGCCGATGCGGCCGCCTTCTACGTCGAACAGCATATTCTTCGTGTTCGGCGCGACATCACGCCGAAATGACGGGTATCACGCCAGTCTGGTCTTGAAAGTGACCAGAAGCGCAAAAATCATTTTGAAATTGCTTGAATGCTGACCACTTGTGTCCTACATTGGTTCCACACAAAACCAATCAGGAGACAACCATGCGAACTTTCGTTACCGCGCTCTCGGTGGCCGTTGCCGCCGGCGCGCTGACTTCCGCGCACGCGCAGGAAGTCGTGATGATCGGCCATTCGGCACCGCTGACCGGCCCGCAGGCCGCGAACGGCAAGGACAATGAAAACGGCGCGCGCCTCGCCGTCGACGAGCTCAACAAGGCCGGCGTGAAGGTGGCCGGCAAGACGGTCACGTTCAAGCTGGTGTCCGAGGACGACCAGGCCGACCCGAAGGCGGGCGTGCAGGTCGCGCAGAACCTGGTCGACAAGGGCGTCGTCGCGGTGCTCGGGCCGTACAACTCGGGCGTCGCAATTCCGGCGTCGCGTGTGTACAGCAACGCAGGCGTGCCGATCCTGCCGGTCGCGTCGAACCCGGCGCTCACGCGGCAGGGTTTCAAGAACATCTTCCGGATCGGCGCGAGCGACGAACAGCTCGGCGGCACGATGGCGACCTTCGCCGCGAAGACGCTGAACGCGAAAACCGCTGCCGTCATCGACGATCGCACCGCGTACGGGCAGGGCGTTGCGGAGCAGTTCATGAACGTCGCGAAGGCGAACGGGATCAAGATCGTCGACCAGGAATACACGAACTCGTCGGCGACCGATTTCCTCGGCATTCTCACCAAGATCAAGGCCAGCAATCCCGACGTGATCTTCCTCGGCGGTTATGCGGCGCAGGGCGCGCCGATGGCGAAGCAAATGAAGCAGCGCGGGTTGCGCGCGAAGCTGCTCGGCGGCGACGGCATCTGCTCGGCCGACATGGGCAAGGTCGCGGGCGAGGCCGCGTCGATCGTCTACTGCGCGCAGGGCGGCGTCGCGCTCGAGAAGACGCCGGCCGGCCGCGAATTCCTGAAGAAATACCACGACACCTATCACACGGACACGCAGGTCTACGGCGTCAACTACTACGACGGCATGAAGCTGCTCGCCGACGCGATGGTCAAGGCCGGCACGACCACCGACAAGGCGAAGCTGATCGCGCAGCTGGCGAAGTCGAACTACGCGGGCGTCGCGGGCACCTATTCGTTCGACGAACGCGGCGACCTGAAAGGCGCGCCGACCACCGTCTACGTGATCCGCAACGGCCTGCCCGAACCGTACGCGAAGTAACCGTCACCGGACGGCGCCGCGGCGCCGTCCTTCGTCTTCACGCCTTCGATTCTCCATGAAAATTTCCCGATCCCTTTCCACCGTCGAGGTCCACACCGGCGGCGAAGCCTTCCGTATCGTCACGAGCGGCCTGCCGCGCCTGCCCGGCGACACGATCGTCCAGCGCCGCGCATGGCTTAAGGAGAACGCCGACGAGATCCGCACGGCGCTGATGTTCGAGCCGCGCGGCCACGCCGACATGTACGGCGGCTACCTCACCGAGCCGGTGTCGGCGAACGCGGATTTCGGCGTGATATTCGTGCACAACGAAGGCTACAGCGACCATTGCGGACACGGCGTCATCGCGCTGTCGACCGCCGCGGTCGAGCTCGGCTGGGTGCAGCGCACGGTGCCGGAGACGCGCGTCGGCATCGACGCGCCGTGCGGCTTCATCGAGGCGTTCGTGAAATGGGACGGCGAACACGCGGGGCCGGTGCGCTTCGTCAACGTGCCGTCGTTCATCTGGCAGCGCGACGTGTCGGTCGACACGCCGTCGTTCGGCACCGTGACCGGCGACATCGCGTACGGCGGCGCGTTCTATTTCTACGTCGACGGCGCGCCGTTCGACCTGCCGGTGCGCGAAGCGGCGGTGGAAAAGCTGATCCGCTTCGGCGCCGAGGTGAAGGCCGCCGCGAACGCGAAATATCCGGTCGTGCATCCGGAGATCCCTGAAATCAACCATATCTACGGCACGATCATCGCGAACGCGCCGCGCCATCCGGACTCGACGCAGGCGAACTGCTGCGTGTTCGCGGATCGCGAGGTCGACCGCTCGCCGACCGGCTCCGGCACCGGCGGGCGCGTCGCGCAGCTGTACCAGCGCGGCCTGCTCGCGGCCGGCGACACGCTCGTCAACGAGTCGATCGTCGGTACGGTGTTCAAGGGACGCGTGCTGCGCGAGACGACGGTCGGCGACATCCCGGCCGTGATTCCGGAAGTGGAGGGCAGCGCGCACATCTGCGGGTTCGCGAACTGGATCGTCGACGAGCGCGATCCGCTGACCTACGGTTTTCTCGTGCGCTGAGCGTCGGCGCATGGCACCCGGGTTGTACCAGGTTTGGCGCGCGGTCCCGCTGCGGGGCGCGCGCATTTTTTGTTGTAAAAATGCGCGATCCGGCACCGTTCGCACGGGCAGGGGACGGCCGCCGGCCGGTGGGCCGCGCGAGTTTTGGTACGATGCAGCCTTTCCAGCAGATCCCCCACCCGCGTGAATCGCCGAAACGTGTCGTCAGTGCGTGACCTCTGTGCCAAATGGGTCGCGCGCGCCCAACCCGTCGCGGCCGCTGCCGCCGTGCCCGTCAAGCGTGTCCTGGCCAGTGCCTGGCACCATCTCCGTCATCCGACGCGCCGCGGCGTGCTGCGCGCGGCCGCCGCCGTGCCGGTGCTGTTCGTGCTGTACGTGCTGGCGCTGATTCCGTTCACGCCCGGCATCGGCGACATTCGCAAGGCGCGCGTCGACCAGCCCGCGCAGGTGCTGTCCGCCGACGGCAAGGTGCTGGCGGAATTCAAGCCGTCGAACCGCGAATGGGTGTCGCTCACGCAGATCTCGCCGCACATGGTCGACGCGCTGATCGCGACCGAGGATCATCGCTTCTACGAGCACCACGGCCTCGACTGGAAGCGCACGGCGTCGGCCGCGCTCCATACGTTCTCGGGCAGCCGCCAGGGCGGCTCGACGATCACGCAGCAGCTCGCACGCAACCTGTATCCGGACGAGATCGGCCGCGCGCCGACGCTCACGCGCAAGGTGAAGGAGGCGATTACCGCGCTGAAGATCGAGGCCGTCTACAGCAAGGACCAGATCCTCGAGACTTATCTGAACACGGTGCCGTTCCTGTACAACGCGTACGGCGTCGAGATGGCCGCGCGCACCTATTTCGACAAATCGGCCGACGAGCTCGACGTGCTCGACAGCGCAACGCTCGTCGGGATGCTGAAGGGCAACAGCTACTACAACCCGGTGCTGAACCCCGAGCGCGCGCTGCAGCGGCGCAACACGGTGCTCGGCCAGATGGTGAAGTACGGCAAGCTGTCGCCGGCGCAGTTCGCGCAGTTGCAGCGCCGGCCGCTGCGCATCGATTTCGAGCGCCAGAAGGAACCGCCGGGGCCCGCGCCGCACTTCGCGCAGCAACTGCGCAAATGGCTGATCGGCTGGGCCGACCGCAACGACTACAACATCTATTCCGACGGGCTGATCGTGCGCACCACGATCGATTCGCGGCTGCAGCAGATGGCGACCCAGGCGCTGACGCTGCAGGCGAACCAGTTGCAGGGCATCGCGAACAACGCGTGGAGCGGCCGCGACGGCTGCGGCACCGACAATGAGGTGTTCCGCACCTTCATGCGCGAGTCGCCCGAGTACAAGGCCGCGCAGGATGCCGGCAAGAACGATGCCGTCGCGATGAAGCAGCTCGCCGCCGACCGCGGTTTCATGCGCGCGCTGTGCAAGGCGAAGACCGACGTGCAGGCCGGCTTCGTCGCGATCGATCCGCGTGACGGGCAGATTCGCGCGTGGGTCGGCAGCCGCGACTTCACGAACGAGCCGTTCGATCACGTCGCGCAGGCGCGGCGTCAGCCGGGCTCGACCTTCAAGCCGTTCGTCTATGGCGTCGCGTTCGCGAACGGGATGAAGCCGGACGACACCTTCATCGACCAGGCAGTCGAGATTCCCCTGAAGGGCGGCGAGATCTGGCGGCCGAACGACGACGCGCCGCCGTCGGGCAAGCCGATGACGCTGCGCGACGCGGTCGCGCTGTCGCGCAACCGGATCACCGCGCAGGTGATGGAGAAGGTCGGACCGGCGGCGGTGGCGCGGCTCGCGCGCGACATGGGCGTGCGCGAAAGCCCGCTCGAGCGCGTGCCGTCGCTCGCGCTCGGCACGAGCCCGGTGACGCTGAAGGAGATGGTCGCGTCGTACGCGACGATCGCGAACGGCGGCCTGTACGTCGAGCCGCAGATGGTGACGCGCATCGAGAACCGCCAGGGCGACGTGCTCGCCGAATACGCGCCGGCGCCGCCCGAGCGCGCGCTCGACGCCGAGACCGACAAGACGCTGCTCGGCGTGATGCGCGACGTGGTGACGCGCGGCACCGGCAGCAGCATCCGCACGCGCTTCGGCATTCGCGGCGACGTGGCAGGCAAGACCGGGACCACGCAGGACAACGCGGACGGCTGGTTCATCCTGATGCAGCCCGGGCTGGTGGCCGGCGCGTGGGTCGGTTTCGACGACGGCCGCGTGACGCTGCGCAGCGACTATTGGGGGCAAGGCGCGCACAGCGCGCTGCCGATCGTCGGCGACTTCTTCCAGCGCGCGCAACGTGCCCGGATCGTCGACACGAAGCTGAAATTCGATACCGAGCCGTCGCCCGGCTGGTTCTCGTCGGTGCGCGAACGCGTGACGGATCTGTTCGACGGCTGGTTCGGGCCCGAGCCGAAGCAGGTGCCGGCGCCCGTCAGGACGCAGCGTATCGAGCGCCAGCCGGAGGCGGACGCCGCCGCGGCGTCGGCCGCATCGGCTGCGTCGGCGCCCGAGGCGGCATCCGGCGGCATCGTCGAGGAGTGGGTTCCGGCGTCCGAGGTGGCGGCATCGGCCGCCGCGCTGTCGGCGGGCGCGTCGCAACCGCAGGCCGCGCAGCCGCCGGCGACGGGAGGCAGCGCGACGCCTGCGGGCAACACGGGCGGCGGGGGCCTCGGCTCCGCCCCGGCCGCCCCTTCGGCCGTACCGGCTCCGTCGGCGGCGCTGGCCCCGGCGCCGGTTTCACCCGGCGCGACCAGCGGTTCGGAGTAACGAGACGTTCAGATTTCGCGCGATGCTGCCGTAATACCGTTGTCACGACAGCTCGCGCGGTTGCTCCGCGCCTTTCCGATGCGGCTCATCACCGATCACGTCGCGCTCGCGCGCGATGACGTCTCCGCCGGCGTCCCGCTCGGCTTCGATCTCTACGATGCGGGCGGCGCCGCGCTGCTGCCCGCCGGCACGACGCTGCACGATCCCGCGCAGCATGCTTTCCTGTTCGATCATTTCCGGCCCGTCCGCCGACGTGGTGACGCCGAGCCCGCCGCGCCGGCATCCGACACCGTGCCGGCGGCCACGCGCATGGGGCTGTCGGCCGGCGCCGCGATCGGCATCCGGCGACGGGTCGGCACGACCCGCGTGCTGCAGCGCTGCCGGTTGATCGGGATCGGCGCATCGGGCGCGCTGTTCGTCGAGCCGCAGCCGGCGGTCGTGCTCGACTTTGCCCGCGGCGACGACGTCGAGGCGGTCGCGATCGGCCGGTCGGCGGTGTCGCGTTTCGGTGCGACGGTCGAGGCGGTGCAGGCAGCGGGGGCCGCGCCGTTCATGGTGCTTTCGCCGCCGGGCTTCGTCGACCGGCTGCGCACGCGCGCCGAGCCGCGCGTCCAGGTGCGGATTGCCGCCCGCTGTACGGGCGGGCCGGTGCAGGCGGAGGGGATCGGGATCGTTCGCGATCTCAGCCTGAACGGGCTGTCGATCGCGGTCGACCGGGCGCTCGCGGCGGCCGGCGATCCGCTGCACGTGCAATTGCCATATACGGATGGGGACCATGTGGCGTTGCTCACGCTCGACGGCACGGTGCGAGCGGTGCATGCCGATCCGGCGGTGCCGGGCTGGGCGCTTCACCACGCGGCGTTCGACGAAACGGCAGCCGACGACCGGATTCGCCTCAAGGCGTTGCTGTTCGACCTGTCCATGGCAGCCACGGACGCGGATCAGGTCCGCTGATGCGTTGAACCGGGCAAACGTGGCAGCATGCTGCCGCATATTGGGTTCCGATGCGGCCATAATCCTCTGACGATTCGGCCGAATGCGCGGCAATTGTACGGATTCGGTCAACAGTGAATTTGCGATTTAAGTATTTACCCTGATAGCCAGGCCTCCTAGACTTCCATTCATGCGCAACGACTACCGAGTCGGAAGCGCCTGACAAAACAATCTGGAGGTAACGCATCATGAAATCGCTGATCAAGGCAGTTGCACTGGCCGCTCTGGTGGCCGCACCGATCGTCTCGTTCGCCCAATCGAACCAGCAGCCGCTAACGCGCGCGCAAGTGCGTGCCGAGCTGGTCCAGCTCGAAAAGGCCGGCTACAACCCGAACGACTGGATGAACTATCCGGAAAACATCCAAGCTGCACAGGCAAAGATCGCCGCGGCACAGAACACCGGTGCGCAGGCTGACGTAACGGGCTACGGCTCGAACCCGGTCGCGACGTCGCAGTCGGGCCAGCGCGTGACCGTACCGGCAGCAGCCGATCGTTCGTCGGTGTACTTCGGCCACTGAGCAAGCCGTTCGCCGAGCGGCCGTCGGGCCGCCTGCAAAGCCGTACCAAAAGGCCTGCACTCGTCATGAGTGCAGGCTTTTTTGCATGCGCGGCACGCGTGGCGCGGGCTGACAATCGATCGCGCGTGCGCTAGCATCGCGGTCGGCATTGCCGCGCTGCGGCGGCCGCGACGGAAGTCGCGCCCGTCCGCCTGCGAAGTCGCGCACCGAGGCGCGGCGGCAAGCCGGGCATCACGTTCCACGACTTCAACGAAAACAAACAGGAGCATCCATGCGTGTCTTGACCGGTCTGCTGTGCGCGCTCGCGCTGACGGCCAACGTTGCCCATGCGCAGGCGAATTGTGCGGACGCGACGGATCAGGCGGCGATGACGGCGTGCGCCGATCGCGCGTACAAGAAATCCGACGCGGACCTGAACCGCACTTACCAGGCCGTCACCGCACGGCTGCGCGATGCGAAGCCGCTCGCGGAGAAACTCGTGAACGCGCAGCGCGCGTGGATCGCCTACCGCGACGCCGAATGCAGCTTCTCCAGCGCGAACGCCGAAGGCGGCAGCGTGTATCCGATGGTCGTGTCGACCTGCCTCGACGATCTGACCAAGACGCGCAACGAGACGCTGAAGGGTTATCTGTCCTGCGAGGAAGGTGACCTGGCCTGTCCGGTGCCGGGGAAGTAAGGCCGTGCAACGTCCAGCCGGCCCGCGCGTCGCGCGGCCGGCACGGTGCGCCTAGGGAAACACTGATTAATAGGCGATCGCGCGAGGTGGTCGGCGATGTGGGCGGGGAATGGCCGGATACCGAAGCGAAGCGCCGCCCATTCGGAGAAGTTTGCCCCGAGGATGCACCTTATTTCTCGC